>NZ_DASPSP010000071.1:0-26611 GCF_035623875.1 Mycobacterium sp. | reverse complement strand
CCCGCCCGCGCATGCTGGCCCGGGCAGCTCTGATCCGAACCTTGATGCGAGCTTTCTCGATGCGCTCACCAAAGCGGGCATCACCGTCCTAAGCCGGACAGGCGCCGTCAAGGACGGTAAGGCGGCATGCGGGATGATGGAGCAAGGGCAGCCCGAACTTGACGTCATCCAACACGTGGCGCGGCAGAATCCGGGCTTGAACACGACTAGAGCCGCTCAGTTCACCGCGATCGCGGCCAGCGCTTACTGTCCGCAATTCTTACAACGCGCCAGCGACACCGGCGGGGCGAGCGCGCCACCCCCACCCGGCCGAGTGGGAATATCGGGCAGCAGCCGAGAGTAGCTGCGGGGCAAACCAATCCAAATCTTGAAAGTCGATTTGGCGGCCCAGGTTCAACGCGAACTCTCGTATGTCCTATTCCTAGCGGTGCTGGTTTATGTCTTGAATAAAGCTGCGGCGAGGCCATCTAGTGATGCGTCACCCTAACGGCGACTTGTCGTTCGGCCAGCGTCGCAACGTCCGCGGTCGTGAAGTAATCGACAGCGAACTGCGGTTGCTGTTTGGGCAGCTATATTGCCGAAGCGACAGATCAGGAGCGCAGCTTATGGCCCATGACGGTGCGCGTTGCGCCTGCATCGATGCCCGGGTTGGTTACGACTACCTCTAGCCAGCCGCTTGGAGAGTAAATCTGCCTGGTGAACCTCGGGTTCGCGATGGTAACGGTAAGCACGCCGGCTTCGTTTACGGCGTAGGAGTCATCATTACCACCGTGAACGCCATCTGTGGAGTCTCGCATGACGGTCCACCGATCGGGCTCTATGTCGACGCGCGCCGCGGAACGACACCCGACCATCCACACGCCGTTGTGCGGCAGCGCCGTTACTCTCGCCGTCCACCGGATATGCCCACTCGGTTCGGTGGGGGCTCGGTACTCTCGCCGCCGTTGTCGCTGGCCCGTTGCAGGTATTGCGGGCAGTAGGCGCTTGCTGCAATTGCGGTGAACTTGGCGGCGCTGGTGGTGCTGATTCCCGGGTTCTGCTCGGTCACGTGCTGGATGACGTCAAGTTCCGGCTGGCCCTGGTCCATCAGCCCACATGCCGTCTTGCCCGCGTTGACGGCGCTGGCTCCGTTGCTAAAGGTGATACCTGCCTTCGTCAGCGCGTCCAGGAAGCTCGCATCAACGCCCGGGTCAGCGCTGCCGGGGCCAGCCTGGGCCGGCACAGCTGAACCCAGGGTGACGGCGATGCCAACCAGCACCAGGAGACGTCGCATCGCTCCATCATGACTCACGGCGGCGCTGTTGTCGTATCTGCACCACCGGCCCGGGAATGCTGCCAAGATCAGACGGTGGCCGAGAAAATCGAAGTCCAACGCAAAATCGCCGCTCCCCCAGCCGACATCTTCGCAGTGCTCTGCGATCCACAGGGTCATGTCGCCATCGACTCATCCGGAATGTTGCAGGACGCCGAAGGCGGGCCCGTTGCCGCCGCCGGTGACAGCTTCGTCGTTCATATGGACCGTGAGTCGCTCAACGACTTTCCAGAACTGGGCAAGTACGACGTCACCGTCACCATTCGCGACTTCGAGCCCGACCGGCTGATCTCGTGGACGGTTTTGGGCCAGCTTCGCCCGCAGATCGGCCACGTGTACGGCTACCGGCTCGAACCCGACGAGCAGGGTGACGGCACGCTCGTCACCTCGTTCTACGACTGGTCCGACATCCACGAGCAGTGGCGCGAGGCCGGAATTTTTCCCGTCATGTCTGAACTCGCGTTGCGGGCCACGCTGGGCATCCTCGATCGGACTGTGCGCCGCGGATACTCGAAAGGCTGAGTGAGCACCGCTCACAAATCTCGACGTCAACCTGTAGTTGACGAATTGCCACCGTCAACCTAACGTTGACGGCATGACAGACTCCGCCTCTGGGCCGACACCGGTCGCCCATCCCGTCCGACTCGACGAGCTGATCAACGCCATCAAGCAGGTCCACACCGACGTGCTGGACCAACTCAGCGACGCCGTCTTGGCGGCCGAGCACCTGGGCGAGGTCGCCGACCATCTGATCGGGCACTTCGTCGATCAGGCCCGCCGATCGGGAGCCTCCTGGACCGACATCGGCAAGAGCATGGGCGTCACCAAGCAAGCAGCGCAGAAGCGGTTCGTGTTGCGGGCCGAGGCCACGTCACTCGACCCCAACCAGGGCTTCGAACGTTTCACCCCCCGGGCCCGCAACGTCGTCGTCGTCGCTCAGAACGCCGCGCATGAGGCTGGCAACGGCAAGATCACGCCCGACCACCTATTGCTGGGTCTGTTGGGTGACCCCGACGCGCTGGCCACCAAGCTGCTCACCGCGCAGCAGGTCGACCCCGAATCGGTCCGTGCAGCGATCACGCTGCCATTGGCCGTCGATAATCCACCACAGCTGATCCCGTTCAGCGGTCCGGCCCGCAAAGCACTCGAGCTGACCTTCCGTGAAGCACTTCGCTTGGGCCACAACTACATCGGCACCGAGCATCTGTTGCTCGCGCTCCTCGAACTGGAAGACGGTAGCGGGCCGCTGCACCAGGCGGGCATCGACAAAGACCGCGTCGAAGCCGATCTGACCGCCGTGCTCGAATCTCTGGTGGCCGGTAAGAAACAGGCGACGTAGTCGTCGCCGTGTGCCATCATGCGAGAGTCGTAGAGGCCGGCCCAGAGGAGAAAGGATGCGCCGCTTGCTGCTGGACAAGAAGACGGGCTATCACTTGGCGCAGTGGAACCTATAGCCGCGAAACCGCTTTTGGCAGTGTGCATCGCGACGGTTGATTCCGTCGACATTGCCGAGTTGGCTGCGGTCGCAGGACGCACCTTTCCATTGGCGTGTCCCCCGTCGGTCACGCCCGCGAACATCGCGGCATTCGTCGACGCCAACCTATCCGACGAACGCTTCGCCGAGTATCTTGCCGATCCGCGACGGCTGATCCTCACCGCCAGTCAAGACGGTCGAATTGTCGGTTACGCCATGCTGATTCGCGGTGTCGGCGACGACCCCCACGTGCAGCGCGCCGTGCCCGTTCGACCAGCCGTGGAACTTTCGAAGATGTATGTGCTGCCGGACAAGCACGGCTCTGGCGTATCCACCGCACTGATGGACGCCGCGCTCGCCGCTGCCGTCGACTGGGGCGCCCAATGCATGTGGCTGGGTGTCAATCAGAAAAATCTTCGCGCACAACGGTTTTACAGCAAGTGCGGGTTTACAATCAATGGCACCAGGACTTTTCAGTTAGGCACCCGTACCGAAAGCGACTATGTCATGGTGCGCCAGTTTGCTGCGGCCTAAGCGTTGACAGCCGCGGTCAGCGCCAGCAGCCGCGACATCGCCCGCAGGTACTTCTTCCGGAAGCCACCGGCCAGCATCTCGTCGCTGAAGATGCGGTCCAGCTTCTCCCCCGAAGCCAGCACCGGGATGCCGGCGTCGTAGAGCCGGTCGGTCAGCGCTACCAGCCGCAGCGCTACGTTCTGGTCGTCGATGGCGTGCGCTCCCGTCAGAAAAACCGCCGTCACACCCTCGATCAACGTCGAATAACGCGACGGGTGCATGGTGGCCAGGTGGGCGCAGAGGGCGTCGAAGTCGTCGAGTGTCTCCATGAACGTCGCAAACGCCTTGGGACCGGCCGCATGGTCGGGCAGCTGACGGTAAGCAGCGGCCAGCAAATGCGTCTTTCCGACACCGAAACCACCGTCGAGGTATAGCCCGCTGCCCGGCAGCGCCTCTCGCCCGCCGAACAGCTTCTTGCGGCCGGCCCGGCGCTCGACGGCCTGCCGGCAGAACTGTTGGCATGCCGCGACGGCGGCGGACTGCGTCGGCTCGGCCGGGTCAGGGTGATAGCTCGCGAAGCTCACGTCGGCGAAGGTCGGCGGCGTCAGCTGAACAATCAGCCGTTCGGGTGACACCGTGGGCTGCCGATCGACCAGATGAGCGACCCCGCCGGTGGCACCCGCGGAGCTGGGGCCGTGCATGCAGGGCACCCTACCGACGTGTTGCAATGATGCGCATGCGTGACCAAGCTGTCGACCACGCCGGCGGGATGCAGCTGAGACTGCTCGGCTCGGTCGACGAACTCGACGGCAGCGAATTGCCCGAGCTGTACGGCTACCCGGCGGAACTGAACAGGACGTGGCTGCGGGCGAACTTCATCGCCAGCCTCGACGGCGGCGCGACGTTCGGCGGCAAGTCGGGCCAGCTGGGTGGGTCCGGGGATCGGGCGGTGTTCAGCGTGCTGCGGGAACTCGCCGACGTGATCCTGGTCGGCGCGGGCACGGTGCGAGCCGAGGGTTATGCCGGCGCACGCTTGACCATCGCCCAGCGCCAGGGCCGCCAGGCCCGCGGACAAAACGAGGTCCCGCAGCTGGCGATGGTCACTAGATCCGGTCGCCTGGAGCGGGATATGCCGGTTTTCACCCGCACTGAGGTGCCGCCGCTGGTGTGCACCTGCGCCGCGGTCGTCGACCAGACCCGAAGCGGACTCGCCGGCCTTGCAGAGGTCGTTGAATGCTCGGTCGACGACCCCGCTCGAGTCGACGACGCCATGGTGCTGGCCGCGCTGGCCGACCGCGGCCTGTACCGGGTATTGACCGAGGGCGGTCCGACGCTATTCGGCTCGTTCGTCGAGCGCGGCATGGTCGACGAACTGTGCCTGACGATCGCGCCGAGCCTGGTCGGGGGTCAGGCCGGCCGCATCGCCGCTGGCCCGGGGCAGGTGCTGACCGGGATGCGCTGCGCGCACATCCTTACCGACGACGACGGTTACCTGTACACCCGCTACGTCAAAGCCTAAGCACCCCGCAGGAATGGCTACTGTGGTCGCATGAGCCGGCACGCCACAATCGCCACGTCGTTGATCGTGGTGACTGGGTTGCTGGCCGGCTGTGCACCTGGATTGGCCGCCAACCCGCGTTTCGCCACCAACTCAGGTGCGCGGCCGCAGGGGCAGGCGACGACAGCGAAGCCGCCCAATGGTCCGCCGCCGATCGCAACACCCAAGAACGATTTGTCGTGGCGTGACTGCACGTCAAAGGAATTCGCCGACGCCGCGGTCCCCGCAGCGCCCGGCGTCAAGCTGGATTGCGCGAGCTACGACGCCGACCTCGATCCTGTGAACGGTGCGGCCGGGACGCTGAGCATCGGTGTGGTGCGCGCCCGCTCGGTGCAGACTCCGCACGACGCCGGCCCACTGGTTTTCACCACCGGCTCGGACCTGCCCTCGTCGCTGCAACTGCCGGTGTGGCTGGCGCGGGCCGGCGCCGACGTGCTGCGCAGCCATCCCATCGTCGCCATCGATCGCCGCGGCATGGGCATGTCGAGCCCGGTGGACTGTCTCGACCAATTCGACCGCCAGGAGATCCGCGACCAGTCGCAGTTCGAAGCCGGCAACGACCCGGTCGCCAACCTCGCCGCCATCGTGCAGAACGCCACCACCAGCTGCACCGACACCATTGCGCCCGGCGACTCCGCCTACGACGACACCCACGCTGCCACCGACATCGAGCGGCTGCGTAGTACCTGGGACGTACCGGCGCTGGCGATGATCGGCATCGGCAACGGCGCCCAAGTAGCGCTCTCCTACGCGAGCTCGCATCCCGACAAGGTCGCCCGGCTGGTCCTCGATTCCCCGATCGCGTTGGGCGTCGGCGCCGAAGCCGCCGCCGAGCAAAAGGTCAAAGGCCAGCAGGATGCACTGGACGCATTCGCCGCCCAGTGCGCTGCGGTGAACTGCCCCCTGGGCCCCGACCCCAAAGCCGCGGTCAGCTCGTTGCTGGCCGACGCCCGCGCCAGCCACGGCCCGGCGAGTACGTCAACAGCCTCCCTTGCCAACGCCATCGGCACCGCGCTGGGCTACCCCACCGGTGACCGCGTCAGCGCCACCAACGACTTGGCCACCGCACTCGCAAACGCCCGCTCCGGTGACACCAACTTGCTGACCAGCCTGATCAATCGGGCGGAGGGCATCACCGGCACCGACGGGCAGTTCGTCAATTCGTGCAGTGACGCGATCAACCGCCCCACACCCGACCGGGTTCGAGAACTAGTGGTCGCCTGGGGCAAGCTCTACCCCCAGTTCGGCACCGTCGGTGCGCTCAATCTCGTCAAATGCGTGTCGTGGCCGAGCGCGTCGCCCCCCCAGCTACCGAAGAAGCTCAAAGTCAACGTGCTTCTCATGGGCGTGCAGAGCGATCCGATTGTCGGGTCGGAAGGCGTCTCGGCCACCGCCGCCACCATCATCAACGCCACTGCGGCCAGCAAGCGGGTGATGTGGCAAGGGATCGGCCACGGCGCCAGCGTCTATTCCTCATGCGCGGTCCCCCCGCTGATCGGCTACCTCGACAGCGGCCAGTTGCCCTCCACCGACACCTACTGTCCCGCCTGATCCTTCGGGCGATCGCCCGTGTACGGTGCGCTCGTGACGGCAGTTGATTCCCTTCGTGGCGGCCTGCGCGATTGGGCGCAGGCCACCTTTGGTCCCCGCACGGCCGCACCGAGCACTGCCACCGTGCTGCGTTCGGTGCTGTGGCCGCTGGCCATCATGTCGGTGATCCACCGCACCGTCGTGTTGCCCGCCAACGGCAACATCACCGACGACTTCAAGCCGGTCTACCGCGCGCTGTCGAACTTCCGGCACGGCTTGGAGTTCTACAACGAGCATTTCGACTACGTCGACCCGCACTACCTGTATCCGCCCGGCGGCACGCTGATCATGGCGCCGTTTGGCTATCTGCCGTTCGCGGAGTCACGCTACCTGTTCATCGCCATCAACAGTGCCGCCATCGTCATCGCTGCCTACGTCCTCTTGCGGATGTTCAACTTCGCGCTGACCTCGGTGGCGGCCCCAGCCTTGCTGCTCGCGATGTTCTGCACCGAATCCGTCACGAGCACATTGGTTTTCACCAACATCAACGGCGTCATCCTGCTGCTCGAGGTGTTGTTCCTGCGGTGGCTGCTCGATGGCTCCAAAGCCGGCAGCGTCAGACATCAGTGGTGGGCCGGTGTCGCGATCGGGCTGGCGTTGGTGGTCAAACCGGTGCTGCTGCCCCTGCTGCTGCTGCCGCTGCTGAACCGTCAGTGGCGCGCGGTGCTGGCCGCCATCGTGGTACCGGTGGCGTTCAACCTGGCCGCGCTGCCCCTGGTCGTGCACCCGATGGACTTCTTCACCCGCACTCTGCCGTACACGTTGGGCGTCCGCGACTACTTCAACAGCTCGATCGAAGGCAACGGCGTCTACTTCGGCCTGCCGACCTGGTTGATCCTGTTCCTGCGAATCCTGTTCACACTGCTCGCGATTGGCAGCTTGTGGCTGCTGTACCGCTACTACCGCACTCGTGATCCGCTGTTCTGGTTCACCACATCGTCGGGCGTGCTGTTGCTGTGGTCGTGGCTGGTGCTGTCACTGGCCCAGGGCTACTACTCGATGATGCTGTTCCCGTTCCTGATGACGGCGGTGCTGCCCAATTCGGTGATTCGCAATTGGCCCGCCTGGCTGGGCGTCTACGGCTTCCTGACGATGGACAAGTGGCTGCTGCTGCACTGGATGTACATCGGGCGGCCGCTGGACTACCTGAAGATCACCTACGGCTGGTCGCTACTGCTGATCGTGGTATTCACCGTGCTCTACTTCCGCTATCTGGATGCCAAGGCCGAGAACCGCCTGGAGGACGGGATTGATCCAGCATGGCTGACGTCCAAGCCGGAGCGCGCTAGCGTGAATGCATGACCGCTTCCCAGCAGCCGCACGTGCAACTTACCGACGACGAGTGGCGTCAAAAACTGACCCCCGACGAGTTCGCGGTGCTGCGACGGGCCGGGACCGAACGCCCGTTCACCGGTGAGTACACCGACACCAAGACCACTGGCATCTACCAATGCCGGGCGTGCGGCGCCGAGTTGTTCCGCAGTTCGGAGAAGTTCGAATCCCATTGCGGCTGGCCGTCATTCTTCGACCCGGCCAACTCCGACGCGGTGATCCTGCGCCCCGACCGCTCGATGGGCACCGTCCGCACCGAAGTGTTGTGCGCCAACTGCCACAGCCATCTGGGCCACGTGTTCGCCGGAGAGGGCTATCCGACTCCGACGGATCAGCGCTACTGCATCAACTCGATCTGCCTGCGCTTGGTGCCGAGCTGACTTTCCTGCCGAATGGCCAGTGGTGGCCACTTGGCGCAAGGAACTAGTCCAGTCGTGTTGCGTACATCTCCCAGAACGGGGCGTGTGCCCGACCATTGGGCAGCCACGACTGGAATAACCGAAACCGTTCCACCATGGGCTTGATCTGCTCGGCCTTATCGGGATTGCGCGCGATCATCATCTCAAAGGCTTCTACGCTGATGTTGACCTGATACGTGGTCGGCCATAAATACGTGATTTCCCAACCGGCGTCGGGGAACACCTGCAGGAAGTCATCCACGGATAGCGACCGCGGCGCACCATAGCCGTTGACGTTGCCGGGGCCGAATTCGACATGTAGAGCCGCGCTCCGGGCTTGGTCGCTCGGTGCAGATTCTGCGCATACGACCTCTTGAGCACCATCACGTCGGAAAAGAGGTGATAGAAGGCGCAGTCGACGACCGTGTCGAAGCGATTCTCGAGACCCTCCAGGGCCATCGCGTCGGCCACCTGGAAGTTCACCGAGACCCCGGCGCTCCGCGCGTTCTCCTTCGCCCGCTCGATTGCGGTCGGTGAGGAGTCGATGCCAGTCGCCGAGTAGCCCTGTGACGCGTAGTAAATGGCGTGGTGGCCCTGGCCAGTACCTGGGTCAAGAACCTCGCCCTTGATCGCCCCTAACGCGACGAGTTGCTGGACGACGGGTTGCGGGCCGCCGATATCCCACGGCGTAGCTGCCGGCAAGCCGTGCGAGACCTGCCGATCGGCATACATCTTCTCGTAGCGGGTGGGATCGACGTGTGCATGCTCGCCCATCCCGTCACGATAAAGCGTTTGTCGATGCCATGCTTGACTCGGCGCCGCCCTAGTCCACTCGAGTCGCGTGCACTGCCCAGAACGGGGCGTAGGCCCGACCGTTGGTGAGCCAGGGTTCGATGATCCGGAATCGCTCGACGAGCGGCTTGATCTGCTCGGCCATATCAGGATTGCGGGCGAGCATCATGTCAAGGGTTTCCCCGCTCATGTTGATCAGGTAGGTGGTCGGACCCAAATACGTTATCTCCCAGCCAGCGTCGGGGAACACCTGACGAAAGTCGTCCTCGGACAACGATCGTGGCATCTGGAAACCGTTGACATTGCCGGGGCCGAATTCAAACATGTAGAGCCGCGCTCCGGGCTTGGTCGCCCGGTGCAAAGCCTGCGCGTACGCACGCTGCAGCTCCGGCTCGGTCGAAAACGTGTGATAGAAGGCGCAGTCAACGACCGTGTCGAAGCGGCTCTCCAGACCCTCAAGCTTTGTCGCGTCGGCCAGTTGGAAGTTCACCGACACTCCGGCTTTCCGCGCGTTCTCTCTGGCCCGCTCCAGCCCGGTCGGTGACGCGTCGATGCCGGTGGCCGAGTAACCCTGTGACGCGTAGTAGATGGCGTGGTGGCCCGGACCGGTACCCGGGTCAAGAACTTCGCCCTTGATCGCCCCTAGCGCGACAAGTTGCCGTACGACCGGCTGCGGGCCGCCGATGTCCCACGGCGTGGCAGCCGGCAAGCCGTGCGAGAGCCGCTGATCGCGGTACATCTCTTCAAAGCGGCTCGGATCGGCCTGTGCAGGTTCGTTCATGACGTTAACGATATAACGTGAACTATCGGCGATGCAACGATCAGCGTCATGGCAGCGAGGCCACCAGCCGTTCGACGGGCACCCGCGGGCCGGTGAAGAACGGCGTCTCCTCGCGGGTGTGCCGCCGCGCGTCGGTGGCCCGCAACTCGCGCATCAGGTCGACGATCCGATGCAGCTCAGGGGCCTCGAACGCCAGGATCCACTCGTAGTCACCAAGCGCGAACGCCGGCACGGTGTTCGCCCGGACATCTTTGTATTCGCGGGCCGCCATGCCATGTTCTGCGAGCATGCGACGGCGCTCCTCATCGGGCAGCAGATACCACTCGTAGGACCGCACGAACGGGTAGACGCAGACGTAGGCACCCGGCTCCTCGCCCGCCAGAAACGCCGGGATGTGGCTCTTGTTGAACTCGGCCGGCCGGTGCAGCGCCACACTGCTCCACACCGGCGTGCACGCCCGGCCCAGCGTGGTGGTGCGCCGGAAATCCTCGTAGGTGGCCTGCAGCGCTTCAACAGTTTCGGCGTGCGTCCAGATCATGAAATCGGCATCTGCCCGAAAGCCGGCCACGTCGTAAAGCCCGCGCACCACAACGCCGCGCTCTTCGCGCTGCTTGAGGAAGGTCGCAGTCTCGTCGATGACGGCCCCACGGTCGTCATCAAGAGCCCCGGCGCGAACCGAGAACACCGAGAACATCAGATAGCGAACGGTGGCGTTGAGTGCGTCGTAATCCAAGCGGGCCATGAGAACTATGGTGCCACGGGGTTTTCGACCGCCCGGATCGCGCTGGTAACCGCTCGGCCAGCCGCGGCGATGCACGCCGGCACCCCGATCCCGTCGAGGTAGCTGCCTGCCACCGCCACGGTCGGCGGCAGTCCTGCGCGCAGTTCGGCGACCAGGTCGCGATGGCCGGGGCCGTATTGCGGCATTGCGTCCGGCCAGCGCTGCACCCGGACGTCCACCGGGTCGACAGTCAGCCCGAAAACGGTGCCCAGGTCCTGTATCGCCCACGCCAGCAGCTCGTCGTCGGAAGCGCGGCGGGCGAGCTCTTCGCCGAAGCGCCCGAACGAGAGTCGCAGTAGCTCCACATCGGTACGTCGTCCCCACTTTCGCGACGACAACGTAACGGCTTTGGCGTGCAACCGTTCTCCGCTCGCGACCAGCACGCCCGAACTCTGCGGGAACCGGATACCGCGGGGCACGGCCAGCGCCACCACCACCGAGGAGGCGCTGGCGATGCGGCTCGCCGCGGCGGCGGTGCGCGGCGCGATGGCGTCGGCGAGCCCGACCAGGCGGGCAGCCGGGACGGCCAGGATTACCGCGTCGGCGCGCCACTGGCCACCAGCGTCGTCGCGCAGCGTCCAACCCCGCCCAGGAGCTTCAGCAGCCTCGATACCGTCCACCGCCGCCTGGACCCAATTGAGCCGGCTGCGACGAACGAGTTCGTCGACCAGCACGGTGTAACCGCCGCCCACCGCGCCGAATATCGGGCCTGCGGTGACGCTCATCAGGGCCTGGCGGACCGCGTCGGTCAAGTGGGCGGCGCCGCCGTCCAGAACGGCAGCCAGGGTCGGGGCAGCCGAGCGTAGTCCGATGGTCGCGGCCGACCCCGCGTACACCCCGCCGAGCATCGGATCCACCGACCGGGCCACCACTTGCTCGCCGAACCGGTCTGCCACCAGGTCGGCGACGGCGGGATCGCCGCCGGGCTGCCAGCGAAACGGACGACTCGGCTCGGAAGCAATACGCGCGAGGGTGGCGTCGTTCACCAAGCCGGCCATCGACTCTGCGGACGACGGAATGCCATTGAGCGTGGCTGCCGGCAGCGGATGCAGCCGATTCTGGCTGTAGATCAGCGGGCGCGCTCCGGTGGTTCCGACTTGCCGGTTCGCCAGGCCCAGTTCGTCTAGCAGCGCCGGCATCTCGGGCCGCCGTACGACGAACGCCTCGGCGCCGACGTCCATCGGGACACCGCCGACCTGCTCGGTGCGCAGCACCCCGCCGAGCCGGTCGGCCGGATCGAACAACGTGATGCTCGCCTCGTCGCCGAGGACCGTCCGTAACCGGTAGGCCGCTGCCAGACCCGAGATTCCGCCGCCAACAACACAATACGAGTGAGCGCCGGACGTCATAACGAGTGGACCAGCGACACCAGGTCGGTGAGCACACCGGGATCGGTTTCCGGCAGCACGCCATGCCCAAGGTTGAAAATGTGCCCGGCCGCGCCGGCGTCCACAGCGCGTCGCCCGTCGTCGACCACCGCGCGGGCGGCCCGCTCCACCGCCGGCCAGCCGGCCAGCAACACCGCCGGATCGAGGTTGCCCTGAAGCGCCGTCCCGGTCTCGACTCGCGCGGTGGCATCGACCAGCGAGGTTCGCCAATCGACGCCGATGACCGTGGCACCTGCCTCCGCCATAGCGCCCAGTAGTTCTGCGGTGCCGACCCCGAAATGCGTCATCGCGACGCCGCGGTCGGCGAGTGCCGCGAATACCCGCGCGCTGTGCGGCAGCACGTAGCGACGGTAGTCGGCCAGCGACAGCGCGCCCGCCCACGAGTCGAACACCTGGATCGCATCCACCCCGGCGTCGAGTTGGACCCGCAAAAACCCGATGGTGAGGTCAGTCAGCTTTTCCATCAGCGCATGCCAGCAGGTCGGTTCGGCCAGCATCATCGCCTTGGTGCGGGCGTGGTGGCGACTCGGGCCGCCCTCGACCAGGTAGGACGCCAGCGTGAACGGTGCCCCCGCGAACCCGATCAGCGGAACATCGCCCAGCGCCTCCACGAGTAGCGAAACCGCATCCGAAACCGGCTGAACACGTTGTGGTTCAATAGGTTTCAATGCATCGACGTCGGCGGCGGTGCGCACTGGCGCTGCGATGACAGGTCCGACGTCGGGGACGATGTCCAAGTCGACGCCGGCGCCGCGCAGCGGGACCACGATATCGGAGAACAAGATCGCGGCGTCGACGTCATGACGGCGTATCGGCTGCAGGGTGATCTCGGTGATCAGTTCGGCGTCGAAGCACGCCGCCATCATGCTGTGCTGTGCCCGCAGTGCACGGTATTCCGGCAGCGATCGGCCTGCCTGCCGCATGAACCACACCGGCACCCGGTGCGGTTTGCGGCCGGTTGCCGCGGCCAGATACGGCGATTCGGGAAGCGTGCGACGCATACTCATCAACCTCAATGCTGCCACGACCGGCGGGTGCGATAAGCCGCCGGTTCGGACGTGCGTAACATCCAGATATGCCAGTGCGCCATCCATCAGTCGACTACGACGAATTCCCAAGTCTGCGAATCGAATCGAGTGAGAACGGTGTGCTGCACCTGATTCTCGACGCTCCCGGGCTCAATTCGGTCGGGCCGCAGATGCACCGCGATCTCGCCGACATCTGGCCGGTGATCGATCGCGACCCCGACGTGCGCGCCGTCCTGGTCCGCGGCGAAGGCAAGGCATTCTCCTCCGGGGGCAGCTTCGATCTGATCGACGAGACGATGGGCGAGTTCAACGACCGGCTGCGCATCATGCGCGAGGCCCGCGACTTGGTACTCAACATGGTCAACTTCGACAAGCCGGTGATTTCGGCGATTCACGGACCCGCCGTCGGCGCGGGCCTGGTGGTGGCGCTGCTCGCCGACGTTTCGGTGGCCGGGCGAACCGCCAGGATCATCGACGGGCACACCAAGCTGGGTGTGGCCGCGGGCGATCACGCGGCCATCTGCTGGCCGCTGCTGGTCGGCATGGCCAAGGCCAAGTACTACCTGCTCACCTGCGAGCCACTGTCGGGCCAGGAAGCGGAACGGATCGGGCTGGTCTCGATTTGTGTGGACGACGACGAGGTGCTCGGCACCGCAGCTCGCATCGCGGCGGATCTGGCGCAAGGCGCGCAGGCGGCGATCCGCTTCACCAAGCACAGCCTCAACCATTGGTACCGGATGTTCGCACCGGCCTTCGAAACATCCCTGGGCCTAGAGTTTCTGGGGTTCGGCGGGCCTGACGTCCGGGAGGGTCTGGCCGCCCACCGCGAAAAGCGGCCGGCGCGTTTCTCCGCCGACTCGGACTCCGCGGGAACCGCCGAATAATCCGGTACCGCCGGTACCCTCCCCGCCGAAACGGCGCGCCTTTTTCCGCATATCGGCCGATAGGTCTAGCGTCAGAGGTTGTGCGCGCCAGCGACGATGCAGAGCGTGGCGATGAAGAGGAGCGGCGCTCGTGACAACAGCCGAGCCGGTCCCGTTTCGCGATGCGGTCGCGGCGATGAGTGCTGCCTGCGTGCGCTCGGAAATCGAGCTGGGCCCGATCCGGCCGCCTCAGCGTCTGGCGCCGTTCAGCTACGCGCTTGGCGCCGAGGTCAAACGCCCCGAGCTCGACCAGGTGCCGGAGCAGTCCGACGGTGACGCGTTCGGCCGGCTGATCCTGCTGTACGACCCGGATGGGGCCGAGGCCTGGGATGGCACCATGCGGCTGGTCGCCTACATCCAGGCCGACCTGGACTCCAGCGAGGCCGTCGACCCGCTGCTGCCGGAGGTGGCGTGGAGCTGGCTGGTCGACGCGCTGGACACCCGCGCCGAGCATGTCACCGCGCTCGGCGGCACGGTCACCGCCACCAGCTCGGTGCGCTACGGAGACATCTCCGGACCGCCGCGCGCCCACCAGCTGGAGCTGCGCGCGTCCTGGACCGCGATCACCCCTGACATTGGCACACACGTCGAGGCGTTCTGCGAGGTGCTCGAACATGCGGCAGGGCTGCCACCGGTCGGGGTGACGGATTTGGGCACACGGTCCCGCGTCTGACATGGCCGAGGCCACAGTCGAAGAACCGGAAAGCACGGAGCCAGACGTAACGCCGCTGCTTGCGCCCGCCAACGGTGTGCCCGACCTCTCGACGACCGCCAGCGAGATCGCTGCCGCCGCACAACTGCTGGCCGGCGGGCACGGAGCATTCGCAGTCGATGCCGAACGAGCCTCGGGGTTTCGTTACTCCAACCGCGCCTACCTGATTCAGATCCGCCGGGCCGGCGCCGGCACCGTGCTCATCGATCCGGTCAGCCACGGCGGCGACCCGTTGAGCGTGCTGCGGCCCGTCGCCGAGGTGCTCGCCGAGGACGAGTGGATTCTGCACGCCGCCGATCAGGACCTGCCGTGCCTGGCCGAGGTCGGCATGCGACCGCCGGCGCTGTACGACACCGAGCTGGCCGGGCGGTTGGCCGGCTTCGACCGGGTCAACCTGGCGGCCGAGGCACAACGGCTGCTCGGTGTGGGTCTGGCGAAAGGCCACGGCGCGGCGGACTGGTCCAGACGTCCGCTGCCCTCAGCGTGGCTGAACTACGCGGCCCTCGACGTAGAAGTGCTCATCGAATTACGGGACGCGATCGCGGGCGTGCTGGCGGAGCAGGGCAAAACCGATTGGGCCGCAGAGGAATTCGATTACCTGCGGACCGTGGGCCAGGACCCACCACCGACCCGCAGGGATCGCTGGCGACGCACATCCGGAATCCACCGGGTGCGCAACCAGCGCGGCTTGGCTGCGGTTCGCGAATTGTGGGCCGCGCGAGACGAAATCGCTCAACGGCGCGATATCGCGCCGGGGCGCATCTTGCCCGACTCGGCTATCATCGAAGCCGCCATCGCCGACCCGAAGACGATCGACGACTTGATCGCCCTGCCGATCTTCGGCGGTCGCCGGCAACGCCGTAACGCCACCACATGGTTGGCGGCCCTCAAATCAGCGCGGGAAAACCCCGGTCCCGCCGAGGAGACCGAGCCGCCCAACGGACCACCGCCGCCAGCGCGCTGGCTCAAGCGCAGACCAGAGGCCGCGGCACGACTAGATGCTGCCCGCACTGCGCTGCGTGAACTCTCCCAACGGGTCTCGGTGCCTACCGAGAACCTGGTCTCGCCCGACCTGGTACGACGGCTGTGCTGGGATTGGGAGGGCGCCGACGATCCGGCGACGGCAATTGACGAGTTCTTGGCCGCCGGCCAGGCGCGCTGTTGGCAGCGTGAGCTGGTGGACCCGGTACTGGCCGCAGCACTGAAACCCGTTGACTGACCGTCGCCGTCGCTAATCCAGGTGCTCGCTGATCTCCGCTGCGGACTCAACACCGTTGCCCAGGGCAGCTGCCACCCAGCCGGTGACCTGGCGGGCCACGTTCTGCTCGGTGAGACCGGCTTCGGCGAGCACCTCGCCGCGCGACGCGTGGTCGAAGAATTGTTGCGGCAGTCCGACGTCGCGGCACGGCACATCGATCTCGTTGTGCCGGAATGCCGCTGACACCGCCGAACCAACGCCGCCGTTGACGCCGTTGTCTTCCAACGTGACGACCAGCTTGTGCGCGCGCGCCAATTCGGCCACCACATCCGAAACCGGCAGCACCCACCGCGGGTCGATCACTGTCACACCAATGCCCTGGTTGCGCAGCCGCTCGGCCACCGCCAGGCCCATCGATGCGAATGCCCCGACCGCCACCAGCAGCACATCGGCGGTCAGCCCGTCGGCCGGCACCGCGAGCACGTCTACGCCGGAGCGCCGCTGAAGCGCCGGAATTTCTTCGCCGACATCGCCTTTCGGGAATCTGATCGCAGTGGGACCGTCGTTGATGTCGAGCGCCTCGCCGAGCTCTTCGCGCAGTCGGGTGCCATCCCTGGGCGCGGCAACCCGCATCCCGGGGACGATGCCCAGCATCGACAGATCCCACATGCCGTTGTGGCTGGCCCCGTCCGGTCCGGTGATGCCGGCCCGATCAAGCACCACGGTGACCGGCAGCTTGTGCATCGCGACGTCCATCATGATCTGGTCGAATGCGCGGTTGAGGAATGTCGAATAGATCGCCACCACTGGGTGCATGCCGCCCATGGCCAGGCCGGCGGCCGACGTTATCGCGTGCTGCTCGGCAATGCCGACGTCGAACAGCCGATCCGGGAAACGCTGCCCGAACGCCGTCAGCCCGGTAGGCCCGGGCATGGCGGCGGTGATCGCGACGATGTCGCGGCGTCTGGTCGCATAGTCGATCAGCGATTCGGAGAACGTCGCCGTCCAGCTCGGTCCCGGGACCTTGGTCGCGATCCCGGTCGCCGGGTCAATCACCCCGCAGGAATGCATCTGCTCGGCCTCGTCGGCCTCGGCTGGGCCGTAGCCCATGCCCTTGTGGGTGACCACGTGCACCAGCACCGGGCCGCGGAATCCGCGGGCGCTGCGCAGCGCGGTCTCCACGGCATGTTCGTCGTGGCCGTCGACCGGCCCGACGTACTTCAAACCCAAGTCGGTGAACAGCAGCTGCGGCGAAAGCGCGTCCTTGACACCGGCTTTGACGCTGTGCATGACGTGGTAGGCCAATTCGCCGAACACCGGCATCCCGCGAACCGCCGTACGGCCCCGCTCCAAGAGGTGCTCGTAGCTGGGCTGCAGCCGCAAGGCGGCCAGATGGTCGGCCAAACCGCCGAAGGTCGGGGCGTAGCTGCGGCCGTTGTCGTTGACGACGATGATCACCGGCCGGTGCGCGGCCGCGATGTTGTTCAGCGCCTCCCAGCACATGCCGCCGGTGAGCGCGCCGTCGCCCACGACCGCCACCACGTGCCGGTTGCGGTGCCCGGTCAGCTCGAACGCCTTGGCCAACCCGTCGGCGTAGGACAACGCTGCGCTGGCGTGGCTTGACTCAACCCAGTCGTGTTCGCTCTCGGCCCGAGACGGATAACCCGACAACCCACCCTTTTTGCGCAGCGTCTCGAAGTCCGCGGCGCGACCGGTCAGCATCTTGTGTACGTAGGCCTGGTGTCCGGTGTCGAAGATGATCGGATCGTGTGGCGAGTCGAAAACCCGATGCAATGCCAGTGTCAGCTCGACGACGCCGAGGTTAGGCCCCAGATGCCCTCCGGTGGCGGCCACCTTGTGAATCAGAAACTCGCGGATCTCGTCGGCCAGATCCCGCAAGTCCGCCTGGGAAAGGTACTGCAGATCGGCGGGCCCGCGGATCTGTTCAAGCATTTCGCCAGTGTACGCACGACCGCCAGCGAACTTTGCCGACCTGCGGAGATACCTCGCTGGCACCCGACGCCAAAAATCAACAACGCGCGCAGCCTCGGCGAGGCTGATAGCGTTACGCCCCGGTGAGCCGGGAAGCCTGGTCGGCGTTTATTTCGTGTTATTCGGGGTTTCCCTGCTATTCAGGGCGATTCAGGAGTGCACGATGACTTGCACGGTGGACGCGACCGCGCTGAGCAGACAGACGTCAGGTTGGGCGGCGTGATCACCGCGTCCGGCCTATTGGCGGCGGCGCTGAAATCTTGAGCGCCGTTTCGGCCTGCGCGGTGCCCAGCCACGGGTACGCACGGCGGCAGGACCGCCAATGAGCGCCTTTCATGCCATCTACGTGACCACGGTGTTCGTGGTCGCCTACGTGTTGATCGCGACGGAGCGTTTCAGCCAGACATTGGTGGCGCTGGGCGGCGCGGTGGCCATGTTCTTCTTGCTAGTGATCAATTCCGATGAAGTCTTCTACTCCCGCGACGGCCACCTTGGTCGGCGACCCAACCAGCATCATCATCGGCACCGGAGGCCACCTGAGCTTCATCACGTTCTCGGCCCGGATGCCAGGTCACGCGGAGCACCGGAGTTCAGTATGGTGTCCGTGTGCGGGCAGAGGACCTCGAAGAGAAGTTCCCCATCGTGCCCATCGATTCCGACGCAGTCGAAGCTGCTCGCAAGATCGCCGAGCACCATCTGCCCGGGCTCTTGGTCACCGACACGTCCGGGCAACCGTACGCGGTGCTGCCGGCGTTCGCGATACTGCGATTCATCCTGCCGCGCTATGTGCAGGACGATCTGACACTGGCCGGTGTCGTCGGCGATCCGACATCTGACCAGGCCGTGCAGAATTTGGCGGGCAAGACGGTCGGCGACGTGCTGCCCGACTACCTGCGCGACATTCCATCGGTCGATGCGCGTGCCACCGTCACCAAGGTGGCCGCGGAGATGGTGCGGCTGCGAAGTCCGCTGATCGCGGTCACCAAGGACGGGAAGTTGCATGGCGTGATCACCGCATCGCGCCTGCTGGCCGCGGCGCTCAAGTTTTAAGCGCTGCGTCGCCGCACATGCTCAACCAGACGCGTACCCAACGGCAGGACAGCTGGTGAGTGCCTTTCATGCCATCTATGCATCGACAGTGTTCGTGGTCGCCTATGCGTTGATCACCACCGAGCGTTTCAACAAGACCACGGTCGCGCTAGCTGGCGCCGTAGCCGTGTTCTTTTTGCCGGTCATCAATTCCGATGAAGTCTTCTACTCCCGCGACACCGGGATCGACTGGGACGTTATCTTTTTGCTCCTCGGGATGATGATCATCGTCAGCGTCGTGCGGCAGACCGGCGTATTCGAATACATTGCGATCTGGTCGGCCAAGCGCGCCAAGGGCTCCCCGCTGCGGATCATGATCCTGCTGGTGTTGGTCACCGCGCTCGGATCGGCCTTTCTGGACAACGTGACCACCGTCTTGTTGATCGCACCGGTCACCCTGCTGGTGTGCGATCGGCTGGCGGTCAGCCCAGCGCCGTTTCTCATCGTCG
Organism: Mycobacterium sp.; assembly: GCF_035623875.1. GTDB lineage: Bacteria > Actinomycetota > Actinomycetes > Mycobacteriales > Mycobacteriaceae > Mycobacterium. The sequence continues at coordinate 7,301 of NZ_DASPSP010000071.1, read as the reverse complement.
AAGCGTTCGCCGCCAATATCGGTGGCGCGGCGACCCTCGTCGGTGACCCAACCACGATCATCATCGGCACCGGGGCCCACCTGAGTTTCATTTCGTTCCTGGCCAACATGGGGCCGGCGGTGATCATCGTGCTCGCCGCCCTGCTGTTGCTGCTGCCCCGGATGTTCCCCGGCGCTTTCACCGTCGATGCCGAGCGGGTCGCCGATGTCATGACACTGGACCAGGACGAAGCCATCCGAGATCGCAAGCTGCTGATTCAATGCGGGATTGTTCTGATCCTGGTGTTCGCCGGGTTCGTCGCGCACAAAGAGATCCACATGGAGCCGTCGCTGGTAGCGATGACCGGCGCCGGCATGCTGATCATTATCTCCGGGCTGACCCGCGAGTTTTACCTGTCCAGCGTCGAGTGGGAGACGCTGCTGTTCTTCGCGGGACTGTTCATCATGGTCGGGGCCCTGGTGCGGACCGGCGTCATCAGTAGCTTGGCCCATGCGGCCAGCCATGCAACCCACGGCAATGAGTGGCTGACGACGATGCTGATCCTCGGCGTGTCCTTCCTGTTCAGCGGCTTTGTCAACAACGTTCCGTACGCCGCAACCATGACACCGATCGTCGCCGAGTTCGCCGAGTCCATTCACGGCCACGCCAGCTCAGGTGTGCTGTGGTGGTCCCTGCTACTGGGCACCGTCCTCGGTGGCAACCTCACCGCTGTCGGGGCCAGCGCGAATATCGTCGTCGTCGGAATCGCGGAACGCGCAGGCAACCCCGTGTCTTTTTGGGGGTTCACTCGAAGGGGCGCGATAGTGACCGCGATTTCGTTTGTTATTTCCGTCGCATATCTCTGGGTGCGCTACTTCGTCCTGAGTTAAATCGCCGCGCCGCCCGGGCGCCAGGTCAGGCGGAGACTTGGAAAACACCCATGCCGAAGCTGATCACCGGAGCTCTCGACGCAAGTATTGTGGCGGTGTGCGGGCAGAGGATCTCGACGAGAATTTCCCAGTCGTCAACATCGACTCAAATGCGCTTGATGCGGTCCGACTGCTCGCAGAGCACCGTTTAAACGGGCTCGTGGTTGTGACTGATACATCGGAAACACCGTACGCGGTGTTACCGGCCTCCCAAGTCGTCCGCTTCATCGTGCCGGGCTACGTGCAAGACGATCCCGGGCTGGCCGGTGTGCTGACCGAATCGATGGCCGATCACGCCGCAGAGAAGCTGAGCGGCAAGACCATCCGCGACATGCTGCCAAAGCAGCGCCAGCACATTCCGGTGGCGGACGCCGATGACACCATCATCGAGGTGGCCGAGGTGATGGCTCGCCTGCGGAGTCCGCTGGTCGCCGTAGTCAAAAACGACAAGTTGCACGGGGTCATCACCGCGTCTCGTCTGTTGGCCGCGGCTCTGAAAGAGTGATCGGGTACATTTACTTCGCCTTCACCTAGAACTTAGCCACTGTCAACCGAAGCGCTCAAAAAGCAACTGCGCGAAGCAGTTCCGGGGAAAGGGCATAGCGCCTGATCCCCAGGAACGTCAAAGGATTTTATTGTAGGCTGCCTGCGTGCTGAGGAGATCGTGGAGAAGTTCCCGGTCGTGAACATCGACTCCCCCGCGCTGGATGCAGTTCGCCTGCCGCCCGTAGCACTGAAATATGATCGGGCGATTGCGGAATGTCGCCAATGATGTACTACGCGATCACGGTCTTCGTGGTCGCCTAGGCATTCAATCTCGGAGTACATGTCCAACGTCGAATGGGACACCCTGCTGTTCATGGTCGGCCTGTTCATCATGGTTGGCGCCCTGTTCAAAACCGGCATCATCAAGATTCTGGGCGAGCTGGCCGCCAGCGCCACCGGCGGCAACGTCTTGCTGACGACCATGCTGATCCTGGTTGTTTCGACACTGGTGTCCGGTTTCATCGACAACGTGCCCTACGTGGCCACGATGACGCCGATCGTCGGCCACTTGGCCTCCACAATGACCGGACCGCACCACCACCACGTGCTGTGGTGGTCGCTGGCGCTGGGCGGTGACTTGGGCGGCAACCTGATCGCCGTCGGATCCAGTGCCAACATCGTCATGCTCGGCATAGCGGTGCGATCCGGCCACCCCATCTCTTTTGGGGAATTCACCCGCAAGGGCATCGTGATCACGATGATCTCCACCGCGCTTTGCGCGATCTACTTGTGGTTGCGGTATTTCGTGCTTGCGTAATTGTCAGTGCGTCAACAGCGCGACGCACTCGATGTGATGGGTCAGCGGGAACGAGTCGAACGCCGAAATCTGATTGACGACGTAGCCGTGGCGCCGATACAGACCGATGTCGCGGGCGAATGACGCCGCCTCGCAACCGATGTGCACTATCCGCGGGACCTCGGCCGCGGCCAGCAAGTCGATCACGTCGCGTCCGGCGCCGGCGCGGGGCGGATCCAGTACAGCCACGTCCGCGCCGCGGCGTTGTGCGGTCAGCGCCCGCCGCACCGAATCGGTGATCACACTCACCTGCGCGAGCTCGGCTAAGGTGGCGCGTGCCGCCCGCGACGCCGCCCGCGAGCTGTCGACGCTCATCACCTGTCCGGACTCCCCGACCGCGTCACCGAGCACCGCGGCGAAAACCCCTACGCCACCGTAGAGATCCCAGGCGGCCATGCCCGGGGCCGGTTGGGCCCAGTCGCTGACCAGTTCGCTGTAGGTCCGTGCCGCGTCGCAGTGCGCCTGCCAGAAAGCCGTGACCGGGACCTGCCAGGTGTGCCGACCTGCCCGCTGCACGCCGTGGAAGTTGCCCTCGACCACTTCCGTCGACGTTCGTCGACCCTGGCGCGCCGTGTGCACCACGTGTCGCTGACCGTCGTCGTCGATGACGACGTGCAGGTGCGCCCCGGGCGGCCATTCGGTGCACGCCAAGCCGTCGGTCATCCCGACCGACAGCTGGCCACAGTTGAGATCGGTGACCAGCTGATCGCTGCGGTAGCGATGAAAACCGGCGCGACCGTCAGCGCCGATGTCGAGCCGGACCCGGGTTCGCCAACCGGTCGCGCCCACCGGCGTCAGCGGTTGGACCGCGCCATGCCACTGGTAATTGCCAAGGCGGGCAAGCTGATTGGAGACGACCTCGGCTTTGAGCACACGCGCCGCTTCCGGCTCGACGAAAGCCAGATCGCAGCAACCGGCACCGTCCACTCCGGCGATCGGGCATAGCGACGCCCTACGGTCGTCCGACGGCTCGATCACCTCGACAGCGTCGGCGTGCCAGTAGGAACCCCGATCTGCGGTGACCCGCACCCGCACCTTCTCGCCGGGCAGCGCGTAGCGGACGAACACCACCCGGCCGTCGTGGCGTGCCACACAACTGCCCCCGTTGGCGGGCGCGCCGGCGGTCAGCGTCAGTTCCGCGGAAGCGGGTGATAGCCCCGCGCTGGATTCGGGTGTCAATCGAAGATCCCTCGACGGGCATCGCCGGGAGCCGCATGCGGATGCATTGCCTTGAGTCGCTCCGACGAATTCAGTTGCCAGGGAACCGATGTCACCATCACCCCCGGCATGAACAGCAAACGGCCCTTCAGCCGCAGCGCGCTCTGATTGTGCAGCAGATGCTCCCACCAATGGCCCACGACATACTCCGGCAGGAAGACCGTCACCACGCTGCGCGGCGATTCCTTGTTCACTCGTTTAACGTAATCCAGTATCGGCCGGGTGATTTCGCGGTACGGCGAAGCTATGACCTTCAGCGGCACGTTGACATCGCTGTCTTCCCATCTGCGGACCAGATCACGGGTTTCGGCGTCGTCGACGCTGACCGTGACGGCCTCAAGTACGTCGGGCCGCGTCGCGCGCGCATAGGCCAGCGCGCGCAGCGTCGGCAGATGCAACTTCGACACCAGCACCACGGCGTGGTTGCGGCTGGGCAAGACCACCTCAGCGTCTTCGGCAGCCTGCTGCTCCAGTTCCACGGTGACAGCGTCGTAATGCTTCCGGATCATTTTCATCAGGACGAAAAGTAAAACCATCGCGACAACAGCGATCCACGCGCCGGCAAGGAACTTGGTGATCGAGACGACGAACAACACCGTGCCGGTGGCCACGAACCCGATCGTGTTGACCACCCGGGAACGCAGCATCGTGCGCCGGACCGCGGGATCGGTCTCATTGCGCAGCAACCGCGTCCAGTGTCGGACCATGCCGATTTGACTCAGCGTGAACGATATGAACACCCCGACGATATACAGCTGAATCAGCGCGGTGACCTGCGCGCGGAACGCGATGATCGCCGCGAGAGCAGCCACCGCCAGGAATACGATGCCGTTGGAGAATGCCAGCCGGTCTCCGCGCGTATGTAGTTGGCGCGGAAGATAACTGTGCTGCGCGAGTACGGAGCCGAGTACCGGGAACCCGTTGAACGCCGTGTTGGCCGCCAAGACCAGGATGAGCGCGGTCACCGCTGCGATCAGCAGAAAACCGATCTGGAAGCTGCCGAACACCGCCTGGGCGATCTGCGTGACGAGAGTCTTTTGTTGATAGTCGCGCGGGATACCGCTCAGCTGCGTGGCGGGATCCTCGACGATCCGGACTTTCGTCTTCTCGGCCAGCAAGATGATGCCCATCAACAGGCTGACCGAGATCGTGCCCAGCATGAGCAGTGTCGTTGCCGCATTGCGCGACTTGGGCTTTCGAAATGCCGGTACTCCGTTGCTGATCGCCTCCACACCGGTGAGTGCCGCGCAGCCCGACGAGAACGACCGCGCCACCAGGAACACCATCGCAAAGCCGGCGATCTGGCTACGCTCGGCATGCATCACGAAGCCGGCGGATTCGGCCCGCAGCGGCTCGCCGAAGACGTAAATCCGGAACAGCCCCCAGCCGAGCATGACGCCGACGCCGACGATGAACGCGTAGGTCGGGATCGCGAAGGCCACCCCAGACTCACGGACACCGCGCAGGTTCATCGCCATCACCAGCAGGATCGCGCTCACGCAGAACAGCACCTTGTGGCTCGCCACGAACGGAATGGCAGAGCCGATGTTCGACATGGCCGATGCCGTCGAAACAGCCACCGTGAGAACGTAATCCACCATCAGGGCGCTCGCGACCGCAAGGCCGGCGTTAGCGCCCAGGTTGGTGGTAACCACTTCGTAGTCGCCGCCGCCGGACGGGTAGGCATGCACGTTCTGCCGGTAGCTGGCCACCACGACCAGCATCACCGCCGCCACCGCCAGGCCGATCCACGGCGTCAACGAATACGCCGCCAGCCCGGCTACCGAAAGCATCAGAAAGACCTCCTCGGGGGCGTAAGCCACCGAAGACAACGCATCGGAAGCGAACACCGGCAAGGCGATCCGCTTGGGCAGCAGTGTGTGGCTCAGTCGATCGCTGCGAAACGGCCGACCCAACACCAGCCGACGTGCCGCGGTCGAAAGTTTGGACACGAGAGCCAAGAGTAAGCCCAACCAGGCCTGCCGGTACGGTTAACTAGACGGCGATGTCGCGGCCCAAACCGGCTGGCCACCGCGGTTGGCGGTGGGACCCGACGAGTAACACGCACGCGAGAGGACCCGCAAGTGCGACTGGTTGTTATGGGGTGCGGCCGGGTGGGGTCGTCGGTGGCCAACGGATTGTCTCGGCTCGGCCACGACGTCGCGGTCATCGACAGCGACAGCACCGCGTTTGGCCGGCTGAGCCCCGACTTCGCCGGTGAGCGCGTGCACGGCCTGGGATTCGACCGAGACGTGCTGCTCAGGGCGGGTATCGAGGAGGCCGATGCCTTCGCCGCGGTGTCATCCGGCGACAACTCCAACATCATTTCGGCCCGGCTGGCTCGGGAGATCTTCCAGGTGCCGCGAGTTGTCGCGCGGATCTACGACGCCAAACGTGCGGAGGTTTACGAACGGCTCGGCATTCCCACGATTGCCACCGTGCCGTGGACGACCGATCGGCTGCTCAACGCGCTCACCCGAGATACCGACACCACCAAGTGGCGGGACCCGACCGGGACGGTCGCCGTCGCCGAGGTCGCGCTGCACGAGGGCTGGGTGGGCCACCGGGCCACCGATCTGGAAACAGCCACCGGCGCTCGGGTGGCGTTCCTGATCCGATTCGGTGCCGGCGTGCTTCCGGAACCGAAGACGGTCATCCAAGCCGGCGATCAAGTTTATATCGCCGCCATATCCGGCCACGTGGCTGAGGCATTGGCCATTGCGGCGCAACCACCGAGCGAGGACCTCTAGGCATGAAAGTAGCTATCGCCGGAGCCGGCGCGGTCGGTCGTTCGGTCGCCCGCGAACTCGTGGACAACGATCACGATGTGACGCTGATCGACCGCAACCCCGCGCACATCGACGTCGACGCCATTAAGGCCGCGCACTGGCGACTCGGCGACGCCTGCGAGATGAGCGTGCTGCAGTCGATACGCCTCGAGGAATGCGACGTCGTGGTGGCAGCCACCGGCGACGACAAGGCGAACGTAGTGCTCAGCTTGCTGGCCAAAACTGAGTTCGCGGTGCCCCGGGTGGTGGCCCGGGTCAACGAGCCCCGCAACGAATGGCTGTTCACCGACGCCTGGGGCGTCGACTGGGCGGTGTCCACCCCGCGGATGCTGGCGTCCTGGATCGAGGAGGCCGTCGCAGTCGGAGACCTGGTGCGGCTGAAGGAGTTCCGGAACGGTCAGGCCAACCTGGTCGGGATCACGCTGCCTGACGACACGCCGTGGGGCGGCAAGCCGGTGCGGAAGTTGGAGCTGCCGCGGGACGCCGCGCTGGTGACGATCCTGCGTGGGCCCAGGGTCATCGTGCCGCAGGCCGACGAGCCGCTGGAAGGTGGTGACGAGTTGCTGTTTGTGGCGGTCACCGAGGTGGAGGAGGAGTTGCGCCAGCTGTTGCTGCCTCTGCAATGACGGTGGCCATCTGCAGTGCCCGCTGCGCCATCCTGATCGCCAGGTAGGTCACCACTGCCGACGCTGCGGTCAGCGGCCAGCCCATCGAGATCCGGGCCACCACAAGCCAGCCCGTGTGGTCAGAGTCGTACAGCAGCCGCTGCACCACGAAGCGGGCGGCGAAGACCAGCACCCAGGTAAGCGTGGCGATATCGAAGGCGTAGACCGCACGGCGGACATCGCGCCAGGCCCGATCGTGCCCGCCCAGCCAGCTCCAGATGTAGCCGACAACCGGCCGTCGGATCAGGATGGACGCCGCGAATACCGCCGCCCACAACAGCGATGTCCAGATGCCCAGCAGAAAATAGCCCTTGGACTCCCCCAGCATGTAGGCGATCAGCGCGCAGACCACGACGCCGATGAGTCCCGACACCGCGGG
>NZ_DASPSP010000068.1:0-10646 GCF_035623875.1 Mycobacterium sp. | reverse complement strand
CGACGGGTATGACCGCGAAGGCGTCATTGTCGGATGGGCTCGGGCTGGTCAACACCGCACTCTCCCAATGCTTACGAAGGGGCCGAGAAAGTAAGCCTGCTGGAGAGTGGCAGACAACTGTGACGATCATCGCACAATCGTCGCGGGCGCGTACCCGCGCTGCGGCAGGCCGGCATGGACGGTTACCGTGAGCGGCAGATGGATCAGCCGACGAATTCGTAAGGGAAGGCAAGGGGAGAGGCGACGTGGCGAGGTTGTCCACTTCGGACGCGTCCTTCTACCAGCTGGAAAACACCGCCACCCCGCTGTATGTGGGCTCGCTGTCGATTCTGCGTCAGCCGCGGGCCGGGCTGAGCTACGAGACGTTGTTGGCCACGGTAGAACAGCGACTGCCACAGGTGCCGCGGTATCGGCAGAAGGTCCGCGAAGTGACGTTTGCGCTGGCCAGGCCGGTCTGGATCGACGACCGCGATTTCGACATCACCTACCATGTCCGGCGCTCAGCGTTACCGTCGCCGGGCAGCGACGAGCAGTTGCACGAACTGATCGGTCGGCTGGCGGCACGACCGCTGGACAAGTCCCGGCCGCTGTGGGAGATGTACTTGGTGGAGGGGTTGGCCAAAAATCGCCTCGCCCTCTACACCAAGTCGCACCAGGCGCTGATCAACGGCATGGGCGCGATGGAGATCGGTCACGTCATCGCTGACCGAAACCGGCGGCTCCCGCCGTCCGTCGAGGACATCTGGGTACCGGCCCGCGAACCCGGTACCACCCGGCTGCTATTGGGCGCCGTCGGCGACTGGGCTACCCGCCCGCGGGCGCAGCTGAGGGCTGCCCGCACCGGAGTTACCGAGCTGGCCACCAATGCCGGCCAACTCATTGATCTCGGGCGACGGATGTTCGACGTCGCCCGCACACTTGCACGGGGCAACGCGCCCAGCAGCCCGCTCAACACCAGGGTGTCCCGCAACCGGCGGTTCACGGTCGCGCGTGGACGTCTTGATGACTACCGGGCCATTCGAGCGCGCTACAACTGCGACGTCAACGATGTGGTGCTGGCGGTGATCACCGGCGCACTGCGCAACTGGCTGTTGTCCCGCGGCGAGGCGGCGGCGCCAACCGCAACGGTGCGGGCGATGGCGCCCTTGCCGGTCTACGTGGACGAGACATTCGACTCGTCGAGCCGCGGGCTGGCGATCAGCCAGGTGGCGCCCTTTCTGGTCGACCTGCCGGTAGGGGAGGGCAACGCGGTCGTAAGGCTGTCGCAGATCGCGCACGCCACCGAGTCCAATCCGACCTCGGCCAGCCTGGTCGATGCCCGAACCATTGTCACGCTGTCGGGTTTTGCGCCGCCGACATTGCACGCCATGGGCATTCGGGTCGCCACCGGCTTGTCGGCGCGCTTGTTCAACTTGTTGATCACCAATGCGCCCGGCGCGCAGTCGCAGATGTACATTGCCGGCGCGAAGTTACTGGAGAGCTACGCGGTACCACCGCTGCTCAACAACCAGGTGCTGGCCATCGGCGTGACCTCTTACAACGGCATGTTGTATTTCGGCATCAACGCCGACCGGGACGCGATGAGCGATGTCGACGTACTACCGGTGCTGCTGGGCGAATCCCTCGATGAATTGTTGGAAGCCGCACAGTAGAACTGCCATTCGCGGGTGCAAAGTCATGTTGCGGACCTACCATTCGATGGTGTGAGCACCAGATCTGCCACCGAAACATCGGCGAAAACGAAGCAACCAAAGAAGCACAGATCGCACAAGGATTCACCGCCGAAGATCCCTAATGCGGTCTACTCGGCCGAATTATTCAGGCTGCAAACGGAATTCGTCAAACTTCAAGAGTGGGTGCGATTTTCCGGTGCCCGCGTCGTGGTCATCTTCGAAGGCCGTGACGGCGCGGGCAAGGGCGGCACGATCAAAAGGATTACCGAATACCTCAACCCGCGCGTCGCACAGATCGCCGCGTTGCCCGCCCCGACCGATCGGGAACGCGGGCAGTGGTACTACCAGCGCTATATCGCGCATCTGCCCGCCAAAGGGGAGATCGTGCTGTTCGACCGGTCGTGGTACAACCGTGCCGGCGTCGAGAAAGTCATGGGATTCTGCACACCGCAGGAGTATGTGCTGTTCCTGCGCCAGACACCGATCTTCGAGCAGATGCTCATCGATGACGGGATTCTGCTACGGAAATACTGGTTTTCGGTATCCGACGACGAGCAGCTGCGTCGGTTTAAAGCCAGGCGGAATGATCCAGTGCGGCAATGGAAACTCAGCCCGATGGATCTGGAATCGCTGTATCGGTGGGAGGACTATTCACGCGCCAAAGACGAGATGATGGTGCACACCGATACGCCGAATAGCCCGTGGTATGTCGTGGAATCAGACGTCAAGAAACACGCTCGGCTCAATATGATGGCACATCTGTTGTCCACCATCGACTATCAAGACGTGAAGAGACCGAAGGTCAAATTGCCCGCCAGTCCGGTGGTCAGCGAAAACTATCATCGGCCACCGCGCGAGCTGTCGACCTACGTGGACGACTATGTGGCAACTTTGATCGGCCCGAAGGAGTGACCCGGGTGAGCGCTGTCTGATGCAGATTTACATCCCGGTGACACTGGCCATGCTGCAGCAACTGATCGCCGATGGTTCGCTTCGCCCGGTCAACGGCACCGCGTTCGCGGTGACGCCGAGGCTGCGGGAGGCGTACGCGGAAGGTGACGACGACGAGCTCGGCGAAGTCGCGCTGCGCGAGGCGGCGCTGGCCTCGCTGCGGCTGCTGGCCGCCGACGCCGAGGAGCCAGGCGCAAAGTCGCCGCCGCGGCGGGCGGTGCTGGTTGCCGACGTCGGTGATGTGACGCTGCGCCCGGATCTCGATGACGCCGTCGTACGGATCGGGGCACGGGTGGCGATCGACGATGTCATCGCCGCGTTTGTGGACAATGCCGCCGCCGAAGCGGATGTCAGGGCGGCGATCGCGGTCATCGACGAGGCCGACCTCGGTGATGAAGACGCCGAGCTGACGGTTGGCGACGCACAGGACCACGATCTGGCCTGGTACGCCACCCAAGAGCTACCGTTTCTGCTCGAACTGCTGTGAGCCGGGCTGGTTACGGGACCGTAGGTTACGGTACCGTAGGTTGGGAGAGCAGGAGCTTGCCCAATGACCAGGAAAATCGCACGAGTCACCGCCAACGTGGTCGAAACCGAGCCGGTTACGGTTGCGGGGATGGACACGCACCCCGGCTGGCACGCGTTGCGCAGCCTTTCCCAGCGCATCACCACACCGCTGTTGCCTGACGACTATCTGCGGCTTGCCAACCCGTTGTGGTCGGCCCGGGAATTGCGAGGCCGCGTACTGCAGGTCCGGCGGGAGACGCACGACTCCGCGACGCTGGTCATCAAGCCGGGCTGGGGTTTCGGCTTCGACTACGAGCCGGGTCAGTACATCGGGATCGGGCTTTTGGTTGACGGTCGCTGGCGGTGGCGCTCGTATTCGCTGACGTCGAGCCCGGTGAAGGGCGCCCGCACGGTGACCATCACCGTCAAGGCGATGCCCGAGGGCTTCCTGTCCGCCCACCTGGTGGGCGGTGTCAAGCCCGGAACGATCGTGCGGTTGGCCGCCCCGCAGGGCAATTTCGTGCTGCCCGATCCGGCGCCACCGGCCGTGTTGTTCATCACCGCCGGGTCGGGCGTCACCCCGGTGATGTCGATGCTGCGCACGCTGGTCCGCCGACAGCAGATCACCGACGTGATCCACCTGCATTCGGCGCCCACCGAGGCCGACGTGATGTTCAGTGCGGAGCTTGACCAGCTGGCCCGCGAGCACGCCGGGTATCGGCTGCGGCTGCGCACGACGCGCAGCCAGGGTCGGCTCGATCTGACCAGGCTCGACGCCGAGGTGCCGGACTGGCGTGAGCGCCAGACCTGGGCCTGTGGACCCGAAGCCATGCTCAACACCGCCGAACGTGCATGGTCGGCGGCCGGTGTCGGCGAGCGCTTGCACCTCGAGCGCTTTGCGGTACCGCGCGCGGCGCCAGCCGGAGCCGGTGGCACGGTAACGTTTTCAAAGAGCGGAAAAAGCACCACCGCCGATGCGGCGACGTCGCTGATGGATGCCGGTGAGCGGATGGGTGTGCAGATGCCGTTCGGCTGCCGGATGGGTATCTGTCAATCCTGCGTGGTAGGCCTAGTGGAAGGCCATGTGCGGGATCTGCGAACCGGTGCCGAACATGAGCCGGGAACACGGGTGCAGACCTGCATTTCGGCCGCGTCGGGCGACTGCGTCCTCGACGTCTAACAGTTACTCAATAGTAACCTACGGTTTCGTAGGTTACGATAGCGTAGGTCATCCAACTGCAGACTGCAGGAAGGCAATATGGCGATCACCGACCTTGACGTATTCGCACATCTGACCGCGGCCGACATCGAGAACCTGGCCGTTGAGCTGGACGCCATCCGCCAGGACATCGAAGAATCTCGCGGCGAGCGGGATGCCCGCTACATCCGCCGCACGATCGCTGCGCAGCGCGCACTGGAGGTCGCAGGCCGGGTGCTGCTGGCGGCCGGCTCGCGACGATCAGCCTGGTGGGCGGGCACCGTGACTCTCGCTGTGGCCAAGATCATCGAGAACATGGAGATTGGCCACAACGTCATGCACGGCCAGTGGGACTGGATGAACGACCCCGAGATTCACTCCTCGACGTGGGAGTGGGACATGAGCGGGGCGTCCAAGCACTGGCGCTACACCCACAATTTCGTGCACCACAAGTACACCAACATTCTGGGCATGGACGACGACGTCGGCTACGGCATGCTGCGCGTCACCCGCGACCAGCCCTGGAAGCGGTTCAATCTCTTCAACTTGCTGTTCAACACCCTGCTCGCGATCGGCTTCGAATGGGGCGTCGGGTTGCAGCATGTCGAGATCGGCAGGATCGTCAAGAAGCGGATGGGTCACGAGGAAGCCCGGCAGCGGGTCGACGAGTTCTTGGCCAAGTCCGGTCGCCAGGTGTTCAAGGACTATGTCGCGTTCCCGGCGGTGACCGCGCTGTCACCCGGCGCCACGTACAAGTCGACGCTGAAGGCCAACGCGGTCGCCAACGTGATCCGCAATCTATGGGCCAACGCTGTGATCTTCTGCGGCCACTTCCCCGACGGCGCCGAGAAATTCACCAAGACCGACATGATCGGCGAGACCAAGGGCCAGTGGTATCTGCGGCAGATGCTGGGCAGTGCCAACTTCAACGCCGGGCCGACGATGCGGTTCATGAGCGGCAACCTGTGCCATCAGATCGAGCACCACCTGTACCCGGATCTGCCGAGCAACCGGCTCGCTGAGATATCGGTGCGGGTGCGCGAGCTCTGCGACAAGTACGACTTGCCTTACACCACAGGCTCTTTCCTGTTGCAGTACGCAAAGACGTGGCGGACCATCGCCAAGCTGTCGTTGCCGGATAAATACCTGCGCGACACCGCGGACAACGCACCGGAGACCCGCAGCGAGTCGATGTTCGCCGTGCTGGAGCCGGGTTTCGCCGGCACCGATCCGGCAACCGGGCGCCGCCGCGGGCTGAAGACTGCAATCGCCACCGTGCGAGGTTGGCGCCGCGACAAGCGAGCCAAACGGGTTGGCGGGAAGGCGCGACCGACTTGGCGGGACGACTTGGCCGCCTAGCCGCGCCGAGCTCTCAACGATCTGGGCATCTGGACCGCCCGTGCCTTCGACTACCTCACACCGTCGGCCGACCTCGCCGCGCAATATGCCGACGAATTCGGGGTGATCCCAGCTGGCGCACGCCACTCACGCTGCATCGGCGATGGCGACCAGCCGTTGCAATGTCGCCAGCTGCTGGTCGAGGTCGCCTTCGAGTTTCGCCAGCAGCGTCGTGATGCCGACCGCCCGGTAGCGGCCCACCCGGTCGGCGATGGTGTCGGCTGTGCCGAGCAGATTCGTCAGGCGGCCGAGGTCCAGGGGCACCGCGCTGCGCGCCTCGTCGTGCTTCCCGGCTTGCCATAGTCCCGCGACGGTGTCGACTTCGGTCCCGTAACCCAGCCGGGTGAACGCGTCGTTGTAGAAATTGCGGCCACCCGAACCGCTCGCGCCCATGGCGCCGATCGTGAACGCGTAGCCGTCGGCGTGGCGGCGCGCGGCGGCGTCGGCGGCGGCCTGATCGTCGTGGAACTCGACGGCGACGGGGGCGACCAGGTCGAGCTGGTCGAGGGTGCGGCCGGCCCGCTGCGCTCCTTGGCGCAACGGGCCGAAGAACACCTCCGCGGCTTCGGGGATGAAGGCGTTGCCCAGCCAGCCGTCGGCCATCTCGCCGGTCAGTCGCAGGTTCTGCGGGCCCATCGCCGCCACGTAGACCGGGACATGGTCGGGCCGGACCAGGGGGCGTAGCGCGGCGCCGCGGCTGTCCGGCAGTGGCAGCGGGTAGACCTCGCCGGCGTGCTCGAGCCGCTCGCCGCGGCTGACCGTGCGGATGATTTCGATGGTCTCCCTCGTGGTCTGCACCGGTTTGCGGAACCGGACGCCGTGCCAGCCCTCCATCACCCGTGGCCCCGAGGTGCCGATGCCCAAGATGAAGCGGCCTGCGGAGAGCTCCTGCACGCTCAGCGCCGACGTCGCCAAGAGCGCCGGGCTGCGCGAGCCCAATTGCACGACAAACGTTCCGAGCTGCACCGACGACGTCTTGGCGGCCAGGTAGGCCAGCCCGGTGAGTGCGTCGTAGCCCCAGATCTCGGGCACCCACAGCGACGTGACACCGATGCGCTCGGCGGCGGCCGCGAACTCTGCGGCGCCCGGCAGGCGGGGTTCGATCATGGCGCCAACCTTCATGGCTGGCATGCTAGCCACTATTGCAAAAGGGCCGGCACCTGCACCGGCGGCCGCCGAGAAGGACGAACAATGCGTTATCGCGATCAACCCACAGTGGAAGTAACACAGCGTGTTCGGTGTGACGTGCGTACGGCATGGGACTTGGTGACGGACATCGGCCTGCCTGCGCGGTGTTCCTCGGAACTAGAAGCTGTCGAGTGGCTTGATGGGGCCGAAGCGGTCGAAGTCGGTGCGCGGTTCCGCGGTCGCAACAAGCACGCCGCGTTCGGCGATTGGGCGACGGTCTGCGAGGTGGTCGAAGTCGAGGACGAACGCCGTTGGGTGTACAACGTCATCGGACCCGAGGGGGTCAGTGCGACGTGGGCGTTCGAGGTCGAACCGGCCAGCGACGGCGTGCTGGTCCGACAGTGGGCTCGGATGGGGCCGGGACCGTCGGGACTGACCCCGGCGATCGTCGCCCAACCGGAGAAGGAGGCCAGGATCGTCTCCCGGCGACTTGCCGAATGGCAGGAGAACATGCAGGCCAACCTCGAACAGATTCGGTCGCAGGCCGAGGGCTGAGGTCAGCCCTCCCGTAGCGCGGCCAGCAGACGCCGTGCTGCGGCGACGCGACGGGCGGCCGGTCCGGTCAGGGTGTCCAGCGCGCATTCGGGATCCGCGGGTGGTCCCATATGCCCGCAGCCGCGCGGACAGTCTTTGATCGCCTCGGCCAGGTCGGAGAACGCCAGCACCACATCGTCGGACTCGATGTGGGCCAGCCCGAACGAGCGAATCCCCGGGGTGTCGATCACCCAGCCACCAGCCTGGAACGGCAGCGCCACGGATTGCGTCGAGGTGTGCCGCCCCCTGCCGATCTCGGTGACCTCGCCGACTGCTCGATCCGCTTCCGGCACAAGCCGATTCACCAAAGTTGACTTGCCCACCCCGGAATGACCGAGCAGCACCGTGATTTTCCCGACCAGCAGGTGGGCGACGGCGTCCAGCGGGTCGTCGCGGCCCGCGCTGACCACGGTGAGATCGAGGTCGGCGAACTGCTCGGCGAACGGCGCAGCGGGTGCCAGATCGGTCTTGGTCAGGCACAGGATCGGTAGCAGGCCGCCGGCATAGGCCGCGATCAGCGCTCGATCGACCAGGCCGGTGCGCGGCGGCGGGTCGGCCAGGGCCACCACGACCAGCAGTTGATCCGCGTTGGCGACGACGACCCGCTCGGTGGGATCGGTGTCATCGGCGGTGCGCCGCAACACCGTTCGCCGCGGGCCACGCCGCACGATGCGGGCCAAGGTATCCGGCTGCCCGGAAAGATCGCCGACCACGTCGACGTCGTCGCCGACGACGATCGGGGTGCGGCCCAGTTCCCGTGCCCGCATCGCGGTGACCCGGCGATCGGGGTCGCCGTCGAGCACACATCCCCAGCGCCCGCGGTCGACGCTGACCACCATGGCCGGTTTTGCGTCGGCGTGGTCGGGCCGGGTCTTGGTCCGCGGTCGCGAACCGCGTCCCGAGCGGACCTTGACGTCGGACTCGTCGTAGTCGCCCGGCCTCAACCGCTGGACTCCCCGACCATGTCCGTCCACAGCCGCGCAAACTGCGGCAACGTCTTGGCGGTGGTCTCGATGTCGTCCACTTCGACATCGGCGACCCGTAGCCCGACGATCGCACCGGCCATCGCCATCCGGTGATCGGCGTACGACTGCCAGGTCCCCGGCCGCAGCGGCGTCGCGGTGATCTCCAGGCCGTCGGCGGTTTCCGAGCAACTGCCGCCCAGCCGGTTGATTTCGGTGCTCAGCGCGGCCAGACGGTCGGTTTCATGACCGCGAAGATGGGCGATGCCGGTCAGCCTTGACACCGAGCCCGGGCTGGCCAGCGCCGCGAGCACCGCCACCGCCGGGGTGAGTTCACCGACGTCGCGCAGGTTTACGTCGAACCCGCCGTAGGATTGCGGCCCCCGCACCTCGAGATACGAATCTGACTGCTTCACAACAGAATTCAGTTGCCCTAAGATACTCAGAATCGCGTCGGCGGGTTGGATGCTGTCGGCCGGCCAGCCGGTGATGCGCACCGTCCCCGCGCTGACGACGGCCGCCGCGATGAACGGGACGGCATTGGACAGGTCCGGTTCGATGTGCCAGTGCCGGGCCGCCATGGGGCCTGGTCGCACCTGCCAGCGGTTGGGTGTGGCGTCCTCGACCAGGGCGCCGGCTTGCCGCAGCATCGCCACCGTCATGGCGATGTGCGGTGCTGACGGCAGCGCCGGACCCGTGTGCTGCACGATCAGGCCCTTGGTGAACGACGCACCGGACAGCAGCAGGCCGGAGACGAACTGCGACGACGCCGAGGCGTCGATGTCCACGGCCCCGCCGGCGACCGATCCGGCGCCCCGCACCCGGAACGGCAACCGGTCGCCGTCGATGTCGACGCCCAGGCCGCGCAGTGCGTCCAGCAACGGCGCGATCGGCCGGACCCGGGCCTGCTCGTCACCGTCGAAGGTCACCGCGGCGACACCCAGCGCGGCCAGCGGCGGGACGAAACGCAACACTGTGCCGGCCAAACCGCAATCGATCCGGGCGTCGGCTGCCGGGGAGATCTTCCCGCTGACCGTCAGTTCTGTTCCCGACCCCTCGACATGCAGGCCCAACCCAACCAGCGCGCCCATCATCAGATCGGTATCGCGGCTGCGCAGCGCCCCGCTGATCGTCGAAACGCCGCCGTTCGCGGCCGCCAGCGCCGAGAGCACCAGCGCCCGGTTGGTCTGGGACTTCGAGCCCGGTACCGTCACCGTCGCACACACCGGTCGATGCGCGTGGGGTGCGGTCCAGGTGCTCACGTGCTCCATCATGGCGTACCAGGCACCATGGGGTTATGTGTGGACGATTCGCGGTCACGACAGATCCGGCCGCGCTGGCCGAGAAGATCCAGGCGATCAACGAGGCCCGCTCGGCAGAGTCCGCTTCCGGACCCAACTACAACGTGGCGCCCACCACGACCATCACCACGGTGGTCCGGCGGCATGACGAACCCGACGACGAACCCACCCGACGGGTGCGGCTGATGCGCTGGGGGCTGATACCGCCGTGGGTCAAGGCGGGATCCGATGGCGCGCCGGAGTCCAAAGGCCCGCAACTGATCAACGCCCGGGCCGACAAGGTCACTACATCGCCGGCGTTTCGCGCGAGCGCCAAATCCAAACGCTGCCTGGTCCCGATGGACGGCTACTACGAATGGCGGGCCAACCCCGCGACCGAAGCCGGCAAGAAAGCCCGCAAGACGCCGTTCTTCATGTATCGCGCCGATGGCGAGATGCTGTTCATGGCGGGCCTGTGGTCGGTGTGGAAGCCGGCGAAAGATGCCACCCCGCTGCTGAGCTGCACCATCATCACCACCGATGCGGTCGGCGAGCTCGCCGAGATCCACGACCGGATGCCGTTGATCGTGGCCGAACATGACTGGGATCGCTGGCTGAATCCCGACGCCCCAGCCGATCTTGAATTACTGGCCAACCCGCCCGACGTGCGCGGCATCGAGATGCGTGAGATCTCGACGCTGGTCAACAACGTGCGTAACAACGGGCCCGAGCTACTCGAGCCCGCCGAGCCGCAGCCCGAGCAAGCGAGACTGCTCTAAAGTCCAGCGTCTATGAGCAAACGGGACAGTCCGCGTTCATTGCACCGCGCCGCGACACGCGGCAACATGGCATTGGCGTCATCGGTCCTGCCTGTTGCCATCAGTGTTTCCACCAGTAGCAGTTGCGCCGTCAGCGCCGCCAATGGTCTTCGCTCGGCATCGATTCCGGCGAGCAG
>NZ_DASPSP010000056.1:0-8973 GCF_035623875.1 Mycobacterium sp. | reverse complement strand
CTGTCCGACACCGCGACGCGCTCGTCCCACATCCACACCCCGGCGACCTGCCGTATCGCGCCGGCGGCGATCTGGTCCTTGAGCAGTTGCCGCAGAAACAGCGCGTTGCCTCCGGTCAGTTTCCAGAACCGCTTGGCGCTGCGACTATCTACCGCTCCGCCGAGCGTGGTCTCGATCATGCGGTGGGTGTCCGGAGCCGACAGCGGTTCGAGGTCCAGGCGGGCGAGCAAGTCATCTTTCCACAGCGCAGCAATCGCATCGGGCTCGTCCCCGCCCTTGCGCACCGTGACCACCAGACGTGTTCCACGGGCCTGGGCCAGCTGGTGTACAACATGTGCCGAAAATCCGTCAAGAAGGTGCGCATCATCGACACCGATCAGCACACGGCCCTTACGTTCTTGCGTGACAAAAGAATTGATGATACGTCGCACATCAGATATCGGGTCGGAGATGGTGTCGCATATCGACGCGGTGAACGCGCCCAATGGGAGCTGTCGAGCGGACTGTGTGCCCACAACCCAATATGTCCGCTCGCCTGATGCTTCAGCGCGGGCCAGCACTTCACGCGCGAGCCGGGTCTTACCCACTCCCGCGGCTCCGACGATGACGGCGCCGGAGTAATTCCCAACTCCGCTGAGCGCGCGGCGAAGAGTATCCAATTCGTTGTCACGCCCGGTCAGCGGATCGCCGCTGATCACAGGCCGACTATAACCCGGGTGTCGAATTAGCGGCGCGAATTCGACACGCTATTCATGGGCCGCTTTTGGGATTGCTCGGTCCGGGAGTTGGGTCGAATTTACGGTGTTGCGGTGTTCGGCAAGCAGGCTGCCGAGCCGCCAGGCTCCCTGGCTGCGGCGCTGAGCTGCCTCACTAAACCTCCAGCCAAACGCGCAAGTACGTACTGCGGTGACCAGGAAGACATCGTGCGAACGAAAAATGTAGCCGGGTTGCCGGGGATTACCCCGGATGGCAAATGTTGAGGCCGGTTGTGTTGTCCAACCTGACAGTGCGCTTGAGTAGTCGACTAATTGGCGTCCAGGGCTAATTACGTGTGCGCGGCCGCAGGCGAGCCGCGGCCTTATCGGCCAGAGGCTCTCGCAAAATATCGCACGGCGGCCGCCGGACCTGGAGGCCTGTTTGTCAAGTGCCGTACGCGGGTGGGAGAAAACAAGTAGCCGACTACTCTAGCCGGACACTCGCAGGAGCAGCCAAGGTTCGTATGCAGTCCACGTGCGTCGGCATCGCAGCAGCTCATTGAACAGCTGAGCCGAGTTCAGCGGATTGTCGCGGCGGTATCTGGGTCGTGACGCAGAGGAGTCGACATGGTCGAAATGCTCGAGAAGACCGATGTGGGTGCGTTGCCCCTGGCGCCGAAGAATCCACTGCCATATCGGCAGCGGCACAACGCGCTAAGGGTGTTTCACACCGGGATGGAAACGCTGCGCGATGCGGGCGGGCCGGTGACTCGCTTCAGCTTGGCCCCCCGGTGGCTGATGCCGCCGATCGTCGTCGCGACGTCACCGCGAGGGGGTCGTGACATTCTCGGCCGCACCGATGCCTTCATCGAAAAGACGGTCGTTCATGCCGAGATGCGCCACCTGCTGGGCAACAACCTCTTCGACCTGACTCATGAGCCGTGGCTGCCGCGCCGGCGGGCGCTACAGCCGATCTTCACCAAGCAACACGTGCGCGCCTTCGCAGGCCACATGTCCCAGGCCGCCGAGACAGTCTGTGCGAGTTGGGTCGACGGCGCGGAGATCGACCTGGACGCCGAATGCCGTCGGCTGACGCTGCGCGCCCTAGGTCGCTCGGTGCTCGGCCTGAACCTCGATGAACGCAGCGACGCCCTCGCTGAGCCGCTGCTGGTCGCCCTCGAGTACATCGCCAATCGATCACTGCGGCCGCTGCACGCCCCCCGATGGTTACCGACACCGGCGCGTCACCGGGCCCGCTCCGCAGCCGCCACAATGCGCGGGCTGGCCCACGACATTCTGCAATCCTGCCGCGCCGACCCGACCTGGGACGCCCCGCTGGTCCAGGCATTAATCGCAACGGCCGACCCGGCGACCGGGCGGGGATTGTCCGATGACGACATCTGCAACGAGTTGCTGGTCTTCCTGATGGCCGGCCATGACACGACCGCCACCACCCTCACCTACGCGCTGTGGGCCCTGGGCCGCCACCCCGACATGCAGGCGCGGGTCACCGCCGAGGTCGCCGCCATCGGCGATCGCGAGCTCACCCCCGAGGACGTTCCCCGGCTCGGATACACCGTGCAGGTCTTGCACGAGGCGTTGCGGCTGTGTCCACCGGGCGCGGTGATCGGCCGAACCGCCGTGCAGGACATCGAGGTCGACGGCCACCGGGTCGAGGCGGGTAGCTTGGTCGTCTACGGCGTCTACGCCGTGCACCGCGATCCGACGTTGTGGGATCACCCCCTGGTGTTCGACCCCGACCGCTTCACTCCCGAAAAGTCCAAGGCCCGCGACCGGTGGCAATACGTCCCGTTCGGGGGCGGGCCCCGGTCGTGCATCGGCGACCACTTCGCCATGCTGGAGGCCACCCTCGCGCTGGCCACCATCATCCGGCGCACCGAAATCACCTCCCTCGCCGAGGATTTCCCGCTCGCCGTGCCGTTCACGACCGTCGCCGCAGAGCCGATCTATGCCCGCGCGCATGCGCGCACCCCAAGCACCGTCAACACCCCCCAAGAAAGGTAAGGATGAAATGAAGTATGTAGTTGCCTGGACGTTGCGCCTAAACGGCTCAGCAGCCGAGAACGAAGCCGCCGTACGGCGCGGCCTCGAACTCTATGCAAAGTGGACGCCACCGGCCAGCACGACCTTCCACCAATTCGTCGGCCGACTCGACGGCACCGGCGGGTTCTCGGTAGTGGAAACCGACAATCCTGCGGACTTGGCCGACGCGCCAAGCAAATTCGGCGCCATGCTCGATTACCAGATCTACCCGGTCGTCGACATCGCCGAGTGGGCGCAAGCGCTGCAGTCGGGCGCGGATTTCAGAGAGTCAATCGGCTGACCGCGAGGAACCGCGTTTCGCTGGCCCCGGTGTCGTCCAGACTTAGGGCGTGGCGCTACCGGGGCCGGTCAGCATGCGCCTTGCACCGTCGGGAGCTTCGCGCCCTAGTCGAGGGTCTCCCAGAAGCGGGTGAGGGCCGCCGCGCCACGAGCCGGATCTTGCACCATCCACCAGTGTCCGAGTCCGTCGAGCACTTCCGTGCGGGCACCGGCTCGCCCGGCTGCCCGCCGGCGGGTGTCGTCGGAGCCGATGTATGGGTCCTCTGTGGCGAGCAGTGAAAGTCCGGGCCGGGCGGCGGCGTTCTCCAGTGCCCTACCCGCCTCGGCCATCGCGGGTTGGCGGGCCGAGCGGTATAGCAGCAGGATCGCCCGACCCATGTCCGGACCCTGGGCTGCGGCGATCGACGCTGCGATGTTCAGCGGAATGCCCAACGCGGCCATCTGTTCGGTCCGGTCCTGGACCGTGCCGCCGAACATTGTCTCGATTAGCTGCTCGCCATCGCCGGGCGTCTGCCAGACCTGCGCCAGGTCGTGCCACACATAATCCGGGTCGAACAGCCCGACGGCGTCGCTGGCCCAGCTGCGCACCAACTCGGGTCGATGCATCATCACGTTCATCACGTGCCCTCCGCCCCAGTCGTGCCCGACGACGTCGACCGGTTCGTCGAAGCCCCCCAGCTCGTCTTCGAGCCAGCCACGATAGGCCAGGTAGGTCGCCGAGAAGCCCTCGGGCAGTGGGGCACCGAATCCCGGTGGGGACAGCCGCACCACGTCGTCGCGCCCGAGAGCATCGACAAGCGGCGCCCAGATTGCGTCAGTCTCCGGATTACCGTGCACCAGTACCACCGTCATGATCGACATCTTGGCATGGCGCCGCGGCGCCGCGGGACCAGATTAGTCCGACAAGATTTCCGGTGAGGGTGCACCGCCATCAGCGGGGCCGGCCACTTCGGCGTGTCGAGGCCGCGAATCACGTTGCCCGGCGAAGCAGATTGACGGTCGCAACCCGGTAGAGGAACGCGGGATGAAGCAGGCGGGCGGGGGGTCGACGAGGGAGTTGACGCTGGAGAACTGGCCGCCGACGACGGCATCAACCTCACAGGCGGTCAATATCCAGCCCACAAGCCGGTTGGTAAGACGCATCGACGGCGTCCGGGCCGGCCCTGGCGAGAGGGTGAAAACCGTCCTAAGAGGGGGAAACGTCATCACGGCATCGCCTCGGCCCACGCGACAATGCTTGTTTCATGGTCAACTTCTCGGCCGAGCGGGAAAACTAGCGCCGCGGCTGCCAGACCACGACTGCGGTGCTCTTTGGCACCACCGCGATGTCGCGTCGCTGGTTGGCCCGCAGCGCCTCAATCTCGGCGGCCATCTCCGTCAGCCGCGACTGTAACGCCTTGACCTGATTGGTCAACTCGATAATGCGTTTGATCCCAGCCAGATTGACGCCCTCGCCCTGAGACAGCCGTTGTACTTCGCGGAGCAGGTCGACGTCGTGCTCCGAGTAACGGCGCCCGCCACCGGAACTGCGCCGCGGGCTGACCAGCCCGAGCCGGTCATAGGTACGCAGCGTCTGCGCATGCATACCGGCCAGCTCGGCGGCCACCGAGATCAAGAAGGTCCGCGCCTCGTCCCTTTTAGCCATCAGCGATTACCTGCCCATCCGGCCCGCGGGTCGAAGCCACCGGAGCGCTCGGCGGCGGCGTAGGCCTCTAACGCGTCCTTCGCGGCGCCTTCCAGGTTCGGCGGGACTGCGACTTTGACGGTGACCAGCAGGTCGCCCTGACCGCCGGAACGCTTGGGCACACCGCGGCCTCGGACCCGCAGTATACGACCGTCGGCAGTACCCTTAGGCACCCGAACACCGACCTTGCCGTCCAGTGTAGGCACTGAAAGCGTTGTACCCAAAGCTAATTCGGTGAAGCTTACCGGGACGGTGACGGTAAGGTCGTCGCCGTCGCGGCCGAAGACCTTGTCCGGCCGCACATGCACGGTGACATAGAGGTCACCAGACGGGGCGCCACGCAATCCGGCCTCACCCTGACCGGCCAGCCGGATCCGTTGTCCGTCCTCGACACCCGGTGGGATCCGCACATTGATCGTGCGGGTACGGGTGGTGACACCAGTCCCCTTGCACTCTTCGCAAGGGTGCTCGATGATCGACCCGCTACCGCGGCAGTCGGTGCACGGCTCGGAGAAGCCGAAAGCGCCTTGGTTGCTGCTGATTACACCCGAGCCGTTACAGGTCGGGCACACCTTGGGACTGGTGCCGGGCCTGGCTCCGCTGCCATGACAGTTGGTGCACGGCGCCGGGCTGGTCAGCCGCAGCGGCATCGCTACGCCCTTGGTGGCCTCCATGAAGCTCAGCTCGGCTTCGGTCTCCAGGTCGTTGCCGCGGCGCGGACGGCTGGGACGCGGTGCAGCACCGCGTCCGAACAAGCCGCCGAACAGGTCGCCGATGTTGGTGCCACCAGAGCGGCCAGCGGCATCGAACAAATCGTTGAGGTTGAACTCGGTCCCGTCCGCGCCATAGCCGCCGCGGGCGAATCCACCGCCGAAGTCGCCACCGTTGAATCGGCGACCGAACCCGCCTCCGGCGAACAGCCGACGGGTTTCGTCGTACTCCTTACGCTTGGCTGGATCCGTCAGTACTTCCTTGGCCTCGGAAACGGCCTTGTACCGATCTTCGGCCGCCTTGTTACCGGGGTTGCGGTCAGGGTGATTCTCGGCGAGCAGCTTGCGGGCCACCCGCTTGATCTCGTCTTGGCTGGCGTCAGAGGAGACGCCCAGCTCCTTGTAGAAGTCCTTTTCGACCCATTCGCGTTGGGCCATGTCGCGTCACCCCCTCCCACCTTCCTGTCGTTATCGTGTCCTGTCCGAACCGCTCGTTAGTTGTCCGACGCTGAAGATTCTGCGTCGTGCTCACCCTCGTTCGCGTCGTTATCGACTGTGTCGGCGGTCTCGGTTTTCGTGGTGTCATCAACGAAGTCATCCGCGATGGTGTCCACCACTGCGACCAACGCGTGCCGCAGCACCTGGTCACCGAGTTTGTAGCCCTGCCGCATCACATTGCCGATCACCGGCTTCGAGCCCTGCGCACCATCACCCTCGTGTTGCACGGCCTCGTGCAGCACCGGGTCGAAGTCATCACCCTCGGCGCCGAACGCCGCCAACCCAAGTCCGGTCAGCGCGCTGAGCAATTTGTCGGCGACCAACTTCAGCGGCCCGGACTCCAGGTCTCCGTGACTGCGCGCGCGGTCGAGATCGTCGAGCACGCCGAGTAATTGGCTGACGACAGCGGCCTTGCCGCGCTCGGCGGTCGCCTCCTGATCGCGCAACGCCCGCTTGCGGTAGTTGGCGAAGTCGGCTTGCACCCGCTGCAGATCGGCGGTCAGCTCGACGACCTTGTCCGCTGCGGCGCCCGCCGATGCGGGAATCGCCGCAGCGCCCGGCGCCGCCCCGCTGGGGGCGGCTCCGGAAGCCACATGGCGTACTTGCCCGGTCTCGGGATCAATCCGCCGTTTGTCGGTGACCGTTACCTGTTCGCGTGGGTCGGGTTCGCTCACTGCGCCTCCCGGTCATCGTCAACCACCTCCGCGTCGACGACGTCATCGGCACCGCCCGGGCCGGCCTCACCGTTGCCGCCCGCCGCTTGCGCGGCCTGGGTGGCCTCGTAGATCGCCTGGCCGAGGGCCTGCGACTCTTGGCCAAGCTTCTCCATCGCGGACTTGATGGCGCCGATGTCGGTGCCTTCCAACGCCTTCTTGGCGTCGGCGACCGCGGCGTCAACCTTGTTGAGGGTGTCCTCGGGGACCTTCGAACCGCCTTCAGCCTCGCGCTGCTCCTTGACGAATTTCTCCGTCTGGTAGACCAGCGTCTCAGCCTGGTTGCGGACGTCGGCCTCTTCGCGACGCTTGCGGTCCTCCTCGGCATGCGCCTCAGCGTCCTTGATCATCCGGTCGATCTCTTCCTTGGACAGGCCGGAGCCCTCCTGGATCTTGATCGTGTTCTCCTTGCCGGTGCCCTTGTCCTTGGCCGTGACGTGCACGATGCCGTTGGCGTCGATGTCGAAAGTGACCTCGATCTGCGGGACGCCGCGCGGAGCCGGCGGGATACCGGTCAGCTCGAAGGAGCCGAGCAGCTTGTTGTGCGAAGCGATTTCGCGCTCACCCTGGTAGACCTGGATCTGCACCGACGGCTGGTTGTCGTCGGCCGTGGTGAAGGTCTCCGACCGCTTGGTCGGGATGGTGGTGTTGCGTTCGATCAGCTTGGTCATCACGCCACCCTTGGTTTCGATACCCAAGCTCAGCGGCGTAACGTCAAGCAGCAGAACGTCCTTCACCTCCCCCTTCAGTACACCGGCCTGTAGGGCGGCACCCACGGCAACAACCTCGTCGGGGTTGACGCCCTTGTTGGGCTCCTTGCCACCGGTGAGCTCCTTGACCAGGTCGGTCACCGCGGGCATACGAGTGGACCCACCCACCATGACCACGTGGTCGATCTCGGAAACCGAGATACCGGCGTCCTTGATCACCTGCTGGAAGGGGTTGCGAGTGCGGTCCAGCAGATCTTGGGTGATCTTCTGGAACTCCGCGCGGGTCAGCTGCTCGTCGAGGAACAGCGGGTTCTTGTCGGAGTCAACGGTGATGTAGGGCAAGTTGATCGACGTGCTCTGCGAGCTGGACAGCTCAATCTTGGCCTTCTCGGCCGCTTCCCGCAGCCGCTGCATGGCCATCTTGTCCTTGGTCAGGTCGATGCCGGCCGAGGCCTTGAACTTGTCGACCAGCCAGTTGACGATGCGGTCGTCCCAGTCGTCACCGCCGAGGTGGTTGTCACCCGAGGTGGCGCGGACCTCCACGACACCCTCACCGATCTCCAGCAGCGACACGTCGAAGGTGCCGCCACCGAGGTCGAACACCAGGATCCGCTGCTCCTTCTCGCCCTTGTCCAACCCGTAGGCCAGCGCGGCCGCGGTCGGCTCGTTGACGATTCGCAGCACGTTCAGGCCCGCGATCTGGCCGGCCTCCTTGGTGGCCTGGCGCTGAGCGTCGTTGAAGTACGCAGGCGTTGTGATCACCGCGTCGGTGATGTCCTCACCGAGGTAGGCCTCGGCGTCGCGCTTCAGCTTCATCAGAATGCGGGCGCTGATCTCCTGCGCGGTGTACTTCTTGCCGTCGATCTCAATCGACCAGTCGGTGCCCATGTGCCGTTTGACCGACCGGACGGTCCGGTCGACGTTGGTCACCGCCTGGTTCTTGGCGGGCTGGCCCACCAATACCTCACCGTTGCGCGCAAACGCGACGATGGACGGAGTGGTCCGCGAGCCCTCGGAGTTGGCGACGACGACGGGGTCCCCACCTTCCAGAACTGAGACGACGGAGTTGGTGGTCCCGAGGTCGATACCGACCGCACGAGCCATAGTGAATCCTTCCTAATAGTCGAACCTGGTATGCCTGTATGCACTACGCTGCTGAGTGAACCTCGCTCAAGCCTGCCCTTCGCGGTGTTCCGCTGTCAAGCCAATCTTGAGTCCAGTCCGCTCAAGGTTGTCGAAGGGCTCAACGGAGTCCGACGCGAGTTTGTTCCCGGCCCGATTGAGACAAGGCCGCCGAGCCTAGTGGATGTTGTAGAAGGATTCGACGTGCTCGTGCAGCTTCTTATACATCGGCGGGGCCTCGGTAAGCGTAGCTGCGAGATCCTCAAATATCAGCAGGTCATCGCGCTTTAACCGGATAGTCGACCGTCGTTCTAGAGGCGTGACGCGAGCACCGAAAGGTTCATTGAGTTCTCTGCCGCAAACATCGCGCCGTCGCACGCCGTGGGATAGCCTCCCAACCAGTCCATCCCTCGGACGTGCCGCCTGGCGGCGTTGCACCACGCCACGTCGATAGGAACTCGATGCCACCGCTGCCCAGCACGCCTGGCCCAGCTGATC
>NZ_DASPSP010000043.1:0-18355 GCF_035623875.1 Mycobacterium sp. | reverse complement strand
CGATTCGACGACACCGCGTGCGAGTCACTGGCCGAATTTCTCGACCCGGGCGCGTTGACGTACCTGCGTGACTTCCGCTTTGGCGGTGACGTCGACGGCTATGCCGAGGGTGAGCTGTACTTCCCTGGGTCTCCGGTGCTTTCGGTGCACGGCAGCTTCGCCGAATGCGTGGTGCTCGAGACGCTGGCGTTGTCGATCTTCAACCACGACAGCGCCGTTGCGTCGGCCGCCGCGCGGATGGTCAGCGCAGCCGAGGGGCGGCCGTTGATCGAAATGGGCTCACGCCGCACCCATGAGCGGGCCGCGGTCGCTGCGGCCCGCGCTGCCTACATCGCCGGCTTCGCCGCGTCATCCAACCTGGAGGCCCGCCGTCGCTACGGTGTGCCGACGGAAGGCACCAGCGCACACGCGTTCACCCTGCTACACAACGGCGACAAGCCCGACGAACTGGCCGCGTTCGCGGCACAGGTCGACGCACTCGGTCCCGGCACCACGCTGCTGGTCGACACCTACGACGTGACGACCGGTGTGGACAACGCGGTAGCGGCCGCCGGCACCGGACTCGGCGCGGTGCGCATCGACTCCGGAGACTTGGGCGTGCTGGCTCGTCAGGTCCGCGCGCAGCTCAATCGGCTGGGGGCGACGCAGACCCGCATCGTGGTCTCCGGTGACCTGGACGAATTCGCCATCGCCGGGTTGCGGGCCGAACCCGTCGACAGCTATGGGGTCGGCACCTCGCTGGTCACCGGGTCGGGCGCGCCGACGGCGAGCATGGTCTACAAGCTGGTCGAAGTCGACGGCACGCCCGTCGAGAAGCGCAGCGCCCACAAAGAGTCTCACGGCGGCCGCAAAGAGGCTCTGCGGCTAAGCCGTCCGACCGGCACGATCACCGAGGAGATCGTGCATCCCGCGGGTCACCCACCACAGACCAGTGAGCCGTCCCGGGTGGTGACGATTCCGCTGGTGCGCGACGGCAAGGCGGTGACTGATATGGACCTTGGCGTGGCGCGCGACCTGGTGGTGTCGGGCTTGCGAAGCTTGCCGTGGGAGGGTCTGATGTTGTCGCACGGCGATCCGGCGATTCCCACCACGCAGATCCCGGTCCGACGCCGGCCCATCGACCACCAGGAGTAGCCACGCCCGACGAGTTGCCGACGTCCGTGCCTGAGCTGCTGGCCACCGCGGTGGCAGCGCTGGGCGGCAGTCAACGCAGCGGCCAACTGCAGATGGCCACCGCGGTTGCCCACGCGTTCGAAACCGGAGAACACCTGGCAGTGCAGGCGGGAACCGGCACCGGAAAGTCGTTGGCCTACCTTGTTCCGGCGATTGCCCGCGCGGTGTCCGACGACACGCCGGTCGTGGTGTCCACCGCGACGATCGCCTTGCAGCGTCAACTGGTCAATCGCGATCTGCCCCAGCTCGTCGACGCGCTCACCGATGCCCTGCCCCGCGCGCCGAGATTCGCCCTGCTTAAGGGCCGCCAAAATTACCTGTGCTTGAACAAGATTCACAACGGATCGGCGGCAAGCTCGGACGACGAATCACCCGACGAGCTTTTTGAGCCGCAGGCACTCACCGCACTGGGTCGCGACGTGCAACGGCTCACCGCCTGGGCCTCGACGACAGAGTCCGGCGATCGCGACGACCTCAAGCCGGGTGTCGCCGACCGATCCTGGTCACAGGTCAGCGTGTCCGCACGGGAATGCCTCGGCATGGCACGCTGCCCGTTCGGCACCGAATGCTTCGCCGAACGCGCCCGCGCCACGGCCGGCGGTGCCGATATTGTCGTCACCAACCACGCCCTGCTGGCCATCGACGCTGTCGCCGACTCGGCCGTGCTGCCCGAACACCAGCTGCTGGTCGTCGACGAGGCGCACGATCTGGTGGACCGGGTGACCGCGGTGGCCAGCAGCGAACTGACGTCGACCGCACTCGGTGTTGCCTCGCGGCGAATCACCAAGCTGGTCGAACCCGAACTGCTGCAACGGTGGGAAGGCGCGTCCACCAGGTTCACCACCGCGATCCAGGACGCCCAAATAATAGCGCCGGGCCGTATCGATCACCTCGACGACGAGCTGACGACGCACCTCACCGCGCTGCGCGATGCGGCCAGTGCCGCGCGTTCGGCGATCGATACGTCGCCGGCCGATACCAAAGCCGCGTCGGCGCGCGCCGAGGCCGTCGCCAGTCTCACCGAGATCGCCGACACCGCATCGCGGATGCTGACGTCGTTCACGCCGGCGATCCCCGACCGCACCGACGTGGTCTGGCTCGAGCACGAGGACAACCGCGGTTCGACACGTGCGGTGCTGCGGGTGGCGCCGCTGTCGGTGGCCGGACTGCTGCGCAACCGGTTGTTCGCCGGCGCGACGGCGGTGTTGACGTCGGCGACCCTGACCGTCGGCGGCTCCTTCGACGCGATGGCGACCGCCTGGGGCCTGGCGGACGCGCAGGATGACACCGAAACACCTTGGCGTGGAATCGATGTCGGGTCGCCGTTCCAGCACGCCAAAGCCGGGATCCTCTATGTCGCGGCGCATCTGCCCCCGCCGGGCCGCGACGGCACCGGCTCGGCCGAGCAGCTCAGTGAGATCGCCGAGCTGGTCACCGCGGCGGGCGGGCGGACGCTCGGGCTGTTCTCGTCGATGCGGGCGGCCCGCGCCGCCGCCGAAGCGATGGCCGAACGACTCTCGACGCCGGTGTTGTGCCAGGGCGACGACAGCACCGCCGCGCTCGTCGAGCAGTTCAGCGCCGATCCGGCGACGTCGCTGTTCGGCACGCTGTCGCTATGGCAGGGCGTCGACGTGCCCGGCCCGTCGTTGTCGTTGGTGATCATCGACCGCATTCCGTTCCCACGGCCAGACGATCCGCTGCTGTCCGCCCGGCAGCGGGCGGTGGCCGCACGCGGCGGCAACGGCTTCATGGCCGTCGCCGCCAGCCACGCCGCGCTGCTGCTGGCGCAGGGCGCCGGACGGCTGCTGCGTGGCGTTGACGACCGCGGGGTGGTCGCGGTACTGGACTCCCGGATGGCCACCGCCCGTTATGGCGGCTACCTGCGCGCCTCTTTGCCGCCGTTCTGGCCAACGACTGATGCCGCGGCTGTGCGCGCGGCCCTGGCCCGGCTGCGAAGCGCGCAGGAGGCCCGCTCAGCCTGACGGACGGCCCGGCTCGTCAGCGCGGGCCGGCCAGCGTGACCAGCCCAAGCTCCGATCCGGATGCCAGCATCGGATGATTCGGCAGCACTCGCACGGTGTAACCGACTGAGCCGGCGACCGGCAGCGGCGTCGTCGTGGCGAAAACATGATCGCCACCGGCCGCGGTGCCGGTGTACGGCATCTCGACGGTGACTGGGTCCACCAACGCGTCGCCGGCGTCAACCCTGCCGACCACCGCCTGGACGGCGACCTCCTCGGGCCGCAGCCCGGCCAGCTGCACGGTCGCGGTCAGGGTCAGCTTCGATCCGAGCACCGGAGTGTCCGGCAGCCCGGTGCTGTCGACGTCGGTGACCTCGATGTGTGGCCACGCCTCGAACGCTCGCAGGCGATAGGCGGCCAGCTCGCGGGCCGGGTCGAACGCCACCTGCCCGTCACCGTCAACCGTCACGGTCCTGCGCAGCGACTGCGCCGCAGGCATGTAATAGCGCTCGACATAGTCGCGCACCATCCGGGAGGCCAGCACTTTTGGGCCAAGCGTCTGCAGGGTGTGGCGGACCATCTCGATCCACCGGCTCGGTACCGCGTGCTCATCGCGCTCGTAGAACGTCGGCGCCACGGATTTCTGCAGCAGGTCGTAGAGCGCCGCCGCCTCCAGGTCGTCACGACGGCCCTCGTCTGCCACCCCGGAGGCCGATGGTATCGCCCAACCGTTCTCGCCGTCGTACCACTCGTCCCACCAGCCGTCGCGGATGGACAGGTTCAGCCCGCCGTTGAGCGCGCTCTTCATCCCCGATGTGCCGCACGCCTCCAGCGGGCGCAGCGGGTTATTCAACCAGACGTCGCAGCCCCAATACAGCGGCCGGGCCATCGACATGTCGTAGTCCGGCAGGAATGCGATGCGGTGGCGCACCTCGGGTCGGTCGGCGAACTGCACCACCTGCTGGATCAGCCCTTTGCCTCCGTCGTCGGCGGGGTGCGACTTGCCGGCAACGATCAGCTGGATCGGCCGGTGTTCGTCGAGCAGCAACTGTTCCAGCCGGTCCGGATCGCGCAGCATCAGCGTCAGCCGTTTGTAGGTCGGGACCCGTCGAGCGAACCCGATGGTCAGCACGTCCGGATCGAATGCCGCCTCGATCCAACCCAATTCGGCATCGGGTGCACCACGTTCGAGCCACGACCGCCGCAGCCGCGCCCGGACATCCTCGACCAGCAGCGCCCGCAGTTGCGACCGAATCCACCACAGATGACCGGGGTCGACCTCCTGCAGCCGCAGCCAGACGCCCGGATCACTGAACGACGAGTCCGACCCCGCCAGTTCGCGACCCAGCTCCAGCCACTGCGACGCCGCCCAGGTGCGGGCATGCACACCGTTGG
Source organism: Mycobacterium sp. (assembly GCF_035623875.1). Classification (GTDB taxonomy): domain Bacteria; phylum Actinomycetota; class Actinomycetes; order Mycobacteriales; family Mycobacteriaceae; genus Mycobacterium. The sequence goes on along the minus strand of NZ_DASPSP010000043.1, from coordinate 13,826 downwards.
TGATCGAGCCGATCGGCACCTCGTCGGGGTCGAATCCGGGCCACAGCTCGTTGAACATGGCCCGACTGACCCTGCCGTGCAGCAGCGACACGCCGTTGGCGCGCTGCGCCAGCCGCAGGCCCATGTGGGCCATGTTGAACTTCTCCGGATCGTCCTCGGCGCCCAGCGCCTGGATCCGGGCCAGCGGCACACCCGGCAGCAGCGCTCGTCCAGCATTGCCGCCGGGGCCGTCTGGATCATCTGCGAAGTACCGCTGCACCATCTCCATCGGAAACCGGTCGATACCGGCGGGGACCGGGGTGTGCGTGGTGAACACCGTGCTGGAGCGGACCACGGTCAGCGCGGTATCGAAATCCAGCCCGGCATCGACGAGTTCGCGGATGCGCTCGGCGCCGAGGAATCCGGCGTGGCCCTCGTTCATGTGGTACACCTCGGGCGCCGGCAGCCCTTGGATGGCCGTGAAGGCCCGGATGGCTCGTATGCCGCCGATGCCGGCCAGGATCTCCTGCTGCATGCGATGCTCCTGATCGCCGCCGTAGAGGCGATCGGTGACCCCACGCAGGTCGTGCTCGTTCTCCGGAATGTCGGAATCCAATAGCAGCAGCGGAACACGGCCTACTTGAGCTACCCAGATCCGCGCGCGCAACCGGCCGGAGTCCGGCAGCGCCAGCTCAACCAGCGCCGGCGCGCCGGCACCGTCGGTGAGCAGCCGCAACGGCAGCCCCTGCGGGTCCAGCGCCGGGTAGTTTTCGTGCTGCCAACCGTCGGCTGTCAGCGACTGCCGGAAGTAGCCGGAGCGGTAGTACAGGCCCACAGCGATCAGCGGTAATCCGAGATCCGACGCGGACTTCAGATGATCGCCGGCCAGGATTCCCAAGCCACCCGAGTAGTTCGGCAACACCTCGGCGACCCCGAACTCCATCGAGAAGTAGGCAATGCCGTGGGGCATGGCACCGCCGTTGTCTTGTTGCTGCTGATACCACAGCGGGCGGCTCAGATAGTCGTTCAGATCGGCCGCCAACTCGTCGAGCCGGTTCAGGAACCCACCGTCGAGCGCCAATTCGTCGAGCCGCGCCGGGCTTACTGCGCCCAGCAAGGCCACCGGATCCTGACCGCATCGCGTCCACAGCGCCGGATCGATCGCCCCGAAGAGCTCCCGCGTCGGCTTATCCCACGACCACCGCAGGTTAGTTGATAGCTGTTCGAGCGCCCCCAGGCGTTCCGGAAGGTGGGCACGGACCGTGAACCTACGGAGGGCTTTCACGGGTCCTTACCTTACTGACCACAGCCCGTGGTTCGCCTTCCGAACAGAGGCGCGCATCCCACCCCCAGGTGTGGCCCGACACTACGGTGGGTATTGGGCGCACAGGGCTTGTTGTAGGAGAACTTTGTGAAAACAAGAACGCTGCAGTGTGGCCGCGCCCTGGACGACAACGGACGAGAGAACCGGAGGGAAGTGGCGGTGCCCGGTCGTGTCGAGATCGATGACGTCGCGCCCGTCGTATCCTGCGGCGCGTATCCGGCAAAAGCTGTGGTCGGCGAGGTGGTTCCGGTCCGCGCAGCGGTATGGCGTGAGGGTCAAGACGCGGTCGCGGCGACGCTGGTGGTGCGCTACCTCGGGCCGCGGTACCCACTGGTAGGCGAAACCCGGCGGCTCAAGGCGGTGCAAGCCCCTGCGGTGACCCAAACCGCCGCTGAGCCCCTGCCTCGGGTCAAGCCGCTGCTCCTCCCGATGAGCATGGGCCAGGAGCCCTACGTTTTCCACGGTCAGTTCACCCCGGACAGCGTTGGGTTGTGGACGTTTCGGGTGGACGGCTGGGGTGACCCGTTTCATACCTGGCGGCACGCGGTAGAGACCAAGCTGGAGGCCGGCCAGGGCGAGAACGAGCTATCCAACGATCTGCTGTTGGGCGCACGGCTACTCGAACGCGCCGCGACCGGTGTTCCCCGTAGTCAACGCGATCCGTTGCACGCCGCCGTCGCCGCCCTACAAGCGCCGGGCGATCCGGTTTCCCGGGCTGCGCTGGCGTTGACCTCTGGGGTCGACGACCTTCTGACGAAATACCCGCTGCGCGAGCTGGTCACCCGCGGCGAGCAATACGGAGTGTGGGTCGATCGGCCGCTGGCCAGCTTCGGCTCGTGGTACGAGATGTTCCCCCGCTCGACCGGCGGCTGGGACACCGACGGAAACCCGGTGCACGGTAACTTCGCGACCGCAGCAGCAGCATTGCCCCGGATCGCGGAGATGGGCTTCGACGTGGTGTACCTGCCACCGATCCACCCGATCGGCAAGGTGCATCGCAAGGGCCGCAACAACACCGCGACCGCTGTCCCTGGTGACGTCGGTTCGCCATGGGCGATCGGGAGTGACGAGGGCGGCCACGACGCGGTGCATCCGCAACTGGGCACGATCGACGACTTCGACGATTTTGTCTCAGCAGTGCAGGAATTGGGTATGGAGGTGGCTCTCGATCTGGCGTTGCAATGCGCGCCCGATCACCCGTGGGCCTCCGAACACCGCGAGTGGTTCACCGAATTGCCCGACGGCACCATCGCCTACGCGGAAAACCCGCCGAAGAAGTACCAAGACATTTACCCGATCAACTTCGCCAATGACCCCGCCGGGCTGTACGACGAGGTGCTGCGTGTGGTGCGGCACTGGGTGGACCACGGGGTGAAGGTTTTCCGGGTCGACAATCCGCACACTAAGCCGCCCGACTTCTGGGTGTGGCTGATCGGTCAGGTGAAAGCAATCGATCCCGATGTGCTGTTTTTATCCGAGGCGTTCACACCGCCGGCCCGGCAGTTCGGGCTCGCCAAGCTGGGCTTCACCCAGTCATACACGTACTTCACCTGGCGCACGTCGAAGTGGGAGCTCACCCAATTCGGCCAGGAGATACCCGAACTCGCCGACTTCCGTCGTCCCAATTTGTTCGTCAACACCCCGGACATCCTGCATGCCGTACTGCAACACAACGGCCCGGGCATGTTCGCGATACGTGCGGTGCTGGCAGCAACAATGAGCCCGGCCTGGGGGATGTACTCCGGCTATGAACTCTTCGAACACGTCGCGATGTTGGAGGGCAGTGAGGAATATCTCGACTCCGAGAAGTACGAGCTGCGACCCCGCGACTTCGCGGGCGCGCTGGCGGCGGGACGGTCGCTGGAGCCATTTATCGCACGGCTGAACAACATTCGTCGACTCCATCCCGCTCTTCACCAGCTGCGAAACATCACGTTCCACGCTATCGACAGCGACGCATTGCTGGCGTACAGCAAGTTCGACCCGATCACCGGCGACTGTGTGCTGGTGGTGGTCACGCTCAATGCATTCGGGCCGGAGGAAGCGACGTTGTGGTTGGACATGGCCGCATTGGGTATGGAGCACTACCAGCGGTTCTGGGTCCGAGACGAGATGACCGGCGAGGAATACCAATGGGGACAAGCCAACTACGTACGAATCGACCCTGGCCGCGCACCCGCCCACATCATCAACATGCCGCTCATACCGCCCGAATCCCGAATGACGCTGCTGCGCCGGAGGTGACGCCGCGATGAAGCCCACCGACCAACTCGCCAGGACTCACCTGGCGCCCCAACCCAGCGACTTGGCCCGCCTGCTGGCCGGTGAGCACCACAATCCGCACGGCGTCCTGGGTGCCCACGAGTACGGTGACCATACGATCATCCGGGCCTTCCGGCCGCACGCCACCGAAGTGGTCGCACTGGTCGGCGAGGACCGGTTTCCGCTGCAGCACATCGACTCCGGATTGTTCGCGGTGGCGCTGCCGTTCACCGACCTCATCGACTATCGCCTTGAGGTAAGTTACCGCGGCTCCGACCGGCACACGGCCGCCGACGCCTACCGCTTCCTGCCGACGCTGGGCGAGGTCGATCTGCATCTATTCGGCGAGGGACGCCACGAACGACTATGGGAAGTGCTGGGCGCCCATCCGCGCTCGTTTACCACCGCCGACGGTGTGGTCGAGGGTGTGTCGTTCGCGGTGTGGGCGCCCAACGCCAAAGGGGTCGGCTTGATCGCAGAGTTCAACGGCTGGAACGGCAACGATGCCCCGCTGCGGGTACTGGGCTCGTCGGGTGTGTGGGAGTTGTTCTGGCCGGGCTTCCCACCCGATGGCCTCTACAAGTTCCGGGTGCACGGGGCTGACGGCTCTGTCACAGACCGGGCCGACCCCTTCGCATTCGCCACCGAGGTGCCACCGCATACGGCGTCGCGGGTGACCGTGAGCGACTACTGCTGGGGTGACGACAGCTGGATGACAGCCCGCGCCCAGCGTAATCCGGTGTTCGAGCCGATGAGCGCCTACGAAGTCCATCTGGGCTCGTGGCGACCGGGCCTGTCCTATCGCGAACTTGCCCGCGAGCTGACGGATTACGTAGTAGCACACGGGTTTACCCACGTCGAGTTGCTGCCCGTGGCTGAGCATCCATTCGCCGGGTCCTGGGGATACCAGGTCACTTCCTACTATGCGCCGACCTCGCGATTCGGCACACCGGACGAATTCCGGGCCCTCGTCGACGCGCTGCACCAGGCTGGAATCGGTGTCATCGTGGACTGGGTCCCGGCCCACTTCCCCAAGGACGCATGGGCGCTGGGACGTTTCGACGGCACACCGCTATACGAACACTCCGATCCCCGTCGTGGCGAGCAACTCGACTGGGGTACTTACGTGTTCGACTTCGGCCGCGCCGAGGTGCGCAATTTCCTGGTGGCTAATGCGCTGTACTGGCTGGCGGAATTCCACATCGACGGCCTGCGAGTCGACGCCGTCGCTTCGATGCTCTACCTGGACTATTCGCGCCCCGCCGGCGGCTGGACACCGAACATCTACGGCGGCCGGGAGAACCTGGAAGCCGTGCAGTTCTTGCAGGAGATGAATGCCACCGCGCACAAGGCGGCACCGGGAATCGTCACCATTGCCGAGGAGTCGACATCGTGGCCAGGCGTATCGAGACCAACTAGCGTTGGCGGCCTTGGCTTTTCGATGAAATGGAATATGGGCTGGATGCATGACACCCTCGATTACATCAGCCACGATCCGGTTCATCGCAGTTACCACCACCACGAGATCACCTTCTCGATGCTCTACGCGTTCAGCGAGAACTTCGTGCTACCGATCAGCCACGACGAGGTGGTACACGGCAAGGGCACGCTGTGGTCGCGGATGCCGGGCAACGACCATGTCAAGGCGGCGGGGTTGCGCAGCCTGCTGGCCTACCAGTGGGCGCACCCGGGCAAGCAGCTGCTGTTCATGGGCCAGGAATTCGGGCAGCGCGCCGAATGGTCCGAGGAACGCGGCCTGGACTGGTTCCAACTCGATGAGAACGGCTTCTCCAACGGGATCTCGCGCCTGGTCAACGACCTCAACAAGATCTACCGCGGCCGCCCGGCGCTGTGGAGCCAGGACACCACGCCGGCAGGCTACTCCTGGATCGACGCCAACGACTCCGCCAATAACGTGCTGAGCTTCCTGCGGTACGGCAGCGACGGCTCGGTGATGGCCTGCGTGTTCAATTTCGCAGGTACGGAGCACAGCGGCTATCGTCTCGGCCTGCCCAGCGCCGGGCGGTGGCGTGAGGTGCTCAACACCGATGCGACCGACTACAACGGCACCGGGATCGGCAACCTCGGCGGTGTCGACGCAACCGATGAGCCATGGCACGGCCGTCCGGCATCCGCGGTATTGGTGTTGCCGCCCACGTCGGCGCTGTGGCTGGAGCCCGAATAGGCGACTAGTACAGCGCGTTGGCGAGGTTGCGCCGCCCCGTGATGACGTCGGGGTCGGCGGGGTCGAACAGTTCGAACAACTCGATGAGCCGCGTGCGCACTGAGGTTCGCTCGTCACCGGACGTCTGCCGCACCAATGCGACCAGCCGGTCGAAGGCGCCCTGCACATCCTGGTTGAGGATCTGCACATCGGCAGCGGCGAACGCGGCTTCGATGTCACCAGGAGCGGCATCGGCGACGGCCACCGCATCAGGGTGCTGCGCGGTAGCGCGCATCAAGAAGGCGAGCTGGCGTACTGCACCCTTCGCCTCGGCGTGGTTTGGATCGTCGTCCAGGATCGCCTGATACGAATCGGACGCGGCGGCGAAGTCACCGTCCTGGAGCTGCTGGCGCGCCTGCGCGAGTGCCGGATCTACCGCCTCGGGTTCTTCGGAAGTCGTTGCGCCGCTGAGCTTTCCCGCAGTTGCCGACAGCAGCGAATCGATCCAGCGACGTAACTGGTCCGGCGGCTGAACACCCTGAAAGCTTGAAAGTGGCTGCCCGCCAGCCAAAGCCACGACGGTTGGGACCACTTCCACACCGAATATCTGGGCCACTCGGGGAGCCGTGTCGACGTTGACGCTCGCCAGTGACCACTTGCCGTTGTCGGCGGCGGAGAGGCTGGACAAAATGTCGGCCAACTGGAGGCAGACATCGCTGCGCGGCGACCACAACAGCACGACGACCGGCACCTGGTTGGACCGCAGCAGCACCTCTTCTTCGAAGTTGGCTTCGTTGATCTCGGTGCCGATGGGCGTCGCTGATCGTCCCGCTGCGGCATCGCCGCCGGACGGCGCGCTTTGCTTGAGGGCGGACAAGTCGACCGCACCGGCCATCGCAGGACCAATCGGAGGTCGAGGATGGGTCACGTCGTTAAGTCTGGCATGTCGCTTTGCGCCCCGATCCACCCGGTTGCGGCGTTGAGGCCCTCTCTCGTATTCATATGACCAAAATCACATCAGCCGTCGAATTTGCCCGTGCTCACCATGCCAGCAACCATGTTCGTCGCGGCAACCGAACACATTGGCGAGCTCATCCCGGCTGCGTGTCATGCCGTGTTACCGGCGCGCTAGCCGGCCCGCAGGATCAGCGCGTCGCCCTGACCGCCTGCACCGCACAGCGCCGCGACGCCGTATCCGGAGCCCCGGCGCGCCAGTTCGAGAGCGGCGTGCAGGATGATCCGAGCTCCGGACATGCCGATTGGATGCCCCACCGCGATCGCACCGCCGTTGACGTTGACGATGTCGGGATCAACGCCCAATTCCTGCGTCGAGGCCAGTGCCACCGCCGAAAACGCCTCGTTGATCTCGACCACATCGAGTTGGTCGACGGAGATACCTTCACGGCTAAGCGCTTTTTTGATCGCGTTGGCGGGCTGTGACTGCAGCGTCGAGTCCGGGCCGGCCACCACGCCGTGTGCACCGATCTCGACCAGCCATGACAATCCCAGCTCGGTGGCCTTGTCCTTGTTCATCACGACCACCGCGGCCGCGCCGTCGGAAATCTGCGATGCCGATCCGGCCGTGATGGTGCCGTCACGACGAAACGCCGGCTTGAGACCGGCCAGCGATTCGGCGGTGGTGTTGGCGCGAATGCCCTCATCCTCGTTGAACTGCAAGGGATCGCCCTTGCGCTGCGGGATGTTCACCGGCACGACTTCGTCGGCGAAGACACCGTCCTTCCATGCCGCGGCGGCCTTCTGGTGCGATCGCGCGGCGAATTCGTCCTGCTCGAGACGGGTGAACTTGTCGACATCGTTGCGCTGCTCGGTCAGCGCGCCCATCGGCTGGTCGGTGAACACGTCGTGCAGGCCGTCGTAAGCCATATGGTCCAAAATCGTCACGTCGCCGTACTTGTAGCCAGCGCGGCTATCCATCAGCAGGTGCGGCGCCTTGGTCATGGATTCCTGGCCACCGGCCACCACCACGTCGAACTCACCGACCCGAATGAGCTGGTCAGCCAGCGCGATGGCATCGATGCCGGACAGACACATCTTGTTGATGGTCAGTGCCGGCACGTCCCACCCGATACCGGCCGCCACCGCCGCCTGGCGTGCGGGCATCTGGCCGGCCCCGGCAGTCAGCACCTGACCCATGATCAAGTATTCGACCGCTGAGGCGGGCACCTTGGCCTTCTCCAGAGCACCGGCAATCGCGATGGCGCCCAGATCGCTGCCGGAGAAATCCTTCAGCGAACCCATCAACTTGCCGATGGGGGTGCGTGCTCCAGCAACGATCACCGATGTCGTCATGGCTACCTCCTAAGCGGGGCTTTAACCGCCGATCCCGCGGATCGGGGAAGCAGAATCTTTCCCGTCAGGTTACCGTTACGTTATGACCACCGATCAAGTCGACGCCGGTCGAGTGCTGGCCACCGCACTGGTGACGGCGGTCGATCACGTCGGCATCGCGGTTCTCGACCTCGACGCCGCGATCGCGTGGTACCACGACCACCTGGGCATGATCGTCCTGCATGAGGAAATCAACGACGACCAGGGGATTCGCGAGGCCATGTTGTCGGTCCGCGGCGCGCCGGTCGGCAGCGCCCAGGTGCAACTGATGGCCCCGATCGACGAGTCGTCGGTGATCGCGAAGTTCATCGACAAGCGCGGCCCCGGCATCCAGCAGCTGGCTTACCGCGTCAGTGACCTCGAGACCCTCACCGAGCGGCTGCGTGAGCACGGAGTCCGGCTACTCTATGAGGCACCCCGACGCGGCACAGCGAACTCGCGGATCAACTTCATCCATCCCAAGGACGCTGGCGGGGTTCTCATCGAGTTGGTGGAACCAGCCGCCGACGCGGACTCTGCGCACTGAGTTTCAAGACCACTTTCGGGTGGGCGCGCGGGTTGCCCGATTGATCCAGCACGGCGTGTGCCAGTGCCGCCGGTCGTCGACCGCGGCCTCACTGGAATCCGCTAACCACACCACCACATGTGCGGTGCCCGAACGGATTTCATGATCGCATCCAGGGCAGCGATACGTCTTGACGGTCCGCGCGGCGGCGACAGGTCGCACTTCGTAGTCGTGGCCGTCTGGCCCGGTTTCCACCCGGCGTTGCGCAGGCAGCGGCCGTAGCGGCTGCTGCCTGCGTGGTGGGGTACGGCGCCGAGGCATGACACCAGTCTAGTGAGACACCTTAGAACAGACGGTATTCGTTAGAGTCCATCCCGCGCATCTTATCGTAATCCAGTGTAAGACAACGGATTCCGCGATCGATCGCCAAGGTTTTTGCTTGCGGCTTGATCTGCTGCGCAGCTAATACCCCACGCACCGGCGCGAGCACACTGTCGCGGTTGAGCAACTCGAGGTAGCGGGTGAGCTGCTCAACGCCGTCGATCTCCCCGCGGCGCTTGATCTCCACTGCGACCGAGCCACCCTGTTCATCGCGGCACAGCAGGTCGACCGGCCCGATCGCCGTCATGTACTCGCGGCGTACCAACGTATATCCGGCGCCGAGCAACTCCACGTGCTCGGCGAGAAGCGCTTGCAGGTGGGCTTCGACGCCGTGCTTGACCAGCCCGGGGTCGACGCCTAAATCATGGCTGGAATCGTGCTCGACGTCCTCGATAGTGATGCGCAATTGCTCGCCGGCTTTGTTCTCCACCACCCACACCGGCAGTGCGCCGTCCTGCTCTTCGGTGAGCCAACACGGCGGGCTCATCCAGTTCAGCGGCTTGTAGGCGCGGTCGTCGGCGTGCACGCTCACCGAGCCGTCCGCCTTGACCAGCAGTAGTCGACGGGCCGACGGCAGATGAGCGGTGAGTCGGCCGAGATAGTCGACTGTGCACCGGGCAATGACGAGACGCACGCGACTCACCTTAAGCGCGAGCCGCCTGACGAATTAGGCTGACGCCACGATGATGGCCACACGAACGGTCGCGCAACGGCTGGGCCGGCTTCTGGAGATAGTCACCCGACAGAGCGGTCGGCTACCAGAGACCCCGGCGTACGGCTCCTGGTTACTCGGGCGCCCGTCGGAAAGTCAGAGCCGCCGGCGGGTACGCATTCAGCTCATCCTGACCGTCTTCATCGTCGCGACGAATCTGGTCGGCATCGGCGTCACCGTGCTGTTGCTGACCATCGCCTTCCCGGCGCCCAGCATCTTCAGCGACGCACCCCTGTGGATCACGTTCGCCGTCGCGCCCGGATACATCGCTATCGCGCTCGCGCTCGGAACCTATCTGATCACCCGTCGGCTCATAACGGCCCTGCGATGGGCAATCGAGGAACGCAAACCCACGCCCGCCGATGAGCGCGCGACCTTCCTGGCCCCGCTGTGGCTGGCACTTGGCGTGCTCGCCCTCTGGGGAATCGGAGCTGCCTTGTTGACGACGCTCTACGGGCTGGCCGACAGCACGTTCATCCCAATCGTGGGCTTCTCGGTCAGCTTCTGCGGCATTCTGGTCTCCACCGCTTGCTACCTGTTGACCGAGTTTGCGCTGCGCCCGGTGGCCGCCCAAGCGCTCGAGGCCGGGCGAGTTCCACGGCGATTGGCACCGGGGATCATGGGCCGGACGCTGACGGTCTGGTTACTGAGTTCCGGCGTGCCGGTTCTCGGCATCGCGCTGACCGCGTTCTTCGCTCTGACGCTGCGCAATCTGAGCGAGACGCAGTTGGGCGTGGCGGTGTTGATCATTGCGACCGCAACGCTGATCTTCGGATTCGTGTTGATGTGGATCCTGTCTTGGCTGACCGCGACGCCGGTGCGGGTAGTACGCGCGGCGCTCAAGCGTGTCGAACAGGGCGATCTCCGAGGCGATCTGGTGGTCTTCGATGGAACAGAGCTCGGCGAGTTGCAGCGTGGTTTCAACTCGATGGTCGACGGCTTGCGCGAGCGCGAACGAGTGCGCGACCTGTTCGGCCGTCACGTCGGACGCGAAGTCGCCGCCGCCGCCGAGCGGGAAAAGCCAAAACTCGGCGGCGAAGAACGGTATGTCGCAGTCGTTTTCGTCGATATCGTCGGCTCGACGCAATTGGTGACGGGCCGCGCCGCCGCGGAAGTCGTGCAGCTGCTGAATCGCTTCTTCGCGGTGATCGTCGAAGAGGTGGACCGCCGTTGCGGACTGGTCAACAAGTTCGAGGGCGATGCCGTATTGGCGGTGTTCGGCGCGCCAAACCGCCTCGACCGACCCGAGGACCACGCGCTCGCCGCCGCCCGCGCCATCGCTAGTCGACTCGACAGCGAGGTTCCCGAGTGCCCGGCCGGTATCGGCGTCACAGCCGGGAAAGCCGTCGCCGGGAATGTGGGCGCCAAAGAGCGGTTCGAATACACGGTAATCGGCGAGCCGGTCAACGAAGCCGCCCGGCTGTGCGAACTGGCCAAGGATGAACCCGGCCGACTACTGGCGTCCTCGGACACCGTCAACGCCGCGAGTGAAAATGAGCGGGCCCGTTGGTCTTTGGGCGAAACGGTGACACTGCGCGGCCACGGCCAGCCGACGCGACTGGCAGCACCCGTGTAGCCGGTCAACAGTAGGTAGTAGACAACATTGCTAGGAGAGAGCTGGCCATGAAGCACCTGGTTCTAACACAGTTCGGGACGCCCTCGGAGTCGGTGGCGCTGCACGACGACCGCGACCCGGCGCCCGGGCCCGGCGATGTGCTGGTGCGCATGGAGGCCGCTCCGGTGAACCCGTCGGACCTGTTGCTGCTGCGCGGTCGGTATTTCGCCCGGCCCGAGCCGCCGGCGCCGGTCGGCGGTGAAGGCGTCGGGATCGTCGTGGACGCCGGGGCACAGGCCGACCGGGGACTTGTGGGCAAGCGGCAAGGTGCTGTTCGCCTTCGATGAACGCCAGTAGGTCGCGGTTGACACTTCGAAAACCTATACCCAGCGCCGCAATCGCGGTCAGCCACGACGATGTCGGTTTTCCGCCAGTAATGTCAGTGGTCGGGTGTAATTGTCGAACCGTGCATGAAGACTTCGACCGCTGCTATCGGGCCGTGCAATCAAAGGACGCCCGATTCGACGGCTGGTTCGTCACGGCGGTGCTGACCACCAGGATATATTGCCGTCCCAGTTGTCCGGTCCGGCCACCGTTCGCCCGCAATGTCCGGTTTTATCCGACTGCGGCGGCTGCCCAACGTGCCGGCTTCCGGGCATGTAAACGCTGCCGGCCGGACGCGTCGCCGGGTTCACCCGAGTGGAACGTCCGCGGGGACCTCGTCGCCCGAGCCATGCGGCTGATCGCCGACGGCACCGTGGACCGCGAAGGTGTCTCCGGTCTTGCCACCCGCCTCGGTTACACCACACGCCAGCTTGAGCGGCTGCTGCAGGCCGAGACCGGTGCCGGCCCGCTTGCACTGGCCCGTGCGCAGCGCACGCAAACCGCGCGGGTACTGATCGAGACCACAGCTCTGCCTTTCGGCGAAGTCGCTTTTGCCGCAGGCTTTTCCAGCATCCGCCAGTTCAACGATACGTTGCGCTCGGTGTGCGACGGCACCCCGACGCAGTTACGCAAACGCGCGGCCGCTCGGTTCGGGCGCGAGGCCGCGTCACCGGGGACGGTGTCGCTGCGCCTGCCAGTACGGGCCCCGTTCGCCTACGAGGGGGTCTTCGGCCATCTGGCCGCCGGCGTGGTGCCTGGATGCGAGGAGGTGCGCGACGGCACCTACCGCCGCACCCTGCGGCTGCCGTCCGGGAACGGCATCGTCAGCCTGACACCCGCCCCCGATCATGTTCGATGTCTGCTGGTGCTCGATGACTTCCGCGACCTGACGACCGCGATCTCCCGTTGCCGGCGGCTATTAGACCTCGACGCCGATCCGGAGGCGGTGGTCGAGGTATTGCAATCTGATCCGGCGCTGGCCCCAGTGGTAGCCGAGGCACCTGGGCAGCGCATACCCCGCACCGTCGACGAGGCCGAACTCGCCGTCCGAGCGGTGTTGGGTCAGCAGGTATCGACCAAGGCCGCGCGAACCCACGCGAGCAGGCTGGTCGCCGCATATGGCCAGTCGGTCCACGACGCCGACGGCGCACTGACGCACACCTTTCCGGCTGTCGAGCAGCTCGCGGACATCGATCCGGCCCATCTGGCCGTCCCGGCGGCGCGTCGGCACACCCTGACCGCCCTGATCGCCGGGCTGGCCGATGGCAGTGTTGTCCTCGACACCGGCTGCGATTGGGACGCGGCCCGCCAGCAATTGCTGGCACTGCCCGGCGTCGGACCGTGGACCGCAGAGGTGATTGCGATGCGCGGTCTGGGCGACCCTGACGCCTTTCCCGTCACCGACCTCGGATTGCGCTTGGCTGCCGAGCAATTGGGCTTGCCGACCGCTCAGCGGGCATTGGATGCACGAAGCCGCCCGTGGCGCCCTTGGCGCTCCTATGCCACGCAGCATCTGTGGACCACGCTGGAGCATCCGGTGAACCACTGGCCATCAAAGGAGATCGCATGATCCACTACTGCACCGTCGACAGCCCGATCGGTCCGTTGGCGCTGGCCGGGCGCGGCGCCGTGCTGACGAACCTGCGCATGCTGAACCAAACCTATGAGCCGAACCGGACGGGCTGGGTGCCCGACGACCAGGCTTTTCCGGATGCGGTCGACCAGCTCGAGGACTACTTCACCGGCAAACGTACCAATTTCGACCTCGAGCTCAACCTGGCGGGTAGCGAGTTTCAGCGACGAGTCTGGCAGGCGCTGCTGACGATTCCGTATGGGGAAACCCGATCGTACGGACAAATCGCAGAACAGATCGGCGCATCCGGCGCGGCTCGCGCCGTCGGGTTGGCAAACGGCCACAATCCGATCGCCATTATCGTCCCGTGTCACCGGGTAATCGGTGCAAACGGAAGTCTTACCGGGTACGGCGGCGGTCTCGATCGTAAACGGTCGCTGCTCGAAATGGAAAAGACTGTGAAATCGGGTAATTTAATGCTGTTCGATTAGGGCCTGTTGATGTAAAAAAGGGCACCTTGGTGGGGTGCCCTTTTTTGGGTGTGTGTTCGGCGGTGTCCTACTTTTCCACCCGGGTTGGGTAGTATCATCGGCGCTGGCAGGCTTAGCTTCCGGGTTCGGGATGGGTCCGGGCGTTTC
>NZ_DASPSP010000032.1:0-2296 GCF_035623875.1 Mycobacterium sp. | reverse complement strand
CCCGCCGAGGAATGCGACGATCTCGGATCGGCCGCGCAGGGGTTCGGCGCCGCGTATCTCGAGTACACCGTCGGCACAGAAGGTCTCGGCAAGTTCGTCGAGTCGGCCCGCGTCACCGGCCCAGTTGTATCGCGCGAGGGTGTCCCGAATGAGCTCGCGGGTGACCAGTTCCCACATCTCCATCGTCGTCGACTCCTCTGATCCCAGGGTGCTCATTAGCCTCAGCAGTCCCGTGCGGGAGGGACCACTACCTACTCAGCCTTGATATCGCATGTGACATCGTGACTCGACTAGTGGGGCACTGGCGCTAATCGCGCACTGCGGCGATGGTCCACGCCGGCAGAATCGGCGCCCGGGTGAGGAAGTGATCGCCTTGCCCAATGCTGCGCAGCAGAACCTGTGTGCGCAAGATGCAACATCCCATCCGCGCCATTGCGAAGACCTCGTACCAGTCGAGATCGACCAGCGTTCGGCCGACCATCTCCTCGTAGCGTCGAATTACTTGCTCACGGCTGTCGAATCCGGGCAACTCGGGATCGGCATCAAGGCCGTTGACCTCCAACATTTGACGGCGGGTCGCCAGCCACCACGCGAAATCCGTCTCGGCGGGACACAAGCAGGCCTGCTCCCAGTCCAACGCACCGACAATCTGCCCGGTGTCATCGAAGATGGCGTTGGACAGCCGGGCGTCGTTCCAGCACACCGCCACTTCGTCGGTCTGCTCCGGTTCATGGCGTTTCAGCCAGTTGAAGACCTCGGCCATGATGTCCGGAATGTGATTGTCGGTGCCCCAGGCCACGTAATCGTGCCACCACGCCAGTTCAGCGGAAATCCCCACGCCCGCCGGCCGTTTGAGCCAGGGAGCCTCGCTGACCGGAACTTGTTGAAGAGCCGCAAGCGTCTGGAGAAACGAGTCGTGCGCGCGCCGCTGCACAGCCGGTCCTGCATCGTGCAACCAACCCCGTGTCGCATACGTCGTATCCGACGGTGTATGCCCGACTATGCGCGGCATCATCAGGAATTTGGAGCCAATCCACGATGTGTCGGGCTCGTAGACGATCGGCGACGGAGTTGCTATCCCATGCTGGTGCAATAGCTCCTGCGTGCGTGTCTGCGCTTCCAGGTCATAGTGGGGGAAGATGCCGCCACCCGTCGGCGGAATCCGCAACACATATTCGCTGGTGCGGCCGGCCACTTCCGCGGCGAACACTAGGCTTTCGCTCGACCATCCGGCCGCGCGATTCGCGGCGCGCAAATCCGAAACCGCGGCGCCGCCGTCAAATCGGTGCCCGAACCACGCCTCGAGTTGGGCTCGGGTGTCCGCCAGGTCGCGTTGAACGAGCGCGATGCCTGCCATGCCAACCAGATTTACATACGATGCGTCAGATGTAAATAAGCGATAGTTTACGTTTGAGACCCGGGTTGTAATACGCTCGCAGGATGACTCCGCCACCTCCGCTAACGTTCGGGAACATCGAGGACACGACCTTACCGCTGGCGATGCTGGTCCACGGTTTTCCGGATACGCCATACACTTGGCGCCATCTCGGACCCGATCTGGCCGAGCGCGGATACCGGGTGGTGGCGCCATGGCTGCCCGGATACGACGCGCCGACGGATCGGCCCATCAGCGTCGGAACCTACGCTCGCAACCTGCTCGACGTTCGTCGCAGCTACCGCGCAGACGATCGGGCCGTGCTGATCGGCCACGACTGGGGCGCACAGGCAGGATACGGTGTAGTCGCAAGCGAGCCAGGCGCATTCGCGCGCTTTGTCGCCCTTGCGGTTCCACCGATCAGTGCGCTGGCCGCGGGAATGTTCAGCTACGCACAACTCAAACGATCGTTCTATATCTGGTTCATCCAGCAGGTCGGGCTTGCCGAGCCGGTGTTGCTGGGGCCCGGGTTTTGGGAATCGCTGTGGGCGGACTGGTCGCCGGGCTACGACGCCAGCGATGACCTTGTTCAGCTGAGTCGATTCGTGACGGCGGACAATATCGCCAATGTCGTTGCGCCATACCGTGCGTCGTTCAACCCGCAATTCGCCGATCCGGATGCGGAGGCCGAAGCATCAGCCACAATGCAGCCGCCGCCGGTGCCGACGCTCTATCTGCATGGCGCTCGCGACGGGGCGATCGGCGCTGATCTGCTTGGCGACCTCACCCCGCACCTGCCAGCCGAAGGGTCCGTCGCCGAAATCGTCGACGGCGTCGGCCACTTCTTGCATCTCGAGAAGCCCGAGCTCATCGCGGCCAAGATCGGTGACTGGCTCAGCTGATATCGCATGTGACATCGTT
>NZ_DASPSP010000017.1:0-26842 GCF_035623875.1 Mycobacterium sp. | reverse complement strand
ATGTCGTTGTCGCTGGCACGACCGATGGTGACCGAACCCGCCAACTTCGCGGGCGCCGACGATCGCTGCGACAGGAACTTCACAAACCTCGTCGCAAGGTTTGAGACGTCGCCGGATCGCGCGCCGACGACGGTCATCTCGGTGGGTGCCACGATGTCCTGCGGCGCCGGCGAACCGGCATTGACCACCGTAATGTCGGCGGGCGGGGGGCCCGGCGGTGTCGGTGGCACATGCACGTCGGTCGGCTGGTCGCGCGTCGGCTGTCGCGGTGCGTTGCGCGAGTGCGGAGCCGGATGGGCTCGCGGCGCAGCGGGGCGGGCGGGCCTGGGCCCGCCTTGTCGCGGACCGTCGACCTGGCCTGGTGGGTATGAGCGCGGCGGCCCGGACGGGGGAGGCGTCGACCATGAGATGGTGGACGGCTCGGTGTCCCGCGGCGACCCAGACGGCGGCCGACCTGTCCTTCCCCGATGCTGTCCGACCTCGAAGCTCAGCTGCGGTCCGCCGGCATTGCCGATGTTGATGCTTTGGCCGTCGCGAATGTCGATCACCGGCCTGCGGTAGCCGTTGACGAACGTCCCGTTCATCGAACCGTTGTCGATCGCCAGCCACTTGCCCTGTTCGAAGCGCAGGATCAGATGCGCGCGGGAGATCCGCGGATCGACGATGCGGATGTCGGCATCCGCGTCGCGTCCGATGACCACGTCATGGCCGGCGGTAAACGTATGTTGCGACCCGTCGTGCCAAATGGTCAGCATGGGCGGGGATGATCGGCTCACCATTTCAGTATCGGTTGCCGCGCAGGCGAGCTTCCACGCGACGCACCTGTGACTTGCCTATGTTTCGTGCTGGTCGGCTCTGTGAGCCCGCTCTGAGCAGGCCGGCGCCGATACATAGCCGTTTCATAAGTGGCACCAACCCAGGCAACCGCATCGGCGGGCATCATGCGAAGAGTGAGTGAACCGCGTGCATCTGCGTCCGGGCCGGCTTCGGCCGATACAGCGCCGGTGGTTGACATCCTGAAAGTGTCTGGCGTGCAAACCTTTCCGCGGGACTCTTAATTGGAGCAAGGGTCCGCGCCGCTGCGCGCAGCGTGTTTGACGATAGGAGGGGGTGACGGCAAATGGATGAGGAGACGAACAACACCACGGAACGCTGGGATGTCGACCGGCGACCGGTGAGCGCCCAGCAGCGTGTGCGCAGTGTGCTGCGACGCGGTTATCAATCCCTTCCGCATCTGGCTGTCACCGAACTTCTCCACCGCGTGCCGCTGATCGGATCGATGCCGAATCGCAACGACGCCGCGGGCGGCGAACGTGGCCAGGCCAGCGGCCCGTCCGCCGGGATGGGGAACCGTACCGCTTTTGCCGGCTACTCGATCTTGCGCCCGTTGGGCTCCGGCGGGATGGCCGACGTCTATCTTGCTAAGCACCCGCGCTTGCCGCGGCGCGATGCGCTCAAAGTCCTGGCCAAGGAAATGACGGTCGACGGCGAATTCCGTGAACGATTCAACCGGGAAGCTGATCTGGCGGCAACGCTTTTCCACCCGCATATCGTCGCAGTGCACGACCGCGGTGAGTTCGAGGGCCAACTCTGGATCGCGATGGACTACGTCGAAGGCACCGACGCAGCTCGATTGGTGAAAGAGCGTTACCGCAAAGGCATGTCAGAACACGACGTCGGCGCAATCATCGACGCGGTCGCGGGTGCACTCGACTACGCCCACGTGCGAGGGATGCTGCACCGCGACGTGAAACCCGCCAACATCCTGCTCACTCATCCCGAGGATGAGGAACGACGGATCCTGTTGGCGGACTTCGGGGTTGCGCGTCAGCTCGCCGACATCAGCGGAATCACCGAGACCAATGTCGCGGTGGGAACGGTTGCCTACGCCGCTCCCGAACAGTTGGTCGGGGGCAACATCGACGGGCGGGCCGACCAGTACGCGTTGGCCGCCACCGCATTTCACCTGTTGACCGGTGTGCCGCCGTATCGGCATTCCAACCCGGTCGCCGTGATCGGCCAGCATCTGCACGCGGCTCCGCCCAGGCTCAGCGACCACCGTTCGGATCTGGCTCGCCTCGATGACGTGTTCTTCAAAGCCCTCGCGAAGGATCCCGCGGACCGATTCGATCGGTGCCGGGACTTTGCCGCCGCCTTCAACGACAAGGCCACCCGCCGCGGTTCTTTCATGCGTCGCGGCACCGCGTCGGCGAAGCGCGGCCGCAGGTTTTCGCTCAAGACCGGCATCGCCGCCGCGACAGCGATCACGCTGGTCGTTGCGTTGACAATCACCTGGGCCGTTTCGTTTTTCTCCTGGGACGACCAGCCCGCGTCGAACCCTGCGTCACCGCCTCGGTTCAATGCGACATCGTCGGCGTCCGCTGTGCTACCCGGTTCGGGCCCGACTGCCGCCAAACCGGTACTCGACGGCTCTTATCGGTTGGACTACGACCGCGCGAAGCAGTCGTCCAACGGCGTCATCCCGAACAATGGCGCGCAAACCAGTTGGTGGGCCTTCCTTTCCGCCTGCACGTCCACCGGGTGCGCGGCCACCGGGACCAAGCTGGACAACGTCAACCACGAAGCTGCGAAATCCACCGGCACCGGTAACACCGGCGTTCTGCATTTCGTCGACGGACACTGGCAGAGCGCGCCCCGTGAGCTACAGACACAGTGCCGCGAAGCACACGGAACGCAGACGGCGACGCAGGCCGAAACCGTGGTGTGGTCGTTGACGCCGCAACCCGACGGCACGCTGCGCGGCGTGCAGACTCAGACCGTGCAGAGCAACGAGTGCGGCGCGCAAGGTGCGATGCTGCGGATTCCGGTCCTTGCGACACGGGTTGGAGACGTTCCCCCGGATGTCGCCGTGGCCGATCCCGCGCAGGCTTCTGCGAACACGGCGGTGCCCGCCACGGCATCGTCTGCGCCGGTGCTCGGCGGCGTGTGCAGCGATGTCGACAAGCTCGCTTACGACTCCACCGCCAATACCCAGATCGTTTGCGAGGCCAACACCTGGGACAGAGCACCTGTCACTAGCGGGGTGCATTCCACCGGGACGTCCTGCGACGAGCCGAACGTCCCCGTCTTCGCGATGTCGAAGTCGGACGACGGGTACCTGATCCAATGCGATCCGGGGACCCTGGTGTGGACCCGTCAGCACGGATGACATCCTCCGGCTGTCGGTGGTCGGGCCTACCCTGGTAGCCATGGCTTTCGCTACCGAGCATCCGATTGTCGCCCACTCTGAATACCGCCCTGTTGAGGACATGGTGCGCGCCGGTGGGCACTTCGAGGTGGTCAGCCCGCATGACCCGGCCGGCGACCAGCCGGTGGCTATCGAGGAGTTGGAGCGGCGAATTCTCACGGGGGAGCACGACGTCGTGTTGCTGGGTGCCACCGGTACCGGGAAGTCGGCGACTACCGCATGGCTCATCGAGCGGCTGCAGCGCCCGACCCTGGTGATGGCGCCGAACAAGACGCTGGCCGCTCAGTTGGCCAACGAGCTTCGAGAGATGTTGCCGCACAACGCCGTTGAGTACTTCGTCTCGTACTACGACTACTACCAGCCAGAGGCGTACATCGCGCAGACCGACACCTACATCGAAAAGGACAGCTCGATCAACGACGATGTGGAGCGGCTGCGGCACTCCGCGACATCGGCACTGCTATCGCGGCGCGACGTCGTGGTGGTGGCTTCGGTGTCGTGCATCTACGGCCTGGGCACGCCGCAGTCCTACCTGGACCGCTCCGTCGAGCTGCAGGTGGGCAGCGAGGTGCCGCGCGACGGGCTGCTGCGGCTGTTGGTCGACGTGCAGTACACCCGCAACGACCTGTCGTTCACTCGTGGCTCGTTCCGGGTGCGGGGCGACACCGTCGAGATCATTCCCTCCTACGAGGAATTGGCCGTCCGCATCGAATACTTCGGTGACGAGATCGAAGCGCTGTACTACCTGCATCCGCTGACCGGTGACGTGATCCGCAAGGTCGACTCGCTGCGCATCTTCCCGGCCACCCACTACGTGGCCGGACCCGAGCGGATGGCTCACGCGATCGCCACCATCGAGGAAGAACTTGCCGCGCGGCTCGCCGAACTCGAGGGCCAGGGCAAGCTGCTGGAGGCTCAACGGCTGCGCATGCGCACCAGCTACGACATCGAGATGATGCGCCAAGTCGGGTTCTGCTCCGGTATCGAGAACTACTCGCGCCACATCGACGGCCGTGGGCCCGGTTCGCCGCCGGCGACGCTGCTCGACTACTTCCCGGAGGATTTCCTGCTCGTCATCGACGAGTCGCATGTGACCGTGCCGCAGATCGGCGGCATGTACGAGGGCGACATGTCCCGCAAGCGCAACCTCGTCGAATACGGATTCCGGCTACCGTCCGCGTGCGATAACCGGCCGCTGACCTGGGAAGAGTTCGCTGACCGGATCGGTCAGACGGTGTACCTGTCGGCGACCCCGGGCCCATACGAGCTCAGCCAGTCCGGCGGGGAGTTCGTCGAGCAGGTGATCCGGCCTACCGGCCTGGTCGATCCGAAGGTCGTCGTCAAGCCCACGAAGGGCCAGATCGACGACCTGATCGGTGAGATCCGCAAACGGAGCGAAGCCGACGAGCGCGTGCTGGTGACGACGCTGACCAAGAAGATGGCCGAAGACCTCACCGATTACCTGCTGGAAATGGGCATCCGCGTGCGCTACCTGCACTCCGAGGTGGATACGTTGCGCCGGGTGGAACTGCTGCGCCAGCTGCGGCTGGGTGACTACGACGTACTGGTCGGCATCAACCTGCTCCGAGAGGGGCTGGACTTGCCCGAGGTGTCGCTGGTGTCGATCCTCGATGCTGACAAGGAAGGCTTCCTGCGGTCGTCGCGCAGCCTGATCCAGACGATCGGCCGGGCCGCCCGCAACGTCTCCGGCGAAGTGCACATGTATGCCGACACGATGACCGACTCGATGAAAGAGGCCATCGACGAGACCGAACGTCGGCGCGCCAAACAGATCGCCTACAACGAGGCCAACGGCATCGACCCGCAGCCGCTGCGCAAGAAGATCGCCGACATCCTCGACCAGGTCTACCGCGAGGCCGCGGATACTGAATCCACCGGGGCCGTCCAGGTCGGCGGATCCGGACGCAACGCGTCACGTGGCCGGCGGGCGCAGGGTGCGCCCGGCCGAGCGGTCAGCGCGGGGGTGTTCGAGGGGCGCGACACCGCAGGCATGCCGCGAGCCGAGTTGGCCGACCTGATCAAGGACCTCACTGAGCAGATGATGGCCGCGGCGCGGGACCTGCAATTCGAGCTGGCCGCCCGGTTCCGCGACGAGATCGCCGACTTGAAGAAAGAACTGCGCGGAATGGACGCAGCCGGTCTGAAGTGATCGGCCGCCGACGCGCCCCTGAGGTCGGCGCCTTGAACTCAACCGCGGTTGAGTTCATAGCGTGGTGTACGTGACCGACGCGGCGAGCACCACCGAGACCGCCGGCGGTTGGCGTGAGCTGCTGGGCGCCCGGTACCTTGGCACGTCGACGCTGCTCGCCGGCGGAGTGGCGCTGTACGCGATCAATGAATTCCTGACCATCAGCCTGCTGCCGAGCACCGTCGCCGACATCGGCGGTGAACGGCTCTTTGCCTGGGTGACAACCCTCTACCTGGTCGGGTCGGTGGTGGCGGCCGCCGGGGTCAACGCGGCACTGCTGCGTTTCGGGGCGCGTCCGTCATACCTGCTGGGACTGGCGGTCTTCGGGATCGGCAGCGTGGTGTGTGCGTCGGCCCCCAACATGGAGGTGCTGCTGGCGGGCCGTACCTTGCAGGGGGCAGCCGGCGGGCTGCTGGCTGGCTTGGGCTATGCGGTGATCAGCGCCGCCCTGCCGCAAGCGCTGTGGACCCGGGCCTCCGCATTGGTATCGGCAATGTGGGGCGTCGCAACGATTGTCGGGCCAGCCACGGGTGGCTTTTTTGCCCAGTTCGGGCTGTGGCGTTGGGCGTTCGGTGCGGTGGCGATGCTGACTGCTGCGATGGCCGCGCTGGTCCCGACGGTGCTGCCCGCCGGCCGTGCCGGTCCAAGCGGCGCTGCGCCGATGCTGAAAATCCCGGTGTGGTCGCTGCTGCTGTTGGGAGCGGCCGCGCTGACGGTTAGCGTCGCGCAGGTTCCGCACAACAGCGTCGCGACGACAGCGCTGGTTGTCGCCAGCCTGCTGCTGGTTGTCGTGTTTGTTGCGGTCGATCGGCGGATGTCGGTCGCGGTGTTGCCGCCCAGCGCATTTGGTTCCGGCCCGCTCAGGTGGATCTACCTGACGATGGCGCTGCTGATGGCTTCGGCGATGGTCGACATGTACGTGCCGTTGTTCGGGCAACGACTGGCGCATCTGGTTCCGGTGGTGGCCGGTTTTCTGGGCGCCGCGCTGGCCGTCGGCTGGACCGTCAGCGAGATCGTCAGCGCATCGCTGGGCAGCGGCCGCGTCATTGCCCACGTGGTCGCCGCCGCACCACTGATCATGGCCGTGGGCCTTGTGTTAGGCGCGGTTACCCAGGTGGATAACGCGCCGGTGGGCGTTGCCGTCGTGTGGGCGCTGGCGTTGACGATCACCGGCACGGGCATCGGGGCGGCCTGGCCGCATCTATCGGCGTGGGCGATGCGGTTCGTCGACGAGACGGAAGAAGGCGGGGCCGCCGCCGCGGCGATCAACACGGTGCAGCTGATCTCTGGGGCGTTCGGCGCAGGCCTGGCAGGCGTGGTCGTCAACAGCGCGCACGGCGGCGCCGTGATGGCTGCCCGTTGGCTGTTCGCGGTGTTCGCGGCACTGGGCGCGGTCGGCGCGGTGGCGTCCTACCGCGCCAGCCGGGGACAGCGCTGACCGACGAGGTCGACTTGGGTTCCGGCACAAGCTATTTCGTTGGCCGATCGGCGCCTTGTCAGCGGATCGACTTGATGACTTGGGTGCGGTGGAGTTGCCAGCGCTCGACGATGTGGAACCCGATCAGCTTCGGCGTCCAATACGCAGGTGCGCGTCCTAGCACCCGCCCAGGTCGCAACGATTTCCCGCTTTGGTGGTCCGGCAAGGTGGTGTCATGTGTGGAAATCGTCCATAGCGTCGTGCATTGGTACAGCCGGCCTACCACCAGCCACACCGCCACGTGGCCGTCCCAGAGGGTGCCACGCTCGGGTGCGCGCTGACCACGGCCGACGTCGACCAATGGCCGGAAGGCCGTCGGACGGGCCGCAAGCAGCGCGCGGATCGGCCCGGGTAGCCAACTCACCGTGTTATCGACCAACAGGCAATCCCCGGGTGCGGCGTGGGCGCTGATGACGTCGGCGACGTCGCTATAGTCCCAGCCTTCCTTGGCATAGCGCTGCCGTTGGGACAGAAGATAATTCGGGAAACCCGCCACGGCGAGCAACACCAGGACCACGGCGATCCACCGCGGTCGTCGGGCAACCGCGACAATGCAGACGGCTATTACCACCGCAGCCGCAGGCGCGGTGAAGAACATATATCGCGGGCAGTAGAAGGGCTCGGTGAGCGCCGAGTAGATCAGGCTGACGGTGGGGGGCACGACAATCCATGCCGCGCAAGCCGTCAGCAGCCGGCGGGTATCGCCATCGCATTCCCATCGGCCGGTCAACCGAAATGCGAGCGCGGCCACCAAAATGATCGCCGTCAGGATCGCGAACGGGACGCTGTTGTCGAAAAACTGGTGCTGCAGAACGTCGATCACGCTGTGCCAACTGAGCCGTGAGATCCAGGCAACCTGAAATCTCTGGCCGTGCGCAAACAGCATGAACGGCGTCATGATCGCCGCCACCGCCGCCGAGGTGGCGGCCCACCAGATCACAACGGATTTGCGGCCCCCGATCATCGGCACCATCACGGCGTAGGCCGGCACCAGCAACACCAGGTAGACGTTCAGCAGTATCGACAGCAGTAGGGCCACCGCGTATAGCAGCCACAGCCACCCCCGGTTTCGCCGTATCGCGGTCACCAGCAGCACGGTCACCCAGATTGCGGCGACCGCCGTCAGCGCATAGGAGCGGCCCTCGACGCCGGCCCAGGTCACGCGCGGCAGGATCGAGAAGACGACGCCCGCGCAGACCGCGGTCCGGCGCGACGAGAACTGCTTGGCGAAGACAACCACGCCGGCGGCCGCGGCCCCAAGCGCCAGGCAACTGGGAACCCGGCACCAGAACTCGGTCTGTGGGAAGACTGCGAACCAGCCGTGCATCAGCAGGTAGAACAGGCCGTGCACGGCGTCGATATGACCCAGCATCCGCCACAGGTCGGGCACTGAGCGACTCGCCGAAGCGGAGATCGTGGCGCTCTCGTCAAACCACAACGACGGCCGGCTCGCCCCGGCGGCGCTGATAACGGCGGCCAGCAAAGCGACCGCCAGCGGGTCGAACAGCCTGCCGCGACGCTGCGGCTGCGAGTAGCTCGGGGCAACAGCCGCCTTGGGCTGTTCGATCGTCGGCGTGATCATGATGTGTGTCACTGTAAGGGTTCTGTGGTGAATCTGATTAACCGTCCGGCCTGGTCATAATTCGGTTTGCTGAACGGCGCTGAATGCGGCGGGCTGCCCATCGCGGCGTGGTTGGGGCAAATGGGTTGCACGCCAAAGGATTTGAGTCCTATTAGCTTCTCGTCGATGGCGGCGCCGGTGGGATTGAGGTCCGCGGGCACCCCGGGGCGGCTCGGTACGGCCGGGTCAAGGCTGTGCAGCGTGTCTCAAATCGGACCATCTGGATCAGGCAAAGCGATACTGTCTTGGGTTGGCGTAGCAACCGACAACTGGGAGGGTAAATGAGCGCCTATCGGACCGTGGTGGTAGGAACCGACGGGTCGGACTCGTCGCTGCGCGCGGTAGAACGGGCAGGCACCATCGCCGGGGCGGACGCGAAGCTGATCGTCGCGACGGCCTACCTGCCCGAACACGAAGATACGCGGGCCGCCGACGCCCTGAAGGACGAAAGCTACAAGGTGTCGGGTAGCGCCCCGATCTACGCGATCCTGCGTGAGGCCAAAGATCGGGCCCACGCCGCGGGCGCCAAGAATATCGAAGAACGAGCAGTCGTCGGCGCCCCGGTCGATGCGCTGGTCGGGCTCGCAGAGGACGTCGGCGCCGATCTGCTCGTTGTCGGTAACGTCGGCCTGAGCACGATTGCGGGCCGGCTGCTGGGATCGGTGCCGGCCAACGTGTCGCGCCGGGCCAAGGTCGACGTGTTGATCGTGCACACCACCCCATAACCGCTATTCACCCCGGTGCTCGATACCGCGAAGTACGGCCCGTGGGCGCTGATCGCGGGCGGCTCGGAGGGTGTCGGCGCCGAATTTGCGCACCTTCTCGCCGAGGCGGGTTTGAACCTGGCGCTGGTAGCCCGCAAGGGTGACCCGCTGCAACAGACCGCCGATCGGTGTCGCCGGCACGGTGGCGAGGTACGGACCGTGCAGGCCGATCTGAGCGCCCCCGCCGCCTGCGCCCGCATCGCGGCAGCGACCTCCGGGCTCGACGTGGGCCTGCTGATCCTGGTTGCGGGGGCAAATACGCACAGTCATGAGTTCCTCGACGCTGATCTGGCCGGGTTTCAGCACGTCATCGACCTGAACGTCTCGACGCCGCTTGCCCTGGTGCACCACTACGGACAGGCGATGCGCGCCCGGCGGCGCGGCGGCATCGTGATGCTCGGGTCGCTGGCCGGCTACCTGGGATCGGCTCGACAAACCGTCTACGGCGGTGTCAAGGCGTTCACCAGGATCTTCGCCGAGGGGCTCTGGTTGGAGCTGCGCGACCACGGCGTCGACGTGCTGGAACTGGTCCTCGGCGTCACCAGGACACCGGCGATGGAACGGGCCGGCTTGAATTTCGACGCCCCCGGGATCGTCGTCGCCGAGCCCGCGGACGTGGCACGTGAGGGACTGGAATGGT
Organism: Mycobacterium sp.; assembly: GCF_035623875.1. Lineage (GTDB taxonomy): Bacteria > Actinomycetota > Actinomycetes > Mycobacteriales > Mycobacteriaceae > Mycobacterium. Next base: position 16,923 of record NZ_DASPSP010000017.1, on the reverse strand, counting down.
TGGGCCGCGGGCCCGTGCATGTCATCAGCGGCAACGACGAGATCGTGGCCATGCACAACGATTCCGATCGCGCCGGGGCCGTTCTCGGCGCTCATCGCACAATGCAGAGGCTGCTGCAAGCCGAGAGGAAGCGAGATGAGGGTAGAGGAGCGACTCGCCCTGCTGGAACAGCGGCTGGGCCGGGCTGAAGACGAACTGGCCATCGCTCGCTTAATGGCGTCCTACGGACCGCTGGTGGACGCCGGTGACGCCGACGCGGTCGCCGGGCTGTGGGCAGAAGACGGCGAGTACGACGTCGACGGCTGGCACATGCGTAGCCGGGCCGACGTTGCCGAGATGGTGCGATCGCCGGCTCACCAAGGGCTGATCAGCGGCGGTTCCGCCCATTTCCTGGGCCCGGTGCGCGTCGACATCGACGGCGACGAGGCCGTGGCGGTGTGCGAGTCGATTCTGGTTCGGCACAACGAGGACGGCAGCGGCTACCGGGTGTGGCGGGCCGGCGCCAACCACATCACGCTACGGCGGGCGGCGGCGGGATGGCAGATCGTCAAACGCACCACCCGCGCACTGGACGGCTCGGCAGATGCACGCGACCTGCTGGCCGCGGGCGCGCTGGGACGGCCGGCGTGACCGGGCAGTTGGACGGCAAGGTGGCGCTGATCACCGGGGCCGGAGCCGGCATCGGTGAAGCCATTGCGCGCCGGTTCGCCGAGGAGGGTGCCAAAGTCGTGGTGGCCGAACGCGACGAGCGCACCGGCCGCGAAGTCGCCGACGCCATCGGCGGATTGTTCGCCCATGTCGACGTCGCGGTCCGCGACCAAGTCGAAAATGCTGTCGCGCAAGCGGTTTCAACGTACGGCTCGATCGACGTCGTGGTCAACAACGCCTGGGGCGGCGGCTCGATCGGCCGGGTGGAGAACAAGACCGATCGGCAGCTCAGCGACGGCATCGCGGTCGCCTATTACGGGCCGTTCTGGGCCATGCGGGCCGCACTCCCGAATATGCGGGCACGCGGTTGGGGACGGGTGATCAACATGTGCAGCCTCAACGGGGTCAACGCGCATATGGGCACCCTGGAGTACAACGCGGCCAAAGAGGCGTTGCGCGCCTTGACCCGCACCGCCGCGCGGGAGTGGGCGCCGTTCGGCGTGACGGTCAATGCCATCTGCCCGGCGGCCAAAAGCGTGGCTTTCATGCGCGCGCTCGGCGACAACCCGGAGATTGCAACCTTCGCCGACGCGATGAATCCGATGGGCCGGATCGGAGACCCCTACCTCGATATCGCCCCGGTCGCGCTATTCCTCGCAGGCGAGGGCTGCCGTTACCTCACCGGCAACACGCTCTTCGTCGACGGCGGGAGCCACATCAACGGGGTGGCCTGGACGCCCGACCTCGACGCCGCGCCGTAACAGGGCGCAGGCATCACGCGGTGTTGAGATCGTGCCGCTCCAGGCGGAACGTTCGGCTCAACCGGGCCGGTCGCGTCGTGAGCGTCACCTCCACCGCTCCACCGGGCGTGACGACGTAGCGTTCTTCGACATCCGGGCGGTCATCGCTGCGCCGCACCGGGCGGCGCCGCAGGCGACGCGTCGAATGTCCCGCCGCCGAGGTCGAAACCCGCCGCGGACGGCTCGTTGAGCAGCGCGATCACCTCGAAGCCCGCCTGCGTGAAGGCGTCCACCGTCAGGAAGCGTTGGGCGCCGGAGGCGTTGGCGGCGATGAGCGACGACCACGTGTCGATCCCGTCGAACGACGCGACGGGATAGTTTCTCCGTCGACGACTGCCGACCGTGTGCGTTGTGCCGAAGTCAATCCACCCTCATCGCGGTAAGTTTAAGCGCTGCAACATGTTTCGCGACCGCTATGCACCAACCCCGGTCACGCCGCTGGGTTTGTCGGAAGTCGCTCCCGCGGCTTACCAGCCGCGCTCGCGCCACTCTGCAAGGCTGGGGCGCTCGGCGCCCAACGTGGTGTCGTCACCGTGGCCGGGGTAGACGACGGTGGCGTCGCCGTAGACATCGAACACTCGGGTGGTGACGTCCTCGAGCAGTTGCGTGAAGTCGCCGGGCTGCCAGGTCTTGCCGACGCCGCCGGGGAACAGGCAGTCGCCGGTGAACAGCTGGGTGACGCCGCCGGTGGCGGGACCGTCGAGGGCCAGCGCGACCGATCCGGGCGTATGCCCCCGCAAATGGATGACGTCGAACGTCAGCTTGCCGATCTGCACGGTGTCGCCACCCGCCAGCAGGCGGTCCGGCTTCACCGGCAGCGGGTCGGCATCGATTTTATGCGCGGCGGTCGGCGCGCCGGTAGCCTGCGCCACGGCTTCCAACGCCTGCCAGTGGTCGAAATGCTGGTGACTGGTGATGATCAGGGACACCTTCGGGGCGTGGTTGCGCACCAGGTCGATCAGAACGTCGGCGTCATTGGCCGCGTCGATCAGCAGCGTTTCCCCGGTCGCAGAACACGTCACCAGGTAGGCATTGTTGTCCATCGGGCCCACCGACGCTTTCACGATCGACACGCCCGGAAGGGTGCGTTTTGCGGCGGTACCCGGTTCGACGTGCCCGGTGTAGTTGTCGTTCACGGAAGTCATCGGCGCCACTCCTCGATCCCGGCTGCGCCGACATCATCGTCGTCGGCGCGAGTCATACCGGCCACCGTACTGCCCGACGGTTGCTTGCCCCACGGGGCTGATACTGGTCTAGTCGATGCGCGTCGAGTTCGGGTGTGCTGATTGCTGTCTCAAAGGGCATCTGAACCGCGTTCGCCGGTTCGCACCCGGGTCAGCGACTCGACAGCGGTTACCCAGACCTTGCCGTCGCCGATCTTGCCGGTGCGTGCGGCACCGACGATGGCCGCGACCACGACGTCGACATGTTCGTCATCCACGACGACGTCTACGCGTGCCTTCGGAACGAAGTCGACCTCGTACTCGGCACCCCGGTACACCTCGGTGTGCCCTTTCTGGCGCCCGTAGCCCCGGGCTTCGGAGTAGGTCAAGCCGTGCACGCCGGCGTTGGTCAGCGCGGCACGGATGTCCGCGATCGTAAACGGCTGGACGATTGCGGTAATCAGCTTCATGTCATCAGGCTTTCAGTGCGTCTGGCCGCCGCTGACGAGGATGTCGTCGGGGTAGGCCTCCTCCAAGTGCACGCCGATGTCGCCCTGTTCCAAGACTTCTTCGGGTGCACGCAGTTTCATGAACAGGCCAAGAAACTTCAGGATGGCGAACGTAACGAAGGCGTCCCAGGCGATGATGGTGAGCGCCGCGCAGAGTTGGACCAGAATTTGTGCCGGATGATGGCCCCACAGCCAACCCGCGTTGGTGACGTCCTTGACGTCTTTGCCGTTGCCGAGGTAGATGACGATGTGCGGGTCGGCCAGCACCCCGACCAGCAGGCCACCGGTCAAGCCCGCCGCGCCATGGGTGTGCACGACGCCGAGGCTGTCGTCGACCTTCCTGAACAGGCGGGTGCGGCCCAGCCAGTTCCAGGACATCCACACCAGCGAGCTGGCTACCACTCCGATGATGAGGGCGCCGAAGGTGTTGACGAAGCCGGCGGCGGGGGTGATGGCCACCAGCCCTGAGATCATGCCGTTGATGCCGCCCAGCAGGGTGGGTTTACGCTCGCGGCTCGCGAAGATGTCCCAGATCACCCAGGTCAGCAGCGCCACCGCGGTGGCCAGGTTCGTGTTTATCACGGCCAAGGAGGCATTGGTGCCAGCGAAGTAGGGGTCACCGCCGTTGAACCCGTTCCAGCCCAACCACAGGATGCCCGCCCCAACCGCGGCTATCGGCAAGTTGTTGGGCACGGCGCGTTCGCGGTCGCGGGCCAGTCGGGGCCCTATCACCGCGGCTGCGACAAACCCGCTGGTGCCGGCGGCCAAGTGGATTACGTACCCGCCGGAGTAGTCCAGCGTTCCGGTGCTAAAGAGGCTACTGATGCCGGTGTGCGGCTGAGCCCAAAAGCCCCCACCCCACACCAGGAAGGCGTTCACCGAGTAAGCAAACGTCGACCATAGCGGCACGAAGATCAGCCACACCTTGAAGTTGATTCGGCCCACCACGCTGCCCAAGAACAGCAGCGGGGTAATTGCGGCGAATACGAACTGGAAGTAAGCCAGCGTGGTCTCGGAGAACCGAAATTTGGGCATCGCCCCGTCGAGCAGCGGGATGACCGCCTGGTGCTGGTTGTCGGCGCCCAAGATGCTGCGCGGCTTGCCCACCGCGGCCTGCAGGATGCCCGGGCCGAACTTTTGAGGCTCCCCGAAGCCCATCTTGAAGCCCCACAGCACCCACACCACCAATACCAACGAAAACCCGGTGAACGCCATCAACATCGTGTTGACCGCCCACTTCTTTTGGACAAGGCCGCCGTACAGCACTGCAATACCCGGAATGCTCATCAAGCCGACCAGGGTCGCGGCCACCAATTGCCACGCATTGTCTCCGGGGCTAAGCCAGTCGGGATAAGGGTTCATGCCGGTCCACCCTTCGGTCGCTGCCGCGGTGCCACACGCGAGTGGCCAGACTATCGCGCCGTTGGGTTTCGGTCAGAAAATTAAGTGTTAATTCTAGATTTCTGCTTGAACCCAGACCTCCGCTCCACCGCGGCCGGCCGGCGTCGGCTACGCCCGCTCTGTCTCGAATAATTCAATGTGAACTAACAGATTCCATCCGGGAATTACGTGATATGACATCGGAATCCATATTGGTGCAGCCGGCTGGCCCCCCAAACTGCTATTGGCGCGCCGGCGCTTCCGTGGACGGACTCAACTGCATCCATTGCGTTCCAATGGGAGCGTGGGATCAACGGCTTCGCTAAGGGCAACAGGTCGAGCTAACTTGCCCGCGTTGCCCGCTATGGCAGAATCCCCGCGATTCGACACTGCGCCTGGACTGCTTTCGAGTGGGCGTCGTGCTGGGTGGAGACAGCGCGACACCAGTCGTGTGCTTCTGCACCACATGCGTGCTCGACTGCGCTGCCCATCGAACTCGCGATCGTGACATTTACGCAGCTGTCGCCGGATCGGCCATATCCGGACGAGTGGCCCGTCAGCGTCCACGTCACCACCGCCGCCGCGATCAAAGCAACGAAAACGGCGGCCGCTATCAACATGGCACGACGTTCGCCAGGCGTCAGCGGGTTGGTCGGTGGGGTCTTGCCTGTGTTGACCGTCGGCGGCTCCTTCGTCCGGAGAGCTCGATCGATCAACAATAGAGGCGCTGCTGCTCGCGCGGCGCGCTCCCAACGTCGTAGATCGGCGTCAGGGTGACATCTTGACCGTCGAGGACGATGTCCGTTCGTATCGAGATCTTCTGTGAGGGCGGGAAGGCGGTCAAACTATGTCAGAGGGGACACCTAGCATGGACACGGTAGTGTGTCCGGCCGGATTGCGGCGCTGATACGGCGCTGGGAGCGGCCCGGTGAAAGGGGCTGAGTGGCTGACCGCCTGATCGTCAAAGGTGCGCGTGAGCACAACCTGCGCAGCGTCGACCTCGACTTACCGCGCGACGCGCTGATCGTGTTCACCGGGCTGTCCGGTTCAGGCAAGTCGTCGCTGGCGTTCGACACCATCTTCGCCGAGGGCCAGCGACGTTACGTGGAGTCGCTGTCGGCCTACGCCCGACAGTTCTTGGGGCAGATGGACAAACCCGATGTCGATTTCATCGAGGGGCTGTCCCCGGCGGTGTCCATCGACCAGAAGTCGACCAACCGCAACCCGCGGTCGACGGTCGGGACGATCACCGAGGTTTACGACTACCTGCGACTGCTGTACGCCCGCGCGGGCACTCCGCACTGCCCGGTCTGTGGTGAGCGGATCGCCCGCCAGACGCCGCAGCAGATCGTCGATCAGGTGCTGGCGATGCCGGAAGGCACCCGATTCCAGGTCCTCGCTCCGGTGGTGCGGACACGTAAGGGGGAGTTCGCCGACCTGTTCGAGAAGCTCAATGCCCAGGGATACAGCCGCGTCCGGGTTGACGGCGTGGTGCATTCGCTGACCGATCCGCCCAAGCTGAAGAAGCAGGAGAAGCACGACATCGAGGTGGTGGTGGACCGCCTGACGGTCAAGCTCGCCGCCAAGCAGCGGCTCACCGACTCGGTGGAAACCGCGCTGAACCTGGCGGACGGCATCGTGGTGCTGGAATTTGTCGACCACGAACACGACGCCCACAACCGGGAGCAGCGGTTCTCCGAAAAACTCGCCTGCCCTAACGGGCACCCCCTGGCCGTCGACGACTTGGAGCCGCGGTCCTTCTCGTTCAACTCGCCGTATGGTGCCTGCCCGGAGTGCGCCGGCCTGGGAATCCGCAAGGAGGTCGACCCTGACCTGGTGGTGCCCGACCCCGATCGCACCCTGGCCGAGGGGGCGGTCGCGCCGTGGTCGATGGGCCACACCGCGGACTATTTCACCCGGATGATGGCCAGCCTCGGCGAGGCGATGGGCTTCGACGTCGACACGCCCTGGCGCAACCTACCGGCCAAGGCGCGCAAGGCGATCCTGGAGGGCTGCGATGAGCAGGTGCACGTTCGCTACCGCAACCGTTACGGCCGCACCCGGTCCTACTACGCCGACTTCGAAGGCGTGCTGGCGTTCCTGCAGCGCAAGATGGACCAGACCGAATCCGAGCTGATGAAGGAGCGCTACGAGGGCTTCATGCGTGACGTGCCGTGCCCGGTGTGCGACGGCACTCGACTCAAGCCGGAAATCCTGGCCGTCGCATTGGCCGCGGGGGAGCGTGGCGCGAAGTCCATCGCCGAGGTGTGCGAACTGTCCATCTCGGACTGCGCGGATTTCCTGAACGCGCTCACCCTGGGCCCGCGCGAACAAGCCATCGCCGGTCAGGTGCTCAAGGAAATCCAGTCGCGGCTGGGCTTTTTGCTCGACGTCGGGTTGGAGTACCTTTCGCTCTCCCGTGCGGCGGCCACGCTGTCCGGCGGTGAGGCGCAGCGCATCCGGCTGGCCACCCAGATCGGCTCCGGCTTGGTCGGCGTGCTGTATGTGCTCGACGAGCCGTCGATCGGCCTGCACCAGCGTGACAACCGCCGGCTCATCGAAACCCTCACCCGCTTAAGGGATTTAGGAAATACGCTGATCGTCGTCGAGCACGACTTGGACACCATCGCGCACGCCGATTGGGTTGTCGACATCGGCCCGGGGGCCGGCGAGCACGGCGGTCGCATCGTGCACAGCGGCACCTACGCCGAGCTGCTGCACAACAGCGACTCGATCACCGGCGCCTACCTATCCGGCAAGGAAAGCATTGCCACCCCGGCGATCCGGCGGCCTGTTGACAAGCGACGTCGGCTCACGGTCGTCGGCGCCCACGAGCACAATCTGCGCCAAATCGACGTGTCGTTTCCGCTTGGCGTGCTGACCTCGGTGACCGGGGTATCGGGCTCCGGCAAGTCGACTCTGGTCAATGACATTCTGGCCGCGGTGCTGGCGAACAGGCTCAACGGCGCCCGACAGGTCCCGGGCCGGCATGTCCGGGTCACGGGGCTGGACCATGTGGACAAGCTGGTCCGCGTCGACCAGTCGCCGATCGGTCGCACGCCGCGCTCCAACCCGGCCACCTACACCGGGGTGTTCGACAAGATCCGCACCTTGTTCGCCGCGACCACCGAGGCCAAGGTTCGTGGCTATCAGCCGGGCCGATTCTCGTTCAACGTCAAGGGCGGCCGCTGCGAGGCGTGCACCGGCGACGGCACCATCAAGATTGAGATGAACTTCCTGCCAGATGTGTACGTGCCGTGCGAGGTGTGTCACGGCGCCCGCTACAACCGGGAAACCCTTGAGGTGCATTACAAGGGCAAGACCATCTCCGAGGTCTTGGACATGTCGATCGAGGAGGCCGCTGAGTTCTTCCAGCCCATCACCGGCATCCACCGCTATCTGCAGACTCTGGTCGATGTCGGCCTCGGGTATGTGCGACTCGGTCAGCCGGCGCCGACGCTGTCCGGCGGTGAGGCGCAGCGGGTCAAGCTGGCGTCCGAGTTGCAGAAGCGCTCCACCGGACGCACCGTGTACATCCTCGACGAACCCACCACCGGCTTGCATTTCGACGACATCCGCAAGTTGCTGGACGTGATCAACGGCCTTGTCGACAAAGGCAATACGGTGATAGTCATCGAGCACAACCTGGACGTGATCAAGACATCGGACTGGATCATCGACATGGGACCGGAGGGCGGTGCCGAAGGCGGGACGATCGTCGCCGAGGGCACACCGGAGGACATCGCGGCGGTGCCGGAAAGCTACACCGGTAAGTTCCTCGCCGAAACACTCAGTGTCGCCAGCGCATCGACTGACGCACCGCGGCGTGCGAACGGGCGACGAAAGGTCAGCGCCTAACTGTCGTCGTGCATCGACTTGCGGATTTGGGCCAGCCGCTCGGCAGCCGCCCGCTGCCGCTCCTGGTACTGCTCCTCGACGTCTCGGCCCTCGGGGCTCTCGGCATCCAATTCGGCTGCGCCGATTGATGTCTCGTACCGCGTCTCGATCTTTTCGCGGACCGATTCGAAGGTCGGAATGCCCGAACTGGTGTAGTCCGGGTCGACGTTGGACTCGGCAGCGGAACTCGTCGGCTCATCGGGCATGGTTTCACGTTACCCCTGCGATCAAGTGGTCCTACCTGCCGACCGACTCAGTGCGCGGCGCCAGTGCGGACATCGGCGACGGGGACGTAGTTGGCAGCGCGATCAACGGCACCTCGGGAGTGTCCAACTCGCCGGCCAGCCAGGGCAGGGCCTTGGCGAAAGCCCTACTCGCGAATGGCCAGTCGTGTTTGCCCGGCTGGGCGACGATTGCGCAATCGATGCCGTTGGCGCGGCCCAGTCTGCACAGCCGCTCGGCGGCAGCGGTCTGGTCGTCCGGGTACCGGATATTGTCCTGACCGCCCAACCCGATCGCGCCCGTGGCGGCCACCGTGAGGCTGTGATACCGCTTCGGCGCGTTGTCCGACGAAATGTCGAACCAGCCCGAGACGTCGTCGTATCGACCGTGCCTGGTGATCACCGTGGCCGGGTCGAACGCCTCCCACGCGTCGGTGCTGCCGCCGAACAGCCGAGCGATGGTCTGCGCCTTGGTTCCGGTGTCCGGGCCCATGTTTCCGGCGATGTCGACGAATGAGCTGAACAACTCCGGGTGCATGACCGTGAGATCCACCGCGCAGGTGCCACCCATGGACCAGCCGACGATGCCCCACCGCGATGGATCGGGGCTCACCCCAAAGCTCGAGACCATATAGGGCACCACGTCTTTGGTCAGATGATCGGCCGCGTTCCCACGGGATCCGTTGACGCACTCGGTGTCGTTGTTGAACGCTCCGCCGGAGTCCGCGAAGACGAACACCGGCGCGTTTCCGTCGTGTGCGGCCGCCAGGTCGTCGATCGCCTTCACCGCATTGCCCGCCCGCGCCCAATCAGCGGGCGTGTTGAACTCACCGCCGATCATCATCACCGTCGGCAGCTGCGGCGGCGGAGAACTGCCAAACCATGCTGGCGGCAGGTACACCAACTCGCCGCGATGCTTGAAGTGAGAGGCGTGGTCGGGGATCGTCACCGGCACCAAACTGCCGTGCTGGGGCTGGATGCCGGTGGACGCCAGCGCGTTGACGGTCGTCAGGTCGGTCTGGTCAGGCAACGGACCGGCGGTGAGCTGATTCCACGCAGTCTGCACGGTAGGGAAGTAGCCGACCCACAGGTTGACCACCAGTCCCGTGCTGAGCAGACACAGCGGCACGGCCAGCAGCGATGCGCCACGCCGCCACCAGGCTGCGCTGGGCCAGCCCAGGACCAAGATCGCTATGGCTGCGCCGCTGAAAGCGATCCACCACCACAACAGGTGCGGCGCGGGGTCGTCGGCAAGGCCGTCGGTGGTGATGTACCAGTGAGCCCAAGCAGCCACCCCGGCTCCTACGGCTGCAGCCGCCGGTAGCCACGTCAGCCGCCAACGGCGCGACCGCCACCCGACCGCCAGCAGCAGCACTGTCACGGCGACGGCCTGGATCGTGCCGGGTAGCCAGCCGTGCATCAATGAGGTGTGGTGCTCGGCCAGCACCGAGAACGCAAGGCTCGTCGTTGAACCCGTCACATAGTCCATTGTGGTACGGATTGCGGGCTTTGAGCACGAGTTTCACCGATCGGTTGGTCAAGCGGTATTCGCGTTACCCGGCGTCGCTATCGCGGCTTCGCCAGGGGGAAGGGCAGCGTCTCGCGGATGCTGCGGCCCGTGATGAGCATGACGACGCGGTCGACGCCCATCCCCAGACCTCCGGTGGGCGGCATCGCGTATTCCATCGCATGCAGAAAATCCTCATCGAGCTCCATGGCTTCGGGGTCACCACCGGCGGCCAGCAGGGACTGCTCCTCCAGGCGGCGCCGCTGCTCCACCGGGTCGGTGAGCTCGCTGTAGGCGGTGCCCAGCTCGACGCCCCACGCCACCAAGTCCCAGCGCTCGGCAATGCCGGGCTTGCTGCGATGCGGTCGGGTCAGCGGCGACACCGATAGGGGGAAGTCGATGTAGAAGGTCGGTTGCTCGGTTCGCTCCTCGACCAGATGCTCGTAGAGCTCCAGCACCACCGCGCCGGCGTCCCACCGCGCCAGATACGGGATGTGCGCGGCATCGGACAGCTTGTGCAGCTTGGCCAAACTGGTCTCACCGTCTATGTGCTCACCGAGCGCCTCGGATACCGCGTCGTGCACCGTCTTTACCGGCCACACACCGGAGATGTCGACCGCTTCGAAGCTGTCATCGGCGGTGCCCGGGCGGGGCCGCAGCACCACCTGCGCGCCGTTCGCCGCCTCGGCGGCGTTCTGGATCAACTCGCGGCAGCCGTCGATCCAGTCGGTGTAGTCGGCGTGCGCCTGATAGGCCTCCAGCAGGGTGAACTCCGGGTTGTGGCTGAAGTCGACCCCCTCGTTACGGAACGCCCGGCCGAGTTCGAAGACCCGCTCCACTCCGCCGACGCACAGCCGCTTCAGATATAGCTCCGGCGCAATCCGAAGGTAGAGGTCGAGGTCGTAGCTGTTGATGTGGGTATTGAACGGGCGGGCGGTTGCGCCACCGTGAATCTGCTGCAGGATCGGGGTCTCGACTTCCAGAAAACCCCTGGCGTCCAACGTTTCTCGGATGGCACGCAGCACGCGGCTGCGAGCCACGATCAGCTCGCGCGACTCGGCGTTGACCGCCAGGTCGACATAGCGGCTACGCACGCGCGCTTCGGGATCGGTCAGCCCCTTCCACTTGTTGGGCAGCGGCCGCAGGCACTTGCCGATCAGTCGCCAGCTGCGAACGATGAGTGATCGGGTCCCGGTCTTGCTGTATCCCATCTCCCCGGTCACTTCGACCAAGTCGCCGAGATCGATGGCCTTGGTGAAGTCCGCGGTGCGCCCGTGCTGCAGAACTGAATTCTCCAGCAGCAGCTGCACTTCCGCTGACCAGTCGCGCAGTTGGGCGAACAGCACACCGCCGAAGTCCCGGATCCGGAGCACGCGCCCCGACACCGAGACCGCCGCCCGGTCGTCATCGCCGCCTAATGCCTGGGCGACCGTGTGACTCGGCGCCTGACCCACTGGGTAGGCGTCAATACCGCTGTCCTTCAGCTTCTTCAGCTTGGACAGCCGGACGCGCATCTGCTCTGGCAGCCGGCGGTCGCCGTCTTCACCCCCACCGAGGTCGGTCTGCTGCAACGCGGAGACGTCTGGTGCCGAGCCGTCGTGGCGCAAGAGCCCGGTTGCCAACAGCGTTGGCGGCACGGACGAGTGATGGCCCGTGTGCTGCTTGTTGCGCCGGGTGAACGGCAGCACGAGGAACCCCTCCGCGATCACCGATGCGACGCCCACGCGGGGAATCAGCCGAGCATCCTCGTAGCAGGCGTAGCGCGGTACCCAGTCGGGTTGATACTTCATGTTCGAGCGGTACAGCGTCTCTAACTGCCACCACCGCGAGAAGAACACCAAAAATCCGCGCCACAATCGCGCCACCGGGCCTGCACCCAGTTGGGCACCCTGTTCGAACGCCGACCGGAACATCGCGAAGTTCAGCGAAATACGGCTGATGCCGATGCGCTCAGCGTGCAGAGCCAGCTCGGTGACCATTAGCTCGATGGTCCCGTTGGGAGAATCCGGCGACCGGCGCATGAGATCGAGCGAAACGCCGTTGCGGCCCCAGGGCACCAGCGAAAGCATCGCGACCACGGTGTTGTCGGGTTTGACGGCTTCAACCAGAAGGCAGTCACCGTCGGCCGGGTCGCCGAGCCGGCCCAGCGCCATCGAGAACCCACGCTCGGTTTCGGTGTCCCGCCATGCATCCGCACGGGCGAGCACCCGCATCATCTCGGCAGGCTCGATGTCGTGGTGGCGGCGGATGCGTACCGCCAGCTCGGCTCGGCGCGCCCGCATCACGGCCTGGCGTACCCCGCGCATCTCTCGGCCGGAGAGCCTGAACTCGGCCGTGTGCAGAATGGCCTCGTCGCCCAGTTCCAGCGCGTTCAGGCCGGCCTCGCGAAACGCCTTAGCCCCTGCCGAACTGGCACCCATATTCCCGGGCGCCCAGCCGTAGGTCTGGCACAGCGCCAGCCAGGCGTCGATCGCCTGCGGCCACGCGCGTGGGTCGCCGATCGGGTCTCCGCTGGCCAGACAGACTCCGACCTCGACGCGGTAAGTGATCGCGGCACGACCGCTCGGCGCGAAAATCACCGACTTGTCTCGGCGGGTGGCGAAGTAACCCAGGGAGTCGTTCTTGCCGTACAGCTCGAGCAGCCCGCGGATAGCGGATTCGTCCTCGCCGGTGAGCGCGTTTTCCGCGCGCTGGGATTGGAAAAGGACGATCGCCGCGGCGATCAGCGCCATCGCGCCGAACAGTCCGAAGAGTGCGTTGAGGAAGACGGGTGGCCTGCCCTCAAACGAGCCAGGGTCTACGACGGCGAATCCGACCACCCGGTTCACCACGTAGAACAGCCGGTCGTCCCGTGCCAGCGTGCGGGGAAACGTCTCGACCAGTGCCCAGGACAGCAGGATTCCGATCGCCCAGCCGGTGACCAGCACGGCGGCCGCCTTGAAGAGCGCACCTGAGCGGACCTTGGCCCAAAACTCTCGGTAGGCCAAAACCAGCACCACTAACGCGGCCAGATGGAAACCGAGCCCCAGGGTCTCGCCGACCCTCTTCAGTGAGGTGATGCCATCGGCCGCTAGACCGGCGATGTTCAACCCGGCAGCCAGCACCAGGTTGAGGACCAATAGCCACCAGGCGATGCGCTTGCGCGCAGTGAGCGCGCCGGCCAACAAGGCCAGCACGAACGACCACGCGAAACTGGTGTCCGGAAAGTTGAACAGGTAGTCGTTGATGAATTCGCGTGGCACCTTGATGACCCAGCGGATCACCGGCGACACGCTGGCGATCAGCGACAGCGTGGCGATGACGCCAACGGTCCACCCGGCGGCTACGGGCACCCAGCGGAGCCGGGAAGTCGAGCGGCTCCGCGGGCGAGACGCGGTTAGGGTCACAGACCGCGAGGATATTCGGTCAAGCTATGGAATGCCTATGTCCGGAAGGCACGGAATTGCACGTGTCGGCTGCTCGGCGGCGCTCGGTGGCCGACTCGCGCGTCCTGACTGCTAGACTTGCCTGCGCGACCGTCTCCGGCGAAGGCCAGAGACAGCAAGTGGAGTCCCACTCCCACCGTTGGCCACGAAATCGTTTACCAGGCTCAGCGGTCCGGTCACTGGCACACCAGCTGTGCCGGTTCTGCATGATGCAGGCGGCTTCGGCCGTGACCGGTCGGCACCGGGCCCTGCTTACGCAGGGCTTTTTTTGCTGATGGTGTGGTGTTTTCACCGCTGAATCCGGACGGATCAGGTGGCGGTGGCAATAGGAAAACATTATCGAGCCCAGGAGGCCCCATCAGCACTGAGACCCGCGTCAACGAACGCATCCGCGTACCTGAGGTCCGTTTGATCGGCCCAGGAGGGGAGCAGGTAGGCATCGTGCGTATCGAGGATGCTCTCCGCGTCGCCGCGGATGCCGATCTCGACCTCGTCGAGGTTGCGCCAAACGCCAGGCCACCGGTCTGCAAGATCATGGACTACGGCAAGTTCAAGTATGAGGCGGCGCAAAAGGCGCGCGAGTCTCGCAAGAACCAGCAGCAGACCGTCGTCAAAGAGCAGAAGTTGCGACCCAAGATCGATGATCACGACTACGAAACCAAGAAGGGCCACGTGATCCGGTTTCTGGAGGCGGGATCGAAAGTCAAGGTGACCATCATGTTCCGCGGACGTGAGCAGTCGCGGCCCGAGCTGGGCTACCGGCTGCTGCAGCGCCTGGGCTCCGACGTCGCCGACTACGGATTCGTCGAGACGTCGGCCAAGCAGGACGGACGCAACATGACGATGGTGTTGGCACCGCACCGCGGCGCGAAAACTCGTGCGCGTGCAGCCCAACAGGCCGGTGGCCCCACGCCCCAGGCCGCACCCAACGGCGAAACCGAACCATCGCCGAACTGATACAGCAGAACTGAGGACATATGCCCAAGACCAAGACCCACAGTGGCGCGTCAAAACGATTCCGGCGCACCGGCACCGGGAAGATCGTGCGTCAGAAGGCCAATCGCAGGCACCTGCTCGAGCACAAGCCGAGCACCCGAACGCGACGACTGGACGGCCGTACCGCTGTGTCCGCCAACGACATCAAACGGGTCAACAAGTTGCTGAACGGCTGACCCACGCCCGTAAAGAAGACAGCGGCGTAACCACCATTACGTCCAGACGACGATAGGAACACCTAATGGCACGCGTAAAGCGGGCAGTCAACGCCCAGAAGAAGCGGCGCACCATTCTGAAGGCCTCAAAAGGCTATCGGGGCCAGCGATCCCGTCTCTACCGCAAAGCCAAAGAGCAGCAACTGCATTCACTGAACTACGCCTACCGCGACCGCCGTGCACGTAAGGGCGAGTTCCGCAAGCTGTGGATCTCGCGGATCAACGCGGCGGCACGTGCCAACGACATCACGTACAACCGGCTTATCCAGGGCCTGAAGGCCGCCGGTGTGGAGGTCGATCGCAAAAACCTTGCCGAAATCGCCGTCAGCGATCCGGTGGCGTTCACCGCGCTGGTCGGTGTTGCGCGGGCCGCACTGCCCGACGATGTCAACGCGCCCTCCGGAGAGGCTGCCTAACTCCGCCCGGCGGTTGAAGATTTAGCACCCGGTGCTCACCGAACGATCGACCCGGGTAGTCGCTGCGGTCAAACTTCACCGGCAGGTCGCCCGGCGCCGATCGCGGCGCTTCCTGGTGGAGGGCGCGCACCTGGTCGAGTCCGCGTCCAGCCACGGACTGATCCGCGAAGTTTTCGTAACCGAGGCGGCTGCACAGCGGTACGCCGCTCTGGTCGGCCGGCAAGACGCCACAGTCAACCTGGTGACTGAGCGCGCCGCAAAAGCCTTGTCCGACACCGTGACTCCGGCCGGTTTGGTGGCCGTCTGCGAGCTGCCCGAGCTCAGCTTGGACGGTGTGCTGGTCGAGCAGCCCCGGCTCGTCGTGGTGGGGGTGGAAATCGGTGAGCCAGGCAACGCGGGCACATTGATCCGCATCGCAGACGCGATGGGCGCCGCGGTGGTGATCTTCGGCGGGCATAGCGTCGACCCGTACAACGGCAAATGCCTACGCGCGTCGGCTGGCAGTGTCTTCTCCCTACCGGTCGTCGTCGCGCCGGATACCGGCGCGGCTGTCACCGCGCTGCAGGCTGCCGGGCTGCGGGTACTGGCCACCACGGTGGACGGTGAGTTGTCCCTTGACGATGTTGACCTCGCTGGACCGACGGCGTGGCTGTTCGGGGCCGAGGCTCACGGCCTGTCACCTCAGCTGGCCCAACAAGCCGACAACCGGGTGGCTATTCCGATGTCCGGCGGTGCGCAAAGCCTCAATGTCGCTGCGGCGGCGGCGATTTGTCTCTACCAGAGCGCACGAGCTCAGCGGGCGAACCCGAACCCCTAGGCGGCCTTGCCGCGACCCCGCGCCGGCCGCAGCCCGGCCAGCGAGAAAGTGGTGTGCACCAGCGACCCGGCACGCTCGATGATGCTTCTGGACAGCGGGCTCCGGGGAGGGAAGTAATGCATCGGCAGCCCGCGGCGGTCCCGCGGCGGCGCCATGAAGCTCGGTGCCTCTACCAGCGGGGCGTCCACCGCAGCCCGGCCCTCGGTCCGCCGATAGGCGGCCAGCGCACGCGGATGTAACCGGATCTCGTCGGGTACCGCCAGGAATGCCAGCTCGACCATTTTGCCGAATAGCCGCAGCACCACTTCGTCGCCCGGCGTCCACCGCATGCCGGCCTTCTCGCGAACTGACGGCTCGAACAGCCCGGCCGCGATCCAGCGCTGGCCCGCCACTAGCGGCCTGAACAGCTGGTCCCACACCGGGGTGGGCATCAGCACGAATTTCGGCTTGGGAATACGTATTCGAAAGATGTCCAGGGTGGCCTGATTGATCTCCAGCTCATCGCGGCAGACACGCTGCCAGTACTCCTGGAAGTGCTCCCACGACTTGGGCACCGGCCGCATGCTCATCCCGTACATCCGGTACCACTGCACATGCTCATCGAACAGCTGGCGCTTCTCGGCTTCGGTCAACCCGCCACAGAAGTGCTCGGCCACCTTGATCACAAGCATGAAGAACGTCGCGTGCGCCCAGTAGAATGTCTCCGGGTTCAGCGCGTGGTAGCGGCGGCCGGTCGCGTCGACTCCCTTGATGGTGTGGTGGTACTGCTTGATCTGCTCGCCAGTCTGGGCCGCCCGGTTCCCGTCATAGACGACGCCCATGATCGGATACACCGAGCGCGCGACCCGTTGCAGCGGCTCGCGCAACAGGATCGAATGCTCCTCGACGCCGGCGCCCAATTCCGGATACATGTTTTGGATCGCGCCGAT
>NZ_DASPSP010000008.1:0-16539 GCF_035623875.1 Mycobacterium sp. | reverse complement strand
GCAGACGCTCTAGCCGGATTGGCTCTCCGTAGCGAAATTTAATGCGTTGCTGGCCAACGTTGGGCGCACTGGCAAGAGCGGCAAGGCTACCCCGCAGCAACTCAAGTGCCGCAATGAGTCTCAGGCCCCAGAAGTGCTCGGCGCGAAAGCTCTGCCGGATGCGACGCGCGGTCAGCAAGACGAGCACTGTGATCGCCAGCCTCCCCAGCGCGATCCGGCTCGTTCGCTTCTTCCACGTTGACGGCGCCGAGCTCACGCGCTGACCCACCTAGTAGCCGACGCATGTTGCCGTCGCGAGAGCGACGATTCCCGCAAACGCCGTCACGATGATGAGCGTTCTTCGCCGGCGTCGCGGCGAGGTCACACCCGGGATACACCTCGGCCACTAAGTGAGGTCAGGATTCGGCTCAACCCAATTTTGTGGGCGAAGGGGGACTTGAACCCCCACGTCCCGAAGGACACTGGCACCTGAAGCCAGCGCGTCTGCCATTCCGCCACTCGCCCTGAACAGTCGGTGGAGCCTACCACTGTAATAGCCGCTGTCCCCAACCGCGCCGACGCCCGGACAACGGTCGCCCACCGATGCCTGGCCCTCCGTGGGACCGGCCTTGACCTGCATCGATGCGATTCTCAGAGTTCTGCAAGTGCCGCTGCGCTGCGCATGCCCGATACCATGCTGGAGTACGACACGCACGATGCGACACGCCGGAGGCTGGTCCGCCGTGCAGCAGCGATAGACAAGGACTGGGGCGAGCGCTTGGACATGGGCAGCCAGAAGGGGCTAGTTCAACGCATCGAGCGCAAACTTGAGGTCACCGTCGATGATGCTTTTGCCCGGGTGTTCGGCGGATCGATCGTCCCCCAGGAAGTAGAAGCACTGCTGCGCAGGGCGGCGGCCGACGGAATCCGCCCACTTAAGGGCAATCGGCTTTTGGCTCCCAACGAATACATCATTACCCTCGGTATGCACGACTACCAGAAAGTGGGCGCCGACCCGGATCTCACTTCAGACGCTTTCGCTAAGCAGTTGGCGGGATACATCGGCGAACAGGGGTGGCAAACATATGGTGACGTGGTCGTCCGGTTCGAGCAGTCGGCGAACCTGCATACCGGCCAGTTCCGCGCCCACGGTGCTGTCAACCCCGATGTCGCGCCCCGCCCGACGGCTGGCGAGCCCGCCGCGCCACAATCAGACCATGCGTTCAACGCAGAACCAGGAGTACCAGAGATGACCGAGAATTCGAGCTACCGCGGCGGCCAGGGGCAGGGCCGGCCCGACGATGACTACTACGACGACCATTACGGGCATCCCCAAGACGACCCGCGTGGTGGCCAGGATCCTCGGGGTCCCTATCCGCCCGAACCGGGCGGCTATCCCGACCAGCATGGTTATCCGGCGCCACCGCCCGACCAGGGGGGGTATCCGGACCAAGGCGGCTACCCCGACCAGCGCGGCGGGTACCCCGACCAAGGCGGCTACCCCGACCAGCGCGGCGGGTATCCGGACCAAGGCGGCTACCAAGAACAGAGTCGCTACCCCGACCAGCGCGGCGGGTACCCCGACCAAGGTGGCTACCCCCAGTACGAACAGCGGCCGGCCGGCGGTTACGGCGGCGGTCAGGGTTACGACGCCGGTCACCGCCAGGGCGGCTACGGCCAACCCGGTGGCCAGGGGTACGGCGAATACGCCGATTACGGCCGCGGACCGGCCCGCCAGGAAGAGGGCGGCTATGCCGCACCCGATCAACGGTCGCCTTATCCCGAGCAGGGTGGCGGCTACGACCAGGGCTATCCCGGTGGGTCGGGATACGGACGCCAGGACTACGTCCAGCAGCCCGACTACGGCCGTTACGGCGACGCACCTGCTCCGACATACGGCGGTGGATACCCCGAGCCGGCGGGGCGCGACTACGACTACGGCCAGCCCGCGGAAGCCGGCGGCTACGGCGGCTATGGGCAGGGCGGCTACTCGTCCTCCGGAATCGCGGTTACTTTGCAGCTCGATGACGGCAGTGGGCGCACCTACCAACTTCGCGAAGGGGCCAACATCATCGGCCGCGGCCAGGACGCCCAGTTCCGGTTGCCGGACACCGGTGTATCGCGCCGCCACCTGGAGATCCGCTGGGACGGCCGCGTCGCGCTACTGTCGGACCTCAACTCCACCAATGGCACCACCGTCAACAACGCGCCTGTGCAGGAGTGGCAGTTGGCAGACGGCGATGTGATCCGGCTGGGGCACTCGGAAATCGTCGTCCACATCCATTGAGCCCGTAGGTCGCGAAGCTATCCAGCTTCACCCCGTATAGACCGCCGTCCAAGTATCGTGACGTTGCTATATCCGGTCACGCGAAGCGTGCGACGCCAGGACGGAGGGGACGCCAGATGCAGGGACTAGTACTGCAACTGACGCGTGCCGGGTTCCTGATGCTGTTGTGGCTCTTCATCTGGTCGGTGCTGAGGATCTTGCGGACTGACATCTATGCTCCGACCGGCGCGGTCATGGTGCGACGCGGGTTGACGTTGCGAGGCACATTACTGCCGTCGCGCCGGCGCCTTACCGCCGCGCGCTACTTGGTGGTGACCGAGGGCGCATTGGTAGGTGCCCGTATCACGCTCAGCGGCCAGCCGGTGTTGATCGGACGCGCCGACGACTCCACTCTGGTGCTGACCGATGACTACGCCTCGACGCGGCACGCGCGCCTTTCTCAGCGCGGCTCGGAATGGTACGTCGAAGATCTAGGATCGACCAACGGCACATACCTTGACAGGGCGAAGGTGACCACGGCGGTACGGGTTCCCATTGGCACGCCGGTTCGCATCGGCAAGACGGTAATCGAGCTGCGCCCGTGACTTTGGTCTTGCGTTATGCGGCCCGCAGCGATGTCGGCTTGGTGCGTTCCAACAACGAGGACTCGGTGTACGCCGGCGCGCGGTTGCTGGCGCTCGCCGACGGCATGGGCGGTCACGCCGCCGGTGAAATCGCTTCCCAGTTGGTAATTGCCGCGTTGGCCCACCTCGACGACGACGAACCCGGTGGCGACCTGCTGGCCCACCTTGACGGCGCGGTACGGGCCGGCAATTCGGCCATCGCTGCGCAGGTCGAGATGGAACCCGACCTCGAGGGGATGGGTACCACACTCACCGCAATCCTGTTCGCAGGCAACCGTCTTGGGCTGGTTCACATCGGCGACTCGCGCGGCTATCTGCTGCGCGACGGGGAGCTGACCCAGATCACCAAGGACGACACGTTCGTCCAAACTTTGGTTGACGAAGGGCGGATCACCCGGGAAGAGGCACACAGCCACCCGCAACGATCGTTGATCATGCGGGCGCTGACCGGTCATGAGGTCGAGCCGACGCTGACGATGCGGGAAGTACGCATCGGCGATCGCTACCTGCTGTGCTCAGACGGACTCTCCGACCCGGTCAGCGACGAGACTATCCTCGACGCGCTGCAGATTCCCGATGTCACCGACAGCGCCGACCGCCTCATCGAATTGGCGCTGCGCGGCGGCGGACCCGACAACGTCACCGTGGTGGTCGCCGACGTCGTCAACTACGACTACGGCCCAACCCAGCCGATCATCGCCGGGGCGGTATCCGGCGACTCCGATTATCCGGACACGCTGACCCGACCTAACACCGCGGCGGGCCGCGCCTCGGCCATCAACCCGCGCAAAAATGTGGTCAACCGCGTTCTGCCGCAAGTGGATACCTTCACCCCACCACGTCGGTCGCGACGACGGATGGCGATCGGTGCCGCGCTGATCGTGTTGCTGGTGCTCGCAGCGTTGGCCATCGGCCGAACCATCATCCGCAATTACTACTACGTCGCCGAATACAACGGTGCGGTGTCGATCATGCAAGGCATCCAGGTGTCCATCCTGGGCGTACCGCTGCATCAGCCCTACTCGCAGGGCTGCCTGAACAGCCGCAACCAGCTGTCGGTGATCCGCTACGGCCAGGCCGGCAGTAACCACGATTGCCAACTGATGAAGCTGTCCGATCTGGCCGAGTCGGCACGTGCGCAGGTGGCCGCCGGACTTCCGGCAGGCACGCTCGAGCAGGCTGACGCACAGCTACGCAGGTTGTCGACCGAGTCACTGCTGCCGCTCTGTCCGCCGGCGCACCCCCAGTCGCCACCGACCTCGACACCACAAACCGCACCAACTACCAGCCAGCTACCGGAACCGAGTGCCGGTACCTCGGTCCCCGAACAACCTCCGGGAAGCCTTTCGCCGACACCAGCCGCGCCCACCGTCACAGCGCTCTCCCCGCCACCACCCCAGCCGGGCACCGATTGCCGGACACCGACATGACCACCAAGCCACAGCCGCCGGTCGCGGTGACGCCTCCGCTGCCGACTCGACGCAATGCGGAACTGCTGCTGCTGTGCTTCGCCGCCGTGATCACCGCGGCGGCCTTCGCGCTGGTGCAGGCCGACCAGGAACGCGGCCTGAACTGGCAGCTAATCACTTACGCCGCAGGGTTTTTGGCGGTGTTCGCATGCGCCCATCTGGCGATCAGACGCTTTGCCCCATACGCGGACCCGTTGCTGCTGCCGATAGTGGCGCTGCTCAACGGCCTGGGTCTGGTGATGATCCACCGGCTTGACCTCGACGATCGCCTCACCGGGACTAGTGCACGCGGAAACCCGCAAATCCTCTGGACGCTGGTGGGGGTGGCGGCGTTTGCGTTCGTGGTGATCTGGCTGAAGGACCATCGACGACTCGCCCGCTACGGCTACATCTGCGGCCTGATCGGACTGGTGATCCTGGCGATCCCGGCCCTGCTGCCGCGGTCGTTATCTGAGCAGAATGGTGCGAAGATCTGGATCAAGTTGCCGGGCTTTTCGATTCAGCCGGCAGAGTTCTCCAAAATTCTTCTGCTCGTTTTCTTTTCGGCGGTGCTGGTAGCCAAACGCGGTTTGTTCACCAGTGCCGGTAAGCATGTCCTGGGCATGAACCTGCCGCGGCCGCGCGACCTCGCTCCGCTGCTGGCGGCCTGGGTGATTTCGGTCGGCGTGATGGTCTTCGAGAAGGACCTCGGGACTTCGCTGCTGCTCTATGCGTCGTTCCTGGTGGTCGTTTATCTTGCCACCCAGCGGTTCAGTTGGGTGGTCATCGGCTTGGCCTTGTTCGCGCTGGGAAGTGTTGCAGCGTATTTCATTTTCAGTCACGTCCGGGTGCGCGTGCAGACCTGGCTGGACCCATTCGCCGACCCGGACGGCGCCGGCTACCAGATCGTGCAGTCGCTGTTCAGCTTTGCTACCGGCGGCGTCTTCGGCACCGGACTGGGCAACGGCCAGCCGGGCACCGTGCCGGCCGCATCGACGGATTTCATCGTCGCCGCGTTCGGCGAAGAACTCGGGCTGGTCGGATTGGCCGGCCTGCTGATGCTCTACACCATCGTGATCATCCGCGGCATGCGGACCGCGATCGCAGTGCGGGACAGTTTCGGCAAGCTGCTGGCCGCGGGCCTGGCCTCGGCGCTGGCCGTCCAGTTGTTCATCGTCGTCGGTGGGGTGACCAACCTCATTCCGCTGACCGGGCTGACCACACCCTGGATGTCGTACGGGGGCTCGTCGCTGCTGGCCAACTATGTGCTGCTGGCCATCCTGGTGCGCATCTCGCATTCGGCCCGGCGCCCGTTCCGCATCCGGCAGCGCAACACGTCACCGATCGCGGCCGCCAGCACCGAGGTGATCGAGCGGGTATGAACGCCTCCCTGCGCCGGATCTCGATGACCGTGATGGCGTTGATCGTGCTGTTGCTCTTCAACGCCACGCTCACTCAGGTCTTCACCGCCGACGGCTTGCGCGCCGATCCGCGCAACCAACGGGTTCTGCTCGACGAGTACTCCCGCCAGCGGGGTCAGATCACCGCGAACGGGCAACTACTGGCCTATTCGGTTGCCACCGAAAGCCGTTTCCGTTTCCTGCGGGTCTATCCGAACGCCGCGGTGTACGCGCCGATTACCGGGTTCTATTCGTTGCGCTATTCCAGCACCGGGCTGGAACGGGCCGAGGATCCGCTGCTGAATGGCTCCGACCAGCGGTTGTTCGGGCGCCGGTTGGCCGACTTCTTCACCGGCCGCGACCCGCGCGGCGGCAACGTGGATACCACCATCAACCCGCGCATCCAGCAAGCCGGTTGGGATGCCATGCAGCAGGGCTGCAACGGACCGTGCCGGGGCGCGGTGGTCGCGCTGGAGCCGTCGACCGGCAAAATCCTTGCGCTGGTGTCCAGCCCGTCCTACGACCCCAACCTGCTCGCGTCGCACGACCCCGAACAGCAGTCGCAAACCTGGCAGCAACTTCGTGACGTCCCGCATTCGCCGATGACCAACCGCGCCATCTCCGAGACCTATCCGCCCGGTTCGACATTCAAGGTGATCACCACCGCGGCCGCGTTGCAGAACGGCGCCACCGAAGACGAGCAGCTCACCGCGGCGGCGCAGATTCCCCTACCGGACAGCACCGCCACCCTGAAGAATTACGGCGGCACCCCCTGCATCAACGCCGAAACAGTGTCGCTGCGTGAGGCGTTCGCCCGGTCTTGCAATACCGCGTTCGTTCAGTTGGGGCTACTCACCGGCACCGACGCCCTGCGCAGCACCGCGCAGTCATTCGGTCTGGACGACGTTCCCGACCCCATTCCGCTGCAGGTCGCCGAGTCCACCGCCGGCCCGATCCCGGACGCCGCAGCGCTGGGAATGTCGAGTATCGGCCAGAAGGACGTCGCGGTGACGCCGCTGGAGAATGCATTGGTTGCCGCTACCATCGCCAATGCCGGTGTAACTATGCAGCCCTACCTGGTCAACAGCCTGCAAGGGCCCGACCTGGCTAACATCAGCACCACCGCGCCGCAACAACAGCGCCGTGCAGTCTCCCCGGAGGTCGCAGCTAAGCTAACAGACTTGATGGTCGGCGCCGAGAATGTCACACAGCAGAAAGGGGCGATTCCCGGCGTGCAGATCGCATCCAAGACGGGTACCGCAGAGCACGGCACCGACCCGCGCAATACGCCACCGCACGCGTGGTACATCGCCTTCGCCCCCGCACAGACCCCGAAGGTGGCCGTTGCGGTGCTCGTCGAGGACGGCGCCGATCGGTTGTCGGCAACCGGCGGTGCGCTTGCCGCACCGATCGGGCGGGCCGTGATCGAGGCCGCGCTGCAGGGAGGACCATGAGCCCGCGAGTAGGTGTGACGCTGTCTGGCCGGTACCGGTTGCAGCGCCTCATCGCCACCGGCGGCATGGGCCAGGTGTGGGAGGCGGTCGACAGCCGGCTGGGGCGGCGCGTCGCCGTCAAGGTACTCAAGAGCGAATTCTCCTCGGACCCTGAGTTCATCGAGAGGTTTCGGGCCGAGGCGCGCACCACCGCGATGCTCAATCACCCCGGGATTGCCAGCGTCCACGACTACGGCGAAACCGAGATGGACGGCGAGGGCCGCACCGCCTACCTGGTGATGGAGTTGGTCAACGGTGAGCCGCTCAACTCCGTACTCAAGCGCACCGGCCGCCTCTCGCTGCGGCACACGCTGGACATGCTCGAGCAGACCGGCCGCGCGCTGCAAGTCGCGCACGCGTCCGGTTTGGTGCATCGCGACGTCAAGCCCGGCAACATTCTGATCACTCCCACCGGTCAGGTGAAAATCACCGACTTCGGTATCGCCAAAGCCGTCGACGCCGCTCCGGTAACCCAGACAGGCATGGTGATGGGCACCGCCCAGTACATTGCCCCCGAGCAGGCCCTTGGCCACGACGCATCCCCGGCCAGCGACGTCTACTCGCTGGGAGTGGTTGGCTACGAAGCGGTTTCGGGTAAGCGCCCGTTCAGCGGTGACGGAGCGCTGACAGTGGCGATGAAGCACATCAAAGAGCCACCCCCGCCATTACCGCCCGACTTGCCGCCCAATGTGCGCGAGCTCATCGAGCTCACCCTGGTCAAAAACCCCGGCATGCGCTATCGCAGCGGGGGACCGTTTGCCGATGCCGTCGCCGCCGTCCGCGCCGGACGCAGGCCGCCGCGACCCAACCAGGCGGCACCCGCCGGCCGTGCCACCCCGGCCGCCATTCCGTCGGGCGCGCAGGCACGCGCCGCGGCCAACCCCACTGGCCGGGAGCCCACACCCCGGCGCACCAGCGGCGGGCACCGCACGCCGCCGCCGCGGCGCACCTTCTCGTCCGGTCAGCGTGCGCTGCTGTGGGCCGCCGGGGTGCTGGGCGCATTGGCGATCATCATCGCGGTCCTGATCGTCATCAACTCGCACGACAACGGCTCCCAGCAGCAACCGTCGGCACCGACCGTGACCGACACGGGGCAGCCGCCCAGCAAGCCGGGATCGGCTCCGGCCCACCCGACCAATTGGACGAACCGGGGGCTCACAGGTAATCCTGTAGGGCAATGCAACCTGCCCACACACAGGCGGGCGGCCGCGTTGACACACAATCGCGCGTTGCCGCCCCGACACGAAACACCGCAATGACGACCCCGCAACACCTGTCCGACCGCTACGAACTCGGCGAAATCCTCGGCTTCGGCGGCATGTCCGAGGTCCATCTGGCCCGGGATGTCCGGTTACACCGCGACGTAGCGGTCAAGGTGCTGCGTGCCGACCTGGCCCGCGACCCCAGCTTCTACCTGCGCTTCCGGCGGGAGGCGCAAAACGCGGCGGCGCTGAACCACCCGGCGATCGTCGCGGTGTACGACACCGGCGAGGCCGAAACCGACGCCGGCCCGCTGCCCTACATCGTGATGGAATACGTCAACGGTGTGACGCTGCGCGACATCGTCCACACCGACGGACCGCTGCCGCCCAATCGGGCCATCGAGATCATCGCCGACGCCTGCCAGGCGCTGAACTTTTCCCACCAGCACGGCATCATCCACCGCGACGTCAAGCCGGCCAATATCATGATCAGCACCACCAACGCGGTCAAGGTGATGGACTTCGGGATCGCCCGGGCGCTCGCCGACGGCGGCAACAGCGTCACCCAGACCGCGGCGGTGATCGGTACCGCGCAATACCTTTCACCTGAGCAGGCCCGGGGCAATGCCGTCGATGCCCGCTCCGACGTCTACTCCCTGGGCTGTGTGCTCTACGAAATGCTTACCGGCGAACCACCTTTCGTCGGTGACTCACCAGTCGCGGTGGCCTATCAGCATGTCCGCGAAGACCCCGTCCCACCGTCGCAGCGGCATGAGGGTATCTCCGCCGACCTTGACGCGGTGGTGCTCAAGGCGCTGGCCAAGAACCCGGAGAATCGCTATCAGACCGCCGCGGAGATGCGTGCAGACCTGGTTCGGGTGCACAACGGTGAGCCGCCGGAGGCGCCCAAAGTACTCACCGACGCCGAGCGATCATCGCTGCTGGCCGCACCGCATCCCAGCGGGGCGGCCGGACCGCGAACCGATCCGCTGCCTCGCCAAGAACTCGACTTCACCCGTGACCGCGGCCCCGGATCGATAAGCCGTTGGGTCGTCGCGGTCGCGGCGTTAGCGGTGCTGACCGTCATCGTCACCATCCTGATCAACACCTTCGGCGGCGGCACGCGCAACGTCTCGGTGCCCGACGTGCGCGGCCAGGCGTCCGCCGACGCAATCGCCGCGCTGCAGAACCATGGCTTCAAGACACGCACCCAGCAGAAACCCGATTCGACCGTCCTGCCCGATCACGTCATCGGCACCGACCCGGCTGGCAACGCCAAAGTTGGGGCCGGCGACCTGATCACGGTCAACGTGTCCACCGGACCCGAGCAGCGCGAGGTGCCGGACGTGACTTCGCTGAGCTATGCCTCCGCGGTGAAGAAACTGAAGTCGGCCGGGTTCGGCCGCTTCAAGGAGGTCCCCTCGCCGTCCACACCGGAGATGAAAGACAAGGTCATCGGGACCAACCCGCCGGCCAACCAGACGTCGGCGATCACCAATGAGATCTCCGTCATCGTCGGCTCGGGTCCGTCGACCAAGCAGGTTCCGGACGTCGCGGGGCAGACCGCCGACAGTGCGCAGAAGAATCTCACGGTCTACGGGTTCAGTAAATTCAGCCAGGCCGCCGTCGACAGCCCCCGCCCGGCCGGCGACGTCATCGGGACCAATCCGCCCGCGGGAGCGACTGTTCCGGTCGATTCGGTGATCGAGATAGAGGTCTCCAAGGGCAACCAGTTCATCATGCCGGACTTGTCAGGTCTGTTCTGGACCGATGCCGAGCCGCAGCTGCGCGCGCTGGGATGGACCGGTGTGCTGGTCAAGGGTTCCGACGTCGACGCCGGCGGCCCACAGCACAACCGGGTGGTGTTCCAGAGCCCGGCCGTGGGTCAGGGCGTGAACAAAGACGGCAATATCACGCTGAAGTTCGGTCAATAGCCGGCAGCGCCCGTCCGGTTGACGTCGGGCCGCAATCCAGGTCGGCGGAGCGTCGCACCGTCGCCAAACTGTTCACGACCTCACTTTCCAGCCGCCGCACCAACGCGTCGTCTCGGACCTGACCGCAGTAAGCCAGCCAGTTGGCCAGCATTCGGTGGCCGCCTTCGGTCAGAATCGATTCGGGGTGGAACTGCACTCCGTGGATGGGCAGGTCGGTGTGCCGCACGCCCATGATCACCCCGCTGCGGGTGCGGGCGGTCACTTCCAGTTCGGTGGGCAAGGTTTCCGGCAAGATGGTCAGCGAGTGATACCGGGTCGCCGTAAATGGATCTGGAAGTCCTTCCAGCACACCGGCATTCGTGTGAAAGACGCTGCTGGTCTTGCCGTGCAGCAACTCGGGGGCCCGATCCACGGTGGCGCCGAACGCGACGCCGATGGCCTGGTGGCCCAGGCACACTCCCAGCAGTGGGGTGCGGGCCGCTGCGCAGGCGCGCACCAGGCCGATCGACGCGCCCGCCCGTTCCGGCGTGCCCGGACCCGGGCTGAGCAGGATCCCGTCCACCTCGGCGGCGATTGCGGCATGATCGGACAGCCGGGCGTCGTCGTTGCGCCACACCTGTGCCTCGACGCCCAGCTGCCCGAGGTACTGCACCAGGTTGAAGACGAAACTGTCGTAGTTGTCGACGACCAAGATCCGCATCGTGTCAGGCTACAGTTGGGATCGAAGGCAGGCCGGTTCAGTAGCTGACCGGGCCGGCCGGCTGGGCAGAATGCATCCGCACCGGCTCGCTGTACCCGGCGATGCGGACATCGGGCCCGACTTGCTCGGTGTAGCCGAGGCCGAATCGCACCACATATTGCTTGTAGAGGATCACCAGGGGAGCGGCGGCCAAGGCGGCCTGCATGGCGTTGGCGTCGCCGATCGCGGTGATCGTGTACGGCGGACTGTAGGTTCGCCCGTTGAGCAGCAGCGTATTGCCGACGCAGCGGGGGGCCGAGGTGGCGATGATGCGTTGATCCTGCATCTGGACCGCCTCCGCGCCGGCGCTCCACACCGCATTCAGCACAGCCTGGATGTCCTGTTGATGCACGACGAGGTCATCTGGGGATGCGTCCCGCGGGAAGCGTCCGTTGGCGTCCCGCTGCGCATCGTTGAGGGTCACGATCAGGCCCGGCCCGTGAACGGGGTCCAGACCGGCGTCACCGGCCAGCTCCGCGGAGCGCCGCAGCATGGCCGCCAGCGCCGTGTCGGACGACCGGCCATGTGTCGAATCGATGGCGTTGGCCAATCGATCCCTTTCGGCATTGAGCCGATCGACCTCGGATTGCTCCACGCGGACCAGGTCGACCAACCGCGGCGCGTCACTGCGGCGGATCTCGCCGCCGCGGGACACCCCGTGCGTAGCGCCGACCAGCAACCCGGCCAGCACACAGACCAGTGGAACGCCGACCCGCCAACGCGAGGGCTGCGATTCCTCCCGCCGCGAGCTGGTCCGGCGCGCGGCAAGCAGTCTGGCGATCCATTTGGCCATCGGCTCTCCGTCCGCTGCTGGTGGGTGCG
The DNA here is from genome assembly GCF_035623875.1 of Mycobacterium sp. Taxonomy (GTDB): domain Bacteria; phylum Actinomycetota; class Actinomycetes; order Mycobacteriales; family Mycobacteriaceae; genus Mycobacterium. The sequence goes on along the minus strand of NZ_DASPSP010000008.1, from coordinate 4,612 downwards.
TTAGGCTCGTCGTTGCACCTGCCCTGAATACCGTAACTCCGAGGTAGAAATGCCCAAGTCCAAGGTCCGCAAGAAGAGCGACTTCACCGTCAGCGCGGTGAGCCGTACGCCGGTCAAGGTCAAGGCCGGGCCGTCCAGCGTGTGGTTCGTTGCGTTGTTCGTCGGCTTGATGCTGATCGGCCTGATCTGGCTGATGGTGTTCCAGCTGGCTGCCACGGGCCCCGATGCACCCTCCATCCTCACTTGGATGGCCAACCTCGGCCCATGGAATTACGCTGTCGCGTTTGCTTTCATGATCAGTGGCTTGTTGCTCACAATGCGGTGGCGGTAGACATCGACGCCGACAAAATGAATTCATTTTCGGTTTGCGCATTTACTGTGCTGGCAACCTCCAACCCGGCAGATCACACGCGTGTGATTCATCCCCATTGTGCATAGCGCTTGTGGATAACCTCATCGCTAGTGGTAGGCCCGTCTAGGAGCGTCGTGCAGCAAACACAGTGGTCCCCGTCACCGATCGGAATCGCAGCTTGCGGCATCGCCGGCGTTGTGATGGCTATCGCATGTGTGACCGTCGTCACAGACCCGCCGGGGCGGGTACTACTAGGTATTTCCGCAACCGGTCTGATCTTGTTTGCAAGCGCAACGTGGCGCGCACGTCCGAAACTGGCAATCACCCCGGACGGCCTCCGGTTACGCGGATGGTGGCGGACGCAGCTATTGCGGCGCGCCGACATCAAGATCATCCGGATCACCGAATTCCGTCGTATCGGCCGCAAATTGCGGCTACTCGAGATCGACGCGGTTGACGGCCGACTGCTGATCTTCTCGCGTTGGGACCTCGGCACCGACCCGCTGGACGTGCTCGACGCGCTGACCACCGCGGGTTACGCCGGGTCCTAATCCGCCGCAGCGCAGCGGGTTAGGAAATCGTGATCGACTCGATGACGACCGGTTCGGTCGGCCGGTCACCATGATCGGTTTCGGTGGTGGCGATGGTGTGGACAACCTTCTGCGAATCGGTGTCGACCACCTCGCCGAAGATGGTGTGCCGCCGGTTCAGGTGCGGCGTCTTGTCCACCGTGATGAAGAACTGTGAGCCGTTGGTTCCCGGGCCCGCATTGGCCATCGCCAGCAGGTATGGCTTGTCGAATTGCAACTCGGGGTGGAATTCGTCGGCGAACTTGTAGCCGGGGCCGCCGCGGCCGGTCCCGGTCGGGTCGCCGCCCTGGATCATGAAGCCGTCGATCACCCGATGAAAGATCGCGCCGTCGTAAAACGGGCCGGAGCTGCCGCCGGAGGCGTTCTCGGTCGAATACTCCTTCGTGCCCTGGGCCAGGCCGACGAAGTTCGCGACGGTCTTGGGAGCGTGGTTTCCGAACAGCGCGATCTTGATGTCGCCGCGGTTGGTGTGCAGTGTGGCAGTGGCAGTCTGAATCGGGCTGGTAGTCACGGCATCACAGTCTGCCATCACCTGCCGGCCAGCCGGGCAGCCGGTGCCCTTACCCGCAGAGGCTCGTCGGGTTACCGGTGGTTACAGTCTGGAAGTATCGGAGCACGGTCTCGCGAAAGCGGCCGGGAAAGGCGAGAAATGAGCGCGAGGAACCACACGCGGCTGAGCCCGCGGCAGCGGCTGTCCCGCGGCCTGACGTACACGGCGGTCGGGCCGGTGGACGTTACCCGCGGCATCGTCGGGCTGGGCGCTCACTCGGCGCAGGCCGGCGCGTCGAGTCTGCGTCGCCGTTACCGGGAGGGCCGGCTGGCCCGGGATTTGCAAACCGCCCAAGAGGCCCTGGCGCAAGAATTGGCGGCCGCGCAGGAGGTGGTTAGTGGCCTGCCGCAAACTCTTCAGCAGGCCCGTCGGTCCCACCGGCGCGGCAAGCGCCCGTGGGTGATCACGGGGGTGGCCGTGGCGGTCCTCGCCGGTGGCGCCGCGGCCTTCTCGATCGTCCGCCGGTCGATGCGCCAAGAGCCGTCGTCGCTGCCGCCGAGCGTCGACGTGCAGCCCCGGCCCTAGCGGAACCAAACCCTGAAATCCGGTGCTGACTGCCACTAAGCTGCGGCACATGCGCGATCGCGAGACGATCGACTCCGAACTACGGCTGCTGGCAGCAAAGCGGCGGTCCATGCACGAGCCCGGCGGCGAGCTGTCCAGCCGTCGGATCGACGAACTTCTTGACGAGCGCCTAGGTCACCGCCCAGAGGCTTCCGAGACCGCGGCTATCGACACCTGGTCGCAGCGCGACATAGCCAACGATGTTGCACCGTACCGACATAAGGCTGTGTTGCGCCGCTTCGGCCTCCCCAAGGCATTGCCGCTATCAATGGTCGCCGCCGCCGCCGTATTGGTGGTGCTGTTCACGGTCCACGACCAACACCCTGCCGCGCAGCCAGCCGAAGTCCCGCCGTCGAGTGGGCGACCCACCCCGGCTGCGCCGAAACCACCCGCTCCACCGCTTAACCCCGTTCCGCCACTTCACATCGTCGACCGGGCCTTCATCGACACGTTGAAACGGGAGGCCGTGCCAGTTCCAAGCGACGAATACGTGCTGGCACAGGGGCACGCAGTCTGCGACTTTCTAGCGGGGCAAGCCGACTTCGCAGCGGCCGTGCGCTTTGTCCAGCGATCGTCGATATGGGATGCGAATCAAAGCACCGACGTAGCTGCTGGTGCCATCATCTCGTACTGCCCTCAGTACCAACCTGCGAGCTACCAACCTGCAATCCCAGACCAGCTGCAGCAGGCATTCCAGCATGCTCAGTCCGAATTGCAAGCCATCGAAGGCGATCTGCAAGGCATCCGAGATGATTTGCCGAACCGCCAGCCATGACGATCCAGGCGCACCTTCGAGCTGTGGAGCCTAGGGGATTCGAACCCCTCACTTCTGCCTTGCAAAGGCGAATTGCACTGCTGATCAACGGTTTACACGGGTGCTGACGTGCTGAATCACATCACAGTTGTTCACAAAAAGTATCTGTGACTGTGGGCAGATTGTGGGAACGGTGTGGGCACGAACTGTCGACCGAGCCCGAGCGCGGGAACCCATTGGACAGGCCCGCGTCCAAGACGGCTTCGTCAGCCTGGGTAGAGGCGCGTGACCTGGTCGCCGCCTAAATGCAGCGGCTGGCTACGAGCTGGGATCATCACCCCAACTCGTAGGACTCATGCGAGACCCGGAAGAAGTGTCCGGTGCTGGTGTCAGTGCATTTCACAGCCGACTGCTCGGCTCCTGTGCAGATGATCGCACCCGCTGATAGTGGTTGGTCGTAATTCACCGGGTCGGAGGCCGCCAAGGTGCCTGGACTGTAGCCCACAATCGGCAACTGGCCGCGCATGAGAACGAGGGTGCTGGTGGCGTCGGCCCGGCCCTGCGGGGGCGGCCGCGGTGGCACCCAGCTCGGGTTAACGATGTCGCACTGCACAAAATTCTTAGGGAACCCGAGTTTGTCTGTTGGAGGGACGTTCACCAGGTTGCAGGAGATGTCTCCCGACGGCGACTGGAACTGCGCGGAGAAGGGGTTGGCGTGCGAACTTGGTGCCAAGCCGATCGTTGCCGCGCCCACCCCCGCAACCATGGACAACAGCGTCCACCGCGCGAGGCGCTCGTCGCCTGTTGCTCTACGACGAGTGAACAAACTTGAGTGTGTAGCAGCGGGCCGATACATTGATCTCTCCAAAGGCAAAGTTACGTAAAGCCTTCACACACAATCGGTTAGCGGTGTAGCCTCACTTTTGGTCTGCACTCTCCTTGGTCAAGAGCTCTGTTACCCAGTGTTTTTGGGACACAACGGCATCGCAAGCTCACCGGTGAGATGCATAGAGAACCCATATCTGACGGCCCGGGCGGATGCTCGCCGGATCGCCGACACATTTGAGAACGATATGAGTTCCGTGACAGTTTTGTGACAATGGGCGTGTGAGCGAGGAAGAATGAAGGGACATGGCGATAATGTCGGGTTCCGCGCGCGAACAGCGGCCACGTCAGGCCATCCTCGGTCAGCTGCCATCTTTGGCCCGCCCTGACGTATCCTGTAACGGAGGCTGGCACATGAAGAAGTCCGTTCGCCTCCTGGCACCAGTCGTCGCGATCGCGTTGATGCCGATGGGGGCCATGACGATGCCGACAGCGAGTTCGGCGCCGTGTGACGACGGCCAATTTTGGAGCCCGCATTACAATGCGTGCGAACCGCTGCCATGTCCTTACGGCTCACGGTTCGATGCGAAAGACGATGTCTGCCAATGCAACCCTGGCTCGCGTTTTGACGCGTTGACGGACACTTGCCAGCCGGGGCCGGTAACCGGTCCTCCCTCGATCTTCGGGCACTGAAGCACGCAAGTTCGGGAGTCAGGTTCCCCAGCTGCTCGTCGGGCTCGCTATGCATTTGCATGCTCGCTGGCACGGTGGCGCTGGCCGCCTATGGCAGCAGCAGCGACAGCCAGGCAAATGGTAAGTACAGCGTTTGAGCTGCCCTTTGGGCTTGTGGAGCCTAGGGGATTCGAACCCCTGACTTCTGCCTTGCAAAGGCAGCGCTCTACCAACTGAGCTAAGGCCCCGCGCTCCGACCATCGCTCTGGTCGGCGGCCACGTGCCAGACCTCGACGCCGCGCCGA
>NZ_DASPSP010000003.1:0-61510 GCF_035623875.1 Mycobacterium sp. | reverse complement strand
GGCCTCCACCATCTCGTCCGCGGTGAAGCCCAGTCCGATCAAGTACTCGATCAGACCAGCCCGCTCGCGCGCATCGACGATCCCTGCTGCCTGAAGCGCCTCAAAATCGAAGGAGTCGACCACCTGGCCAAGTGTGCCAGTGACGTCTCGGATTAGGGTGAAATGTCGTGAGCCGCGCTGCGACGATGCAGAGCGCAGCGATGTGGGGGTACCGTTCGGCCGCGGAGCGGCGAGGGGCAGAGGAGCGGCGCCGATGAGCCGCGCCGGCGACGATGCAGAGTGCAGCAATGAGGAGGAGCGGCGCCGATGAGCGATGACCTTCTGCACGGACCACTCGAAGACCGCCACCGCGAGCTCGGCGCAAGCTTCGCCGAGTTCGGCGGCTGGCTGATGCCGGTGTCGTATGCCGGCACCGTCAGCGAGCACACCGCAACCCGCAACACCGTCGGTCTGTTCGACGTCAGCCACTTGGGCAAGGCCTTGGTCCGCGGGCCTGGCGCCGCAGATTTCGTCAACTCCGCGCTCACCAACGACCTGAACCGCATCGGACCGGGAAAAGCGCAATACACCTTGTGCTGCAATGAATCTGGTGGAGTCATCGACGACCTGATCGCCTACTACGTCGGGCCCGACGAGATCTTTCTGGTGCCCAACGCCGCCAACACCGCAGCCGTGGTCGCGGCCCTGCAGAAAGCCGCGCCTGCCGGGCTCAGCATCAGCGACGAGCATCGTTCGTATGCGGTGTTGGCCGTGCAGGGCCCACGGTCGGCGGATGTGCTCGCTGAATTGGGGCTACCGACCTCCATGGATTACATGGGCTATGCCGACGCCGAGTTCGCGGACGTGCCGGTGCGGGTTTGCCGCAGCGGATACACCGGGGAGCACGGCTACGAGTTGTTGCCCCGCTGGGAATCCGCCGGTGTGGTGTTCGACGCGCTGGTTGCCGCGGTCAACCGAGCGGACGGGCAACTGGCCGGTCTCGGGGCGCGCGACACGCTGCGCACCGAGATGGGCTATCCGCTGCACGGTCACGAACTTTCGGCCGATATCTCGCCGCTGCAGGCCCGGTGCGGGTGGGCCATCGGCTGGAAGAAGGGCGCATTCTTCGGCCGTGACGCGCTGCTGGCCGAGAAGGAGGCGGGTCCGCAGCGACTGCTGCGTGGCCTGCGCGCGGTCGGACGCGGTGTGCTGCGGCCGGAGTTGACCGTGCTTGACGGCGACACCAAGGTCGGGTTCACCACGTCGGGCACGTTTTCTCCGACGCTGAAAACCGGTATTGCACTTGCGTTGATCGACAGCGACACGGGCGTCGCGGACGGCCAGCATGTCACGGTCGACGTTCGAGGCCGCGGGGTCGAATGCGAAGTGGTGCGCCCACCGTTCGTCGAACCAAAAACCCGTTAGTGGCCGGTTATACAATCGCATGATGACCGGCGACGTCCTCGAGTTTACGGTTTCACGCACCGCAAACCCGACGAGCGACGAGGCGCGCGAAGCGATACTGGCCGACCCTGGTTTCGGCAGATACAACACCGACCATATGGTGTCGATCGATTACACCGATGGGCAGGGTTGGCATGATGCGCGGGTCGTCGGGTACGGCCCGATCGAGCTGGATCCGTCGGCGATCGTGCTGCATTACGCGCAGGAGGTTTTCGAAGGGCTTAAAGCCTACCGGTGGCCGGACGGGTCGATCGTCTCGTTCCGCGCCGAGGCCAACGCCGCGCGGATGCGGTCCTCGGCGCGTCGGATCGCGATCCCAGAATTGCCCGACGAACTGTTCATCGAGTCGTTGCGCCAGCTGATCGCAGTCGACAAGGCGTGGGTTCCCCCGACCGGCGGTGAGGAGTCGTTGTATCTGCGGCCGTTCGTCTTCGCGACCGAGCCGGGGTTGGGAGTGCGCCCGGCCAAGCAGTATCGCTACCTGGTGATCGCCTCGCCGTCTGGCGCATATTTCAAGCACGGCATCAAGCCGGTCAGCGTCTGGGTGTCAACGGAATACGTGCGCGCCAGCCCGGGCGGTACCGGCGCAGCGAAGTTCGGCGGGAATTACGCCGCGTCGTTGGTGGCGCAAGCCCAAGCCGCTGAAAACGGCTGCGAGCAGGTGGTGTGGCTGGATGCCGTCGAACGCCGCTACATCGAAGAGATGGGCGGGATGAACATCTTCTTCGTGTTCGGCAGCGGCGGATCGGCCCGGCTGGTCACCCCTGAGCTCTCCGGCTCGCTTTTGCCGGGTATAACCCGAGATTCGTTGCTGCAGTTGGCAACTGACGCTGGTTTTGCTATCGAGGAACGCAAGATCGATATCGACGAGTGGCAGAAGAAGACCGCTGCGGGTGAGATCACCGAGGTGTTCGCCTGCGGCACAGCCGCGGTTATCACACCGATTTCGCACGTGAAGTACGGCGAGAGCGAATTCACTATCGGCGATGGCGAATCTGGCGAGGTGACGATGGCGCTGCGTGACACGCTGACCGGCATCCAGCGCGGAACTTTCGCCGACACCCATGGCTGGATGTCGCGGCTGGGCTGAAACACCGGCCTTTCTCAATCGAGGTTACTTACCGCCGCCGGATTTACCATGTGCTAATTGTCGGATCTTGATCAGCCGGTGCGATGGTGATGCGCGGACGATCATTAGGTGACGATTCTGGCTAATGGTGCGATTTGGCCGTTTTGCGCCGCGTCTCGTCGTAAGCTTCTGCGCGCAAATTCCCCCCGGGAGGCACGAAATGGTCAGCCCGAATAGCCCGACGCCGCAAGGATCGCGCCGCCAAGTGGCGGTGATCGGGACGCTGATGCCGCATCTGCATCCAGGGCGTCATCATGTGTACCGCGATGTCACCGCGTTGGCGTTGTTGGCGGCGTTGATCGCGGCAGGATTGGGGTCGCTACCGGTCGCGTTGGTGTTGACGGCAGTGGCGTTGCCAGCGGCGGTGTTGGTCTACATTCACGATCACCGGTTGTGGCACGACGAGCCGCTCACGGTGATCGTTGTGGCATTTGGGCTTTCGCTACTGCTCGGTGTCGGGGTCGGGCTGCTGGAAACCCGGTTCACCAAGCTGGTGGGGGTGGGTTCGACCGGGTATCACCTGCCTCCGGTTCCGCGCATTCTCGAATTGGGTGTGCTGGTACCGGTGGCGGCGTTTGTGGCGGTGGTGATCCCTGCGCTGGTGGTCAGCGCCCGCTCGGCATTCCGGCACCCGATGGATGTCGTGGTGGCGTGTTCGCTCAGTGGTGCAGCACTGTCGTTGGGGCTCAGTGTGGTGGTCCAGCATGGAGCGTTCAGCCCTATCCAGGCCGCGGCGGGGGACCCGGCGCATGTCGCGTTTATTTCCCTGACGCTGGGCTTTTTACAGCCGATTGTGCTGGCGACGGCGGCCATGGTCGCGGTGTTGGGGTTGCGCCGGCTCGGGGTCAGCCCAGTCACCGGCGTGATCGAGGGGCTGGTCTTGGTGCTGGCCTACGAGTTGGCGACCACCTTGTTGCAGCCCTACGGTACCCGCGGGATCGTGTTGACCGCGTTGGCCGCGTTCCTATTGGCCGGGGCGGGGCTGGCGGCGGCTCGTGATGGATTGCACGCGGCGATGTTCGCCGACAGCGGGACCGATGCGGATGTGCTCGAGGCTGGGCACGCTGAGCATCGGTTGCATGGTGGGCTGGTGGCCGCAATCGTTGCGGTCATCCTCATGATCGCTGTGTTGTTCACCGTGGCGGTGGTAATGAGCGGTGAGGCAACGCAGCGCACGCCGCCGGGCGAGGGTGGCGGCGGCAGGATCGCTCCGCACAGCGGTTCGGCGACCGGATCCATCCACCGCACGATTGGCCAATCTGGCGAGAGTTCTTGGGGCAGGGTTGCTTTGGCGTCGAACACCGCATCGCTGGCGGTCGGCACCGCCACCACCGTCAACCTGGTGGACGGAATCAGCATGGCCGTGGCTCCCGGCTGGACAGTCACCCGCCAAGGTCAGCAGTCCGCCGAGCTCATCAATAGCGACCAGAGCGCCGGCCTGTTCGTTAACGCAGGTACCGCGAACACGCCGGACATCGGCCACGAATCAACGTTCCTGATCGCTCACAATATCCAGAGCTCCGGATTGACCAATGTGCAGCAGCACCCGACGCAGCCGCAGCAGTTGCCGGGCAGGAACTTCAAACAGCTTCTCGAGGTCGACTACACCGCTGACATCCAAACCAACCAAGGCACAGGCCAGATCTATGGCGGATGGGTGACGCTGTACAACTCCACAACCGGCATGTCTGGCCTCTTCAATCTTTACGCAGTGAGTCTGGCCGCGTTTAAAGCGGCGTTGCAAGACGCCGCGCAAATGATGGTGTCGATGGAGTAGCGACCCGGTCAGTCGGCGATCAGGTCTGGGGATTCGGGGTCGCGTCTGGGGCTGCATCGAGAGCGGCGTACCGCTCCGCGAACTCGCGGGCGGCGACCGGCCATTGTTCACCGTCGGCGCCTCGCACCACCCAGTCGCCGTCGAAGGCTGTCGTGGGTCCCTCTAGGGTCTCGATCGTCTCGCCCGGCTGCGCCGGTCGGGCGAAAACGTCTCCACGCCTTTGCCATTGGTTGCCACCGACATGCTCGTAGCTGGTTTGGAAGATATCGTCGCGTACTGACCAGGTCGCCTCACCCACCTGGACCTGCCAGTCTCCGGCGTCGGCCTGCATGGTCTGACCCGATCGCGATGTCCACGTCCAGGGCGTGTTTCGCTGTTCGGCGGTGACCGTTCCGACTCGGGTGAACGGCTGCCACACCGGACGTGACCGATAGCCGAGCTGCCGCAGACTCCACAAGGTGGTGGCCAGACTCGTCACCGCGGAGTTGAGCAGATCTTGGTCGGCTTCGACCACGGACCATTCAACGAGCATGTTATGGATTTGCTGTTCATCGTTGCGGACCGCGCCGTACTTCCAGTGATTGCGGCGATAGTAGCGAGACCAGTCTTCGTGTTCCGCCTGCGCCATTTTCATCGCGGCGTCGTAATCGAAGCCCATCAGCGCCAGCTGTTGCAATGCAGTCAGTCCGACCATGTCATGCAGGCCCAGTGGCTGCGGTGGGTTACCCCAAGTGTTCCAGGTGTGTTCGGCGATCTGCTTAACCATCCACAGGGCATTGCGGACCACGCGCCGATTCGACTCGCGGTAGAACTCGTCGAGGGCTGCCCACGGCAACCGTGCAGGCGGAGGGTTCGGTTCCGGTTCGATACTGGCGACGTAGCGCTCGTGAATCAGCTTCGCCGCTCGTTCACAGACATCCTGGGCTTGTCCCTCCGGAATGTCGAGCGCCAGTCGGTAGGTCCGCAGCCGGCCGACGATGGGCAACGGGTCCCCGGCCATCTGGGCGTCGTTGTCCCAAATGTAAATGGGCATGGTCGGATAACGCGCAGCCAGCCTGGTACCAATTGACCTTGCGGTAGCCGGTCCGTGTGCCTTGTCGTCGACGAATATCACGGCGTTGGTTGGAGCGTCGCTCGCGCCGATCAGCCGCATCAACACCGGCACGGTCGCTGGCTGCGGTATGGCGTCGATCGTCGGCCCGGTTGACAAGAACCCGACCTGCCGGTGGTGGAATTCATGGTCCTCGCGGTACTCTTCGGCGTCTGTGGCGACCAGATTCAGTGTCGGCAGCGGGGTCTCGCCCGGTGCGGAGTAGTAGTCGTATTCCAACTTCCGACGACTCAGGTCCGCGCACAGTGCCAATGTCAATTCTGATGTGCCGCAAACGAATACGTGTTCTACGGTGGCCGTCGAAATAATCTCTTCCAGTAGCCAGCGAGCGGTGACCTCGTATTTGCTAACGGCGTCAGCCGCCCATCGGGTGTTCGATCCACCGAGCTGTTCAGCGCGCCACGCCTCGGCTTGCCACGGATCATCTATCCGCACGGTGAGCGGTAGTCGCCGCTTGTGGCCAACCGCGGATCGCGCGCGCGTGATGCTGTCCAGCCATAACTGGTTGGTCGTCGGATCGGCCGACATGAGGTAGAGCCGCTCGAGGTTGCGCCACAGCGACAGCGACTTGAGGGTCTCCGGAGCATTGAAGTCCACCGTTACCACTCGGCCGCCGTGAATTCTGGCCTCCTGCACGCCCGGCTCATCGGGGCCGCTGGTGAAGACGACCAACGTGCTCGACCGGCCGAGTGTCCCCCCGATCGCGCTGACCATGGACCGGGTTTCGTCGTCGATCCCAACGATGGCGGTGACCGAGCTGGCGAGGCTTGCCCGCAGCCGGTCCAGCTGGGACCGGAACAGTGCGATCACCACAGCGGCAAGAGCGGTGAAAATCGCACCCAGCCCCGCTAGCCGTGCAACCGACAGTGCGTCCGGAGTCGGGTTGGGACAGACGCGCCCGCCCAGCGAGAAATCGATTGGGTAGCCTTTGACCACTGAGACGGTCCAGATCAGTGGCTGGAAGAAGACCGGATGCGTGTCATCGTGGCAGGTCCAAAACGAGCTGAAGCCCAACACGGCGCTTGTCGCGGCGAGTCCGGCAACGACGACGATGGGAACGTTGCCCGACCGGCGGGCACTGTGCGAACGAAAGCTCAATACGCACAGCGCGACTAGCACAGCGGTCACGATCGCGATCGTTGCCGACGATCCCGGCCGGCCGACCCACCTCAACCAGTTCGGCAAGCTGTCTCCTGCCGAGGGATTGACTGCCAGGACGCATAGCCACCCAAGCAAGACCAAAGCAATGGCTAAAAGCGCAGCCTGCGCCGAGCGGGAAGGTGCGATGGTGCGTTGCATTCGACCTTCTCTCCTGCTTGGGCCGCGGTAAAGATGATGGCATTGAAATGCGAGCCGCGGAGATCATTCGCTGTCGACGACCGTGCCCCTCGTGAGTGCGAATGATCTCCCACCGGCCGAAGCGAGGATGGCAGGCATTGCTCCGATAAACACGGTGTCTAATTCGGCGACGTCCGGATAACGCTTTTCAGCTGCTTCCACGGCAGCAGAATTGGCGTTTCCTTCCGTTCGAGATTCTTTTCATTGGCCAGCGTCCAGCCATCGGCGATGCGTTGAGGGTTCCAGCGCTCGTGCTCGGCAGCGGCAAGCAGTTCAATTTCCGGGTCGGTGAAAGTGAAATTGCTTGCCTCCAAGTCGCGTAACGGCGTGATGGCACAGCCAACCTTGCGCAAGTGGACCGGGAAGTGACGCGCCTGATCCCGGCTGGAATTCTTGCCGGATTCGTCGAGGTCGTGCCACGTCGGTGCCGTTTCGCCGTTGACGATCGCTTCTTGGCGCCAGCGCTCATGAATGGCCTGCGCCAGCGGCTGAACCGGCCCACATCGACCCCATCCGGTGGTTAGCCACCTGAGCAGTCTCGGCGATTCTAGCCTCGCCTCACGTGGCTAGAGCCGCGCCAACGCCGCCAGCGTCAGGGCGGTCGCTGTCGTGGTCAATTCGATTGCGGCGCCGAGTACGTCGCCGCTGATGCCGCCGAAACGGCGTACGCAGCGCCCGATCAGCGCCGCGCTGCAGCCGAGCCCGACCAGCACCGCCACCGGTCCCTGCCATGGCTGCCGACCTGCGGCCAGGGCCGCCCCGAGCAGCACGGTGACCCAGGCCGCGATCGCCGGCGCGGACTGGGTGCCCGCGACCCGGGCGCCCAACGTGCTGCCCGGCGCCGCCGGCAGCGACCGGCGGCAGGCCAGCACGGCGGCTACCCGGCCAGCGGCAACGGCGACCACGATCGCGGCCGCGCCCAGCGCCGAAAACGCCAGTCCTTGCAGCATCATCACCAACACGACGCTGGCCACCCCGAACGCTCCGGTCGACCCGTCACGCATTACCTGCAGCGCGCGTTCCGGCGGCCCGTAGCAGCCCAGCCCGTCGGCGGTGTCGGCGACGCCGTCGATGTGCAGGCCACGAGTCGCCGCCAGCAGTGCCGCCACGGCGAGCAGGCCGTTCAGCGGGTTGCCCGAGCCGAACACCAGCGCGCTTGCCCATGTCACGGCAGCGGCCAGCGCACCGAGTGCCGCACCGACGACCGGTAACGCGGTCATCGCGCCGCGGCCCAGCGGCCGGTCCGATGTGCCGGGCACCGGGACGACGGTCTCGAACGCGAAAGCCGTTGCCAGCGAGCGGATCACGGTGAGGAGATAGAGCGGTCGGCGCGGTCGGAAACATTCGCACTGGAAAAGCTGGCCATCGATGCCAACGCGGCCACCGCGGCGCGCAGCACCGGCAGCGCCACCGCTGCGCCGGAACCCTCGCCTAGCCGCATTTTCAGGTCCACGATTGGATCCAGCCCGAGCTGGGCCAAGGCCAGCGCGTGCGCCGGTTCGGTTGAGAGGTGGCCGGCCTGCCACCACAGCCGGGCCCCGGGAGCCAGGCGCTCGGCGATCAGAGCCGCCGCCGTCACCGCCATGCCATCCAGCAACAGTGGGGTGCGCCGGACGGCGGCCTGCGCACAGAAGCCCGCCATCCCTGCCAAATCGGCGCCGCCGCAACGCTGCAGCAGCGCCACCGGATCGGATGACACCGAGTCGGCCCGGAACAGCGCATCGCGCACGGCCGCCGTTTTGCGGGCCCACCCGGCGTCATCGATGCCGGTTCCGTAGCCGACCGCTGCGACCGGCTCGATACCCGTCAGCGCTGCGGTCAGAACCGTTGCCGCAGTGGTGTTTCCGATGCCCATATCGCCAGCGATCAGAAGATCCGCACCGGAATCGACCTCCTGGTCGGCGATCTGCCGGCCGGCGTCAATCGCGTCGAGGGTTTCCTGGTGGGTCAGCGCATCCTCATATGTGATGTCGCCGCTGGCGCGCCGTACCTTATGCGCGCCGATCTGCTGCGACAGCGGGTCAGCGTCCACTGCCAGGTCGGCGACGCGCACCGTGGCCCCCGCGACGTCAGCCAGCGCGTTGATCGCGGCGCCGCCGGCGGCGATGTTCGCGACCATCTGGCTGGTGACCTCTGGCGGGTAGGCCGACACCCCCGATCGGGCGACCCCATGATCGCCGGCGAACACCACAATTCGAGCCCGCTCGAATTGCGTTGGCGGACAGTGGCCTTGACATGATGCGACCCAGACGGACAGATCCTCGAGACGGCCCAGGGCGCCGCGCGGCTTGGTCAGCGTGTCCTGGCGGGCCCGGGCCGCCGCGGCGGCATCAGTATCGGGTGGCACTACCTGCGGAAACATTGTCAGGTCCTAGGCGACTTGATCTGCACCGGCTGGCCGGCCACCATCAGCACCACTCGATCGCACAAGGCGGCCAGCCGCTGGTTGAGCGTGCCCAACTCGTCAGTGAACCGGCGGCCGGACACCGTCGCCGACACGATGGTCAGTCCGACCTCGTGGCTGACCAGGATCAGCGGGGGATTGAACGAGGCCACCGCGGCGAGCATCTCATCGACGTCCGCCGACACCGAGCCGTGCTCCCATCCGCGGCGGTTCAAAGTGGCGGTCAACCAGCCGGGGACATCATCGACAAGGGTGGGCGCGGCCGGTGACTGGCGCAAATGTGTTGGGACGTTGTCGCTTTCCACCGTTGACCAGTGCTCGGGCCTCCGATCACGGTGCTGGGCGATCCGTTGCACCCAGGCCGGGTCGGTGTCGGTTACCGACCCGGTCGCCAGGTAGCGCACCGGCTCAAACGGTCCCAGCGACTCGGCGATGGCCGTCTCCGCCCAGCGAGACTTGCCCGACTTGATCCCGCCGAGCACCAGGGTTCGCACGGCAGATCAAACAGCTTTCAGGCGGCGTTTACTCGACACGGGCCCCGTGCTTGACTTGGGGCCGGGGCGCTCGCATCCGCCGCATCTGGGAAGCCCGACCGGCTGCGTAAAGGCCTAGTTTCCAACGGCTTTCGGTGTTATCCGGAAACTTTTCATCGACCCGCCTGGCTACCTTGCGGCCCAGAATGAGCCCGTCGAGCATCATGAGACCCATCAGCACCGTCATCGCGGGCGAAATGTACAGCTGCAGTTGCGGGACGGCGAACATGACAAACAGCAATGTCAGGGCCGAGGGCATGAACAGCCCGAGCACATTGCGGCGGGCGTCCACCAAGTCGCGGACGAACCGCCGCACCGGGCCCTGATCGCGCGCCAGTAGATAGCGCTCGTCGCCGTGCATCATGCGCTCCCGCCGATCCGCCATCTGGGCGCGACGCGCTGCACTGTTAGCCCGGCGTTCCTCACGGCTGAGCTTGGGCCCCGCCAAAGACTTTCGCCGTGCGCGGGCCTCGGCGGCCGTCATCGGTGCCGGAGCAACCGGGCCCTTGCGCCGGGCGGCGGCGCGGCGTCTGGGTGTGGGGCGCCCCTTGGGGGCGGTTGTTTGCGAACCGTGGGATGACTCCGACGAGGCCGAGAGCATGGACTCGGACGCATCCCCGGCTTCCGCCGGCGTCCGAGCACCGTCCCGGTCAGCGGCGTCTCCGTCTTTCTTACGACCCAGCAGTTTCACGTTCGCCAGGTTACTTCGCAGCGGATGTTGCCCGGTACACGGTCTAGGTGTGGTGCGCCTTTACACAGCGGGCCCTAGGCTGGCTGAAATGAGCGGGTCGGCGGCTGACGTCGGCGGTATCGCACCCGCCGCGGACCTTGTGCCGGCGACCATACGGCTGTTGGTTGCCCCCGATTGCTACGGCGACAGCCTGACCGCGGTCGAGGCCGCCGCCGCGATAGCGACCGGCTGGAACCGTGCGCGGCCCGCCGATCAGTTCATCATCGCGCCGCAATCCGACGGGGGCCCAGGTTTCGTCGACGTACTGGCCAGCCGGTTGGGGCAGCGGCGGCAACTTCAGGTATCCGGTCCGCTGGACGAAGACGTGCAGGCCGAATGGGTGCTGGACACCGTGTCTGCGACGGCATACCTGGAATGCGCGCAGGCGTGCGGACTGGCCCGCCTCGGCGGCCCGCCGACGCCGCAAACCGCACTGTCGGCCCACAGCAGGGGGGTCGGGCAGCTCGTCGATGCAGCTGTGCGGGCAGGCGCCGCGCGGATCGTGGTCGGCTTAGGCGGCACCGCCAGCACCGACGGTGGCCGTGGGCTTGTCGACGAGCTGGGCGGCCTTACGGCGGGACGGCGGCGGCTTGCCGGCGTCGAACTGATCGCCGCCTCGGATGTCGAGTACCCGCTGCTGGGGCCGTGGGGGGCCGCGCAGGTATTCGGCCCACAGAAGGGAGCAGACCCAGCAACCGTGGCGGCGCTCGAAAGGCGGCTCACGGAATGGGCGGGTGAGCTGGACGCAGCCGTTGGGCGGCCGGTTAGCGCGCAAGCAGGCGCAGGGGCCGCCGGAGGAATCGGCGCGGCCCTGCTGGCACTGGGCGGCCGGTGCGAATCGGGCGCATCGATCATCGCCGAGCACACGCGGTTGGCTGATGACATCGCCGCAGCTGATCTGGTGATCACCGGCGAGGGTCGGTTGGACGACCAGTCGTTGCACGGCAAGGTGGTCGGCGCGCTGGCCAGGGCGGCGCGACCACAGGAAGTACCGATCGTGGTGATGGCCGGTCAGGTAGATCTTGACCGTCGGGCGCTGCGATCGGAGGGCATTTTGGCGGCCTACGCGATCGCCGACTACGCCGGTTCAGTGCGGCTGGCTCTGGCCGACGCCGCCAACCAGCTAATGGGCCTTGCCTCTTATGTGGCGGCGCGACTCGGGAATAGAGGCTCAACAAGGTATCTTTGAAGAGGTGGGTGTTTTCCGCGGGGGCCCGATACCTCGGGGACCTGAGTGAAAAGGCCCACCCATCGACCCGAGAACGATTTGGGCATGTAGGCACTTATAGGGAGACGCAATGACTGTTCAGGACGAGTCAGCCGCCACAGGGTCAGCTACCGCGAGCCACGGCGTGATCTTGACCGACGCCGCGGCAGCCAAGGCGAAGTCACTGCTGGAGCAGGAGGGACGCGACGACCTGGCGCTGCGTATCGCAGTTCAGCCTGGGGGATGCGCGGGTTTGCGGTACAACTTGTTCTTCGACGACCGCGCACTCGACGGTGACCTGACCGCGGAATTCGGCGGCGTGACGCTGACTGTCGACCGGATGAGCGCGCCCTACGTGCAGGGCGCGTCCATCGACTTCGTCGACACCATCGAGAAGCAGGGCTTTACCATCGACAACCCGAACGCCACCGGCTCGTGCGCCTGCGGCGACTCCTTCAACTGACGCAGTTACCTCGGCGTATCTGGTAGCTGTCCTTAGTAGCTGCCTGCGGTTCGCAGCACGTAGGAGCACACCAGCACCTGGTTGTGCTGGGTAAGTAACTGCGCGATGCCCTGGACCTGCTCTCGCCGCGCGCCACCGGTGCCGGGCTTGACGCGCATGCTGAACAACACCTGGGCCTGGTAGTTCGACCAGTACACGATCTTGTCGACCGAGGTCACCTGCGCCTCGGAGAACTGCTTGCGGAACGCGTCGCTGCTCAGTTTGGCGAGTGCCTGATCCGAGCGTCGGTCTCGAACGGCGTCGTAGATGCCGCACAGCGCGTTGCGCGCGATGGTTTCGATGTCGCGCTGCTGCAGCGCGTCCAGGTAGCCCTGAATCGCCGTTTTTGCCGTGGCGTCAGAGATCGCGCCGGTCGGGGTGGTCGAGCCGCCGCGCGAACCGTGCAGGATCGCGGCGATCAACCCGGCGATCAGGACCAACGCCACCACAGCGCCGAGCACCACTGTTCGACGGCGGCGGTTCGGGTACGGCACCGGCGGCGGCAGCAGCCCCGGATATGCGGCCGACGGGGGTGCTGCTTCGGCCGCCTCGCCCACTGGCGGCACGGTGTAGGCCGGCGGGCCGGGGATGGGCTGGCTGGGATGGGGGTCGTTGAACGGCGGTCCGTCGGCGCCGAGACGGTGGTTCGGCGAATACGGACCGGGCATAGGCGGTACTCCTCGGGTATCGGGGCTGGATGACCCTGAACGACGTCTGTCGCAGCGAGGTTCTCCCTTTGGAGGCTAGCGGCCCTCGCCCCGCGCCGCAGCGGCGGCCACCACCCGTGGGTAAGCTTAGCTAGCCGAACTTACGAACGAAGGGTGGATTTTTCGTGACGATCGCGGTGACCGGTTCCATTGCAACCGACCATCTGATGCGGTTCCCGGGCCGGTTCTCCGAACAGCTGCTCGCCGATCACCTGCAGAAGGTTTCGCTCAGCTTCCTCGTCGACGACCTTGTGATCCACCGCGGCGGTGTCGCCGGCAACATCGCCTACGCCATCGGGGTTCTCGGCGGCGACGCTGCCCTGGTCGGCGCGGCCGGCGACGATTTTGCCGACTACCGCCACTGGCTGCAGGCCCACGGCGTCAACACCGACCACGTCTTGGTTTCACAAACCGCGCATACCGCGCGTTTCGTCTGCACCACCGACCTCGAGATGGCCCAGATCGCGTCGTTCTACCCGGGTGCGATGTCAGAGGCGCGCAACATCAAGCTCGCCGAGGTCGTCTCATCAATCGGCAAGCCGGACCTGGTCATCATCGGGGCTAATGACCCCGACGCCATGGTGGTGCACACCGAGGAGTGCCGCAAGCTCGGCCTGGCGTTCGCCGCCGACCCGTCGCAGCAGTTGCCCCGGCTGTCCGGCGACGAGATCAACAAGCTCATCGACGGCGCCGCGTACTTGTTCACGAACGACTACGAGTGGGAGCTGTTGCTGTCCAAAACCGGCTGGTCGGAGGCCGATGTGCTGGAGAAGGTCGACCTGCGGGTGACCACGCTCGGCGCCAAGGGCGTCGACATCGTGGACCGCGACGGCACGACCATCCACGTCGGCGTGGTGCCCGAGACCAGCCAGACCGACCCCACCGGCGTCGGCGACGCGTTCCGGGCCGGTTTCCTGACCGGCCGTACTGCCGGGCTAAGCCTGGAGCGCTCGGCTCAGCTCGGATCACTGGTGGCCGTGCTAGTGCTGGAGTCGACCGGGACTCAGGAGTGGAAGTGGGATCGCGAAGTCGCCAAGACGCGTTTAGCGAATGCTTACGGCGACGACGCTGCCACCGAGATCAGCGCCTTACTGGCCAAGCCTGCCGAGCAGGCGTAAAAGCCCTTGCCGCCCCGGCGTGTCGGGGGCTTTGCTGGGGCACCTCCCGCTTGCGGGGGACCGCTCGGCACTCATAGCTGCACCGGGTAGGACGGCTCGCTGATCTGCGGCACCACGCTGTGCTCGACGAAGATCGCGTGCCACAGCATAAAGATCAGTAGCGTCCACAGCCTGCGACTGTGATCGGTTGTGCCGCAACGGTGTTCGTCTAGCATCCGGCGAACAGCGGATACGTCGATCAGTTGGTCGGTTGCGGAGGAGTTCACCATTTCATGCGCCCACTCCAGCAGCGGGCCGGTACGCAGCCAGTGCCGGATCGGTACCGGGAAGCCCAGTTTCGGCCGGTTGAGCACATGCGGCGGAACGATGGGCTCCAGTGCGCGCCGCAGCGCGTACTTCGTAGTGGTGCGGGTGATCTTGGCCTGCACGGGCAGTCGGGATGCGACCGCGAACACCTCGGGATCCAGAAACGGCACCCGCAGTTCCAGCGAGTTTGCCATCGTCATCTTGTCGGCCTTGACCAGAATGTCGCCACGCAACCAGGTGAACAAGTCGATGTGCTGCATGCGGGCTACCGGGTCCCAGCCCGCTGATTCGGCGTACAGCGGCGCCGTCACGTCGGTGTGCGTCCAGTCGGGGCGAAACCCGGGCAGCACGTCGCGCAAATGCGCGTCGGAGAAGCTACGGGCGTTGCCGTAGTAACGCTCTTCGAGCGTCAGCGATCCGCGGTGCAGCAGGCTTTTGCCGCGCATGCCCTCGGGCAGCGGTTTGGACATCTTGCCCACCGAACGCCGCAGCGGGCCGGGCAGGTAGTCGAAGGGCTTGAGCGACAACGGCTCTCGGTAAATGGTGTAGCCGCCGAAAAGCTCGTCGGCGCCCTCCCCGGACAGCACCACCTTGACGTGCTTCCGAGCCTCGCGGGCGACGAAGAAGAGCGGCACCAGCGCAGGGTCGGCCACCGGCTCGTCGAGATACCAAACGATTTCGGGTAAGGCGGCGACGAACTCGTCGGGAGCGACCACCTTGGCGACGTGCCGCGCACCGATCGCCTCCGCCGACGCCACCGCGACGTCGATCTCAGAGAATCCCTCACGCTCGAACCCGGTGGTGAACGTGATCAGCCGGGGGTTGTGCCGGATGGCCAGCGCCGCGATCGCCGTCGAGTCGATGCCGCCCGACAGAAAGGCGCCAACGGTGACGTCGGCGCGCATGTGCTTGGCCACCGAGTCCTCCAGGACCGCGGTGATCTCCTCGTAGCGGGCCTGCTCGGTCTCCCGGGTGATCGGTGTCGCGGTGAAGCGCGGCACGAAGTAGCGGGTGGTCTCCGGTGCGGCCGTGCCGGGACGAATCCGCGCGTAACAGCCGGACTCGAGCCGGCGCACGCCGCGATGCAGGGTCTCCGGTTCGGGCACATACTGCAGCACCGTGTAGTGCTGTACAGCGCGCAAGTCGATTGCGGTGTCGAATCCGATCAGGTCGGCCAGTTCCAGGAGACATTTCTTTTCGCTGGCTACCGCCGTGCCACCGGTCCCAGTCGCCATGAACAGCGGTTTGATGCCGAAAGGGTCGCGCGCGCAGAATAATTCGCCCGCGACGTTGTCCCACAGCGCGAAGGCGAACATGCCCCGCAGCCGGGTCAGGGCGCCGGCGCCCCAATAGTGATAGGCGGCGACGATGGCCTCGCCGTCGCCGTCGGTGGCGAACACGGCGCCGTGGCGCTCGGCGAGCTCGGCCCGCAGCTCCAGGTAGTTGTAGATCTCGCCGTTGAACACCAACTCATACCGGCCGGGACTTTCCGGCGGCCCCCAGCGCAGCGGTTGATGCGAATGGGCGATGTCGATGATGGACAGCCGGTTGAAACCGAACACGACAGTCCTGGCCGGATCGGCCCAGGTGCCCGGCTCGTCGGGTCCGCGGTGGCGCATCAGGTGCGATGCGTGAGCCACGGCATCGGCCGTATCGCGGGCCGAATCCAACGAATCACCGCCAGCCGCAGCACTCACGAAGGCCAGCAGTCCACACATCGCGCCAAGTATGCCGCACCGCGGTGGGCTCGGCGCTGCCGCAGGTCGCGGCTGAGCCGGTCAGGCAGCGCCCGACGCGGGGACTCCGGCACGGCTTCACTGCGCGGCGTGGTCTACGCTGCGTAGTATTCGACATGCTTGCTGTCGGTCCAGCTTGTGATTCAGGAGGCGCCACAGTGACACCTCGCGGACCAGGCCGTTCGCCGGGCTTGTTGGGAAGCCGCTTCGCAGGCTCCCGCCGGCTTCGGCTGCCGGTGCTGGCCGCCGTGCTGGGCATGCTAGCGGCCACGCTGAGCGGATGCAGTTGGTCGGAGGTCTTGGGCATGGGCTGGCCGAGGGGCATCACCCCGGAGGCCGACTTCAACCGGCAGCTGTGGATCGGCGCAGTGATCGCGTCGCTGGTGGTCGGCGTCGTCGTCTGGGGCCTGATCTTCTGGTCCAGCGCGTTTCACCGCAAGAAAGCCACCGACACCGAATTGCCGCGCCAGTTCGGCTACAACATGCCGTTGGAGCTGGTGCTTACCGTGACGCCGTTCCTGATCATTTCGGTGCTGTTCTACTTCACCGTGGTGGTGCAGGAGAAGATGCTGCGCCTGGCCTCCGACTCGGAGGTCGTGGTCGACGTCACGTCATTCCAGTGGAACTGGAAGTTCGGTTACCAGAAGGTCGATTTCAAGGACGGCACGCTCAAATACGACGGCACCGACCCGGTCCGCAAAGCAGCGGTGGTTGCCAAGTCGGAAGCCCGGAACAAGCAGGGCGAGGAGCTTCCCGGTCCCGACCATGGAATCAACATGGAAGACCGCAGCTATCTGAACTACGAC
Source organism: Mycobacterium sp. (assembly GCF_035623875.1). GTDB lineage: Bacteria > Actinomycetota > Actinomycetes > Mycobacteriales > Mycobacteriaceae > Mycobacterium. Next base: position 44,663 of record NZ_DASPSP010000003.1, on the reverse strand, counting down.
AAGGTCGAGACGGTGGGCACCAGCACCGAGATCCCGGTACTGGTGCTGCCTGCGGGCAAGCGAATCGAGTTCCAGCTGGCATCAGCTGACGTCATCCACGCATTCTGGGTGCCGGAGTTCCTGTTCAAGCGCGACGTGATGCCCTTTCCGCATGAAAACCATTCGGTGAACGTCTTCCAGGTCGCTGAAATCAACCGGACAGGCGCCTTCGTCGGCCGGTGCGCTGAGATGTGCGGCACATATCACTCGATGATGAACTTCGAGGTCCGGGTGGTGCAGCCCAACGACTTCAAGGCCTACCTGCAGCAGCGGATCGCCGGAAAGACCAATGCCCAGGCCTTGCAGGCGATCGCCCAGTCGCCGCTCGCGGTGACCACGCATCCGTTCGAGACCCGCCGCGGCGAGCATGCGCCCCAAGCGAGTAACTAGGAAGCCCCAATGCATATCGAAGCCAGGCTGTTCGAATTCGTGGCCGCGTTCTTCGTCTTCTGTGCGGTGCTTTATGGCGTGCTGAGCAGCTTGTTCGCCACGGGCGGCATCGAGTGGGCGGGTACGACGGCGCTCGCGCTGACCTCGGGGATGGCGCTGATCGTGGCGACCTTCTTCCGTTTCGTTGCGCGCCGGCTCGACACCCGTCCCGAGGACTACGAGGGCGCTGAGATCAGCGACGGCGCAGGTGAACTGGGTTTCTTCAGCCCGCATAGCTGGTGGCCGATTCTGGTCGCGCTGTCGGCCTCGGTAGCAGCGGTTGGCATTGCGTTGTGGCTGCCGTGGTTGATCGTCGCCGGTGTGGTGTTCATCCTGAGTTCGGCGGCCGGGTTGGTCTTCGAGTACTACCTCGGTCCGGAGAAGCACTAGTCGGCGCCGGCGAAGGTCACAATCAGGGCATCAGTTGATCCGTGACCCGTTCACCGAGAATGCCGCGCAGGCACCGGTTGGGTAGGGTTTCGCAAGGCACAATGAGGAACATCAGAGCGCGCGCTCAACGACACAGCCCCGGTGCTGCGCGCGCCGGTGAAGTAGTCGGACAGGACAGGCAGACATGAGCGGGCCCAATCCACCAGGACCGGAGTCCGAAGAACTGGAACCAGGCGTCGAGCCCAGCGAAGGCGACAGCGAATTCGAGGCGGGCGGCGGCGAATTCGGCGAAGGCTTGGCGGGGGAGCGGATCGAGCAGGACGCCGAGACGGCCCAGACCGATATCTACTCCCGGGCGTATTCGGCGCCGGAGTCCGAACACGTCACCAGCGGCCCCTATGTGCCGGCCGACCTCGACCTCTACGACTACGAGAGCTACGACGAGTTAGCCGATCAGGAAGCCACCACGCCGCGCTGGCCGTGGATCGTCGGCGTCGCCGCAATTGGCGCGGCGATCGCCCTGGTGGTATCCATGTCGCTGCTGTTCGTTCGCACCGACACCAACCAGTTGGCCACGCCCAGCACCGCGCCCACGTCGACGCCGCCGCAGCAGGACGAGATCATCGTCACAACGCCGCCACCCGCGCCTCCGCCGCCGACCAGCGAGGCGCCGCCGCCACCGCCTCCGCCGACCAGCGAGGCCCCGCCGCCACCGCCGCCGCCCGCTCCGGCTCCGGCGCCCCCGCCGCCCGCTCCGGCTCCGGCTCCGGCGCCGCCGGCGCCGGGCACAGCCGCCCCGCCGCCTGGCGGCGCTCCTGCTCCCGCCACACCTCGGCAGGTCACCTATTCGGTGACCGGTACCAAGGCGCCGTTCGACCAGATCACGATCACCTACACCGACGCCTCCGGAATGCGACGGATCCTGAACAACGTGTATATCCCGTGGACGATCACACTCACACCGATCTCAACGTCCGACGTCGGTTCGATCGAGGCGTCCAGCTTGCTGCGGTTGAGCAAGCTCAACTGCTCGATCACCACCAGCGACGGCAAGGTGTTGTCGTCGAATGAGAACAACCAACCGCAGACGAACTGCTGATGGTCGACCGGTACTCGCAAGTGTGGGGCGCGCGGAGCAGGATCGCGCCGGATACCGCCGACCGCATCCTGGTCGGGGCGTGCGCGGCCGTCTGGCTGGCGTTGGTGGGGATGAGCGTGGCCGCCATCGTCGCCCTGATGGACCTGGGCCGGGGCTTCCACGATCCAAGAGGAAATCCGCACACCTCGTCGGTGCTCTACGCCATCATCGTGATCTCCGCGCTGGTCATCCTCGCGGCGATCCCGATGCTGCTGCGCGCCCGGCGCACCACCCGGGATGGGCCAGTCGCGCGATCGGCGAGGGTATCGGCACGCACGGCGAGTGGGCACACGGCCGTATCGACCGTGACCCGGCAGGGCCGTACCGAGCGGTTGACCACGTTACGGTCGGCGTTGCCGGACGCGGCGGTGGACCGCGTCTGGCTGCGTGGCACCGCCGCTCTGGTGGGCACCATGGGGGTGGCGCTGCTCGCGGTTGCGGCGGCAACCTACCTGATGGCCATCGGCCACGATGCCTTCTCCTGGACCAGCTACGGGATCGCCGGATTCGTCACGCTGATCATGCCGGTGGCCCCGTGGCTACAGGTGCGGCAGCTACGCCGCACGCTTGCCGCATAAGCTCCCGCTAGTGGTGGCCGTTCTGGCCGTTCGGTGAGCCGTTGCTGCCGTCCTGGTGCTCCCGCAGTGCGGTGAGGGCGCGTTGCTCGGCGGCGTGGTGGGCTTCGGAGAGTGCGGCGTCCTCGGAGGCGGGGTCGGCGAACAGGAAGCTGCCGGAGCCGGGGGAGCCGGCCGAGCCGAGTCTGTTCATCTTGGTGGGCACCGGGGCGCCCTGATATTCCAGCGGCAACGGGTGGCCGTGGTCGTCGACGGGGCCCAGTGGCTGGTGCAGTTCGATGTAGGCGCCGTGCGGCAGCCGTTTGATGATGCCGGTTTCGATGCCGTGCTCGAGCACCGCGCGGTCGCTGCGCTGCAAGCCGATAGCCCACCGGTAGGTGATGAAGTAGACGATCGGCGGCAGCACGATCATGCCGATGCGCCCGATCCAGGTCGTCGCATTGAGCGAGATGTGGAATTTCAGCGCGATGACGTCGTTCATCGCGCTCAGGGTGAGCACCATGTAGAAGGCGATCGCCATGGCGCCGATCGAGGTCCGCACTGGCACATCACGCGGGCGCTGCAACAGGTTGTGGTGCGCGCGGTCACCGCTGAACACCTTCTCCAGGAACGGATAGACGATCAGCAGCGCGAAAACCAGGCCCATGATAATCGCGACCCAGACCACTGCCGGAATGGTGTGGTGGCCGATGTAGAACTCCCACCCCGGCCAGATACGGGCCAGGCCTTCGGTCCACATCATGTAGAAGTCCGGCTGGCTGCCTGCTGAGACTTGAGATGGCTTGTAGGGCCCGAGGTTCCAGATGGGGTTGATCTGCAGCAGGCCGCCCATCAGGCCGAGAATGCCGGTGGTCAGCGCGAAGAAGGCGCCGGATTTGACCGCGAACACCGGCATCACCCGCACGCCGACGACGTTGTGCTCGGTGCGGCCGGGTCCAGGAAACTGGGTGTGCTTCTGGAACCACACCATTGCCAGATGCGCGCCGATCAGCGCCAGCATGATGCCGGGTATCAGCAGGATGTGCAGGGAATACAGGCGTGGGATGATGTAGCCCGCCGCGGTGCAGTCGTCCCCCGCACCGCCACAGGGGAAGTCACCGCCGAACAGGGCCCAGTGCAACCAGCTGCCGATCACCGGCATACCCAACGTGATCGAGGACAGCGCGGCCCGCAGCCCAATGCCGGACAGCAAATCGTCGGGCAGCGAGTAGCCGAAATACCCCTCGAACATGGACAGGATCAGTAAGAGCGAACCGATAACCCAGTTGGTTTCGCGGGGCCGCCGAAACGCGCCGGTGAAGAAGATGCGGGCCAAATGCACCATGATCGCGGCGGAGAACATCAGCGCAGCCCAGTGATGGATCTGGCGGACGAACAGGCCGCCGCGCACCTCGAAGCTGATGTCGAGCGTCGACGCATAGGCCTTCGACATCTGCACGCCGCGCAGCGGCTGATAGACGCCGTTGTAGGTGACGTCGTTCATGGAGGGGTCGAAGAACAGCGTCAGGTAGACACCGGTCAACAGCAGGATGATGAAGCTGTACATCGCGATCTCGCCGAGCAGGAACGACCAGTGCGTCGGGAAGACCTTGTTGAGTTGGCGGCGCACCGCAGCCGACGGGTGATAGCGCGAGTCGATGTCCTCGCCTTGACGGGCCAGGACGTCGCCGATCTTGGGCGGTTTAGGCGGACTCAGTTTCGGACTCATGATGTTGTGCGCTCCCAAAATGCCGGTCCGACGGGCTCGATGAAATCGCCGTTGGCGACGAGATACCCGTCGGCGTCAATGGTGAGGGGCAGCTGTGCCAACGCGCGCACGGCCGGCCCGAAAATCGGTGTGGCGTAATGCAATGCGTCGAACTGCGACTGGTGGCACGGGCACAGGATGCGATAGGACTGCTGCTCGTAAAGCGAAGAGGGACAACCTAAATGCGAGCAGACCTTGGTGAAGGCGAACAGCTCACCGAAGTTGAAGCTCTCCTGACCCTTGCGCTTCACCACTCTCGACATGTCGGCGGGCTTGATGCGGATCAACATCACCGGGTTGCGGACGGCGGTCAGGATGGCTGTCAGCTTTTCGTGTGATTCCACCGTGGTGCCGTCACCGTCGGACTCGCGCCACGGGAAGACCGTCTCCATGCCGCCGGCATCGATGTCTTCGGGCCGCATCTTGACGAATGGCGCTCCCAGACTTTCGCCGGTGGCCCGGGCCACGTAGATGGTCTCGCCGTGGTAGCGCGGGGTCCAGCCTGATGTCCACAGCACGGCTTTCTTGCCGTCGGCGGTCTGCACCACCGGTTTCCACGGGTTCTTGATCAGACCGCCGGCAAATGCCACCAGGGTGCCGAGCCCGAACGCGCCGAGCCCGACGCCCAGTGACAGGCCGATCAGTTTGCGACGCCGCAGCGTCGAACCCTCGAAAGCGTCGGTCAGGTTGGCGACCACGGTCTTGCGGTCGATCTCACGCGACCCGGAGCCCGCGCCGTCGTGGCGGTCCTGGATCGAAATCTCTTCGGGGATGAACTTTTTCTGGAACAGCACCGCGCCCACGGCGATGCACAGAACCGACAGCCCGAACGTCAGGCCGTAGAGCGGGGTGGTCAGCGAGTACAAGAAGCTGCCGTGCTCCTCGTGCGACTTGTACTCCCATGGCCAGAACAAGAAAACCAGCAGCAGCGCGAACCCGAAGAACCCACCCAGCAAAAGCCAGGTCGCTACCTGGCGCTCGGCTCGCTTCTCGGCCTTGGTGCCGGCTACCGGCCACCGCGGTTCCTTGTAGACGGTTTCCACATCGTCGATCCGGCCGCCCAGCGCAACGAGTTCCTCGCGCGACATGGCGTTCAGTTCGGCGTCGGTGGGCGGTCCGCTGGCGTCGGTCATTGGGCGCCGCTCTCCCCCGCGAGCGGGAGGTATCCCCACCTCATCGCTACTCCTCTCGTTGTCGCGGCGGTCACGATCGTGATCCGATCCAGAGTGCCGCTCCGATGATGGCGACCATCCCGATGAGCCACATCGCCATGCTCTCGGGGGCGGGGCCGAACCCCCCCAGGCCGTTGCCGCCCGGACTGTGTTCCTCAGTAACGGATTTCACGTAGGCGATGATGTCTTTCTTGGCATCGAAGGAAAGCTGACGGTCGGAGAACTTCGGCATGTTCTGCGGACCGGTCAGCATGGCGTCGAGGATCTGCTGCTCGTTGGCCGGCTCCAGGTCGGGCGCGAACTTGCCCGACGACAGCGCGCCGCCCTTACCGGTGAAGTTGTGGCATGACGAGCAGTTGAGCCGGAACAAGTCGCCGCCACGGCCAACGTCGTCACCGCGCAGCGATTGCATCGCGACACTGCCGTCGGGGTTGCGCACCACGGTGGGGCCGCCGCCGTTGGCTTGCACGTAGGCACCCAGCGCATCGACCTGCGGGCCGTCGAAAATCGGGTCTTTGCGGGCCGCCTGGGCCTCTCCGCGCATCGCCGGCATCCGGCCGGAAGACACCTGGAAGTAGACCGCTGCCTCGCCCACGCCGATCAGGCTCGGTCCCCGGTCCGGAACGCCCTGCAGGTTCGCGCCGTGGCACGTCACGCACGAGGTGTCGAAAAGCTGCTTGCCGGTGCGCAGCAGTGCCGAGGACGACTCGTCGGCGACAGCCACTTGAGGGCTGGGGGTCAAGACCGCGGCCAGCCCGCCGGCCGCCGAAAGTGCCACCAACAGCAGCAGTCCCGCCGACAAACGACGACGCAGGCGACGCCGCGCCCGGTCATTAAGCGATCGGGTCAACCCCAGTCTTTTCAACCGAGCACTCCTGTTCTCACGCGCGCTGGTCATCGGATGAAATAAATCGTGGCGAACAGGGCGATCCACACGATGTCGACGAAGTGCCAGTAGTAGGAGACGACGATCGAGGCGGTCGCCTGCGCCGGCGTGAACTTGCTCATCGTGGTGCGGGCCAGCAGGAAAATGAACGCGATCAGCCCGCCGATGACGTGTAGTCCGTGGAAGCCGGTGGCCAGGTAGAAGACGCTGCCGTATGCGCTGCTGGGGATGGTGGTGCCGTGGCTCATCAGGTGGCGGTACTCGTAGCCCTGTCCCAGGACAAAGAACAATCCCATCGCAAAGGTGAGCACATACCAGCGGCGCAGCCCGAACACGTCGCCGCGCTCGGCCGCGAAGACCCCCATCTGGCAGGTAAACGATGAGGCGATCAGCACCAGCGTGACCGGGACGGCCTGGTAGAGGTTCAGCTCGGTCGGCGGGGGCGGCCAGTTCCCGGCGGCCTGGGCGCGCGCGGTGAAGTAGAACGCGAACAGCCCGGCAAAGAACATCAATTCGCTGGAAAGCCAGACTATGGTGCCGACACTGACCATGTTGGGGCGGTTGAGCGAATGTACGCGCGCCGTGATAGCAGTACCCGAGGTCCCTACCGCACTCGTCACATCCGCAAGTATGACGCTTTGTAGTTGTCGACCTCCACCCGGGGCGGAAATTGGCGAGCGGAATTCACCTGGATCCGCCGGCTGCGCCCGGCTGCGATCGGCCGGGCTCTGGTGTGGCGACCCGCTGCGCCCGGCTGCGCCGCGCGGGCAATCACCATGGGACCATCTGCGGTGTGGCGGTGTCATCTTCCGGGTCGTCCCAGCGGCCCCCGGACGAGGTGCTGTCGTGGCCGCGGGTCCTCACGACTTTGACCGCGGGGCAGAACCTGCCACGCGGACAAGCCGGCTGGGCCATGGAGCAGATCATGACCGGGTCCGCGACGCCGGCGCAGATCGCAGCCTTCGCCGTAGCGCTCAAGATGAAGGTTCCGACAGCTGCAGAGGTCACCGAGCTGGCCGACGTGATGCTGCAGCACGCACGTCGGCTGCCCACCGAACAGATCGGAACCGACACCGTCGATGTGGTCGGCACCGGCGGCGATGGGGTCAGCACCGTCAACCTGTCGACCATGGCGGCGATCGTGGTGGCGGCGGCCGGCGTGCCGGTGGTTAAGCACGGCAACCGGGCGGCCTCCTCGCTTGCCGGCGGTGCCGACACCCTCGAGGCGCTGGGGGTGCGCATCGATCTGGATCCCGACGACGTCGCACGCAGTGTCGCCGAAGTGGGGATCGGGTTCTGCTTTGCGCCGCAGTTTCATCCCTCGTACCGGCACGCGTCGGTGGCAAGACGTGAAGTCGGCGTGCCGACGGTCTTCAATCTCCTTGGGCCACTTACCAATCCGGGGCGACCACGAGCCGGGCTGATCGGCTGCGCGTTCGCCGACCTGGCCGAGGTGATGGCCGGGGTCTTCGCCGCTCGCCAGTCCAGCGTTCTGGTGGTACACGGCGACGACGGCCTCGATGAGCTCACCACCACCACGACCAGCACGATCTGGCGGGTGCGGGCCGGCACCGTGGACAAGCTGACATTCGACCCCGCCGGGTTCGGGTTCGCTCGCGCCGATCTTGATGACTTGCTGGGCGGCGATGCGACGGCCAACGCGGCGGAGGCGCGCTCGGTGCTTGCCGGCGCCAGGGGCCCGGTGCGCGACGCCGTCGTGCTCAACGCCGCGGGCGCGATCGTGGCACACGCCGGGCTATCCAGCCGCGCCGAGTGGCTGCCGGCGTGGGAAGACGGGCTGAGCCGCGCTACCGACGCGATCGACAGCGGCGCGGCCGAACAGCTGCTCGCGCGATGGGTGCGGTTCGGCCAGCAGCTCTGAGTCCCAGCTGGTCACGGCTTGTTCGGCGGCGACCCGCGCCGAGCGTGCCGACGCGGCCCACCCGGCCCACGGCCCCGCGGACCCCAACGGCGAACACCAGCCGGTGGCTTCGTCGGAGCCGGTGATCTTGCGAGGTGCCCCCACCTCATCGCTTCGCTCTGCATCGTCGTTGCCGGTGGCACTCACGATGCGCACTCCCGGCGCGGCCAGCCAGCGCGCGATCAGCGCCGTCTCCTCCACCAGCGCGCCGCCCAGCGGGGCGGACTGCGGCAGGACCACCTGCGCGCCTGCCCGGATGGCGTCGACGACGGGCATCGGCGGCACCCCGCGGCGGGCACTGCCTGCCGCGGCGAGCTGGCCGTAGCGGATCACGGCCAGCTGCCAGCCGCCCCGACCATCGGGGCCGTCGGGGGCAGCGGCCACCAGCTCCGGCAGCGCTGCGAGCGCACGCAGGCGCTGGCCGTGCCAGAGCACCTCCACCGCGGCCACCGTATGGTCACGTAGCCGGGCAGCGCTCTCGTAGCGCTGACGCTCGGCGAGGCCACCGATCTGCTGGACGGCAGTGGCCAACGCCGTGTTGTCCAGACCGTCGATCAACGCCGCGGCACGAGCGACCGCCGCGGCGTACTGGCCGGCGGTCACATCGCGAGCCGCGGGACACGGCGCGACCTCATGCTGCGGGCAGGCCGGTCCGTGCAGCACCGAACGGGCCAGCCGCTTGGTGCAGGTGCGCACGCCGGTGAACCGGGCCAGCAGCGCGGCGGTGTCGACGGCGTCGGCGCGGGAGCGGAACGGCCCGACGGCGCGATCGTGGCGCGGCGTTCGCACGACCGAAAATCGGGGGAAGGCCTCGTCGCTCAGCACCACCCACCACCAGCGGTGCGGGAATCGCGACCGGCGGTTGTACGGCGGGGCATACGCGGCCAGCATCCGCAGTTCGCGGACACCGGCTTCTAGCGCGTGTGCGCATTCGACGTGCTCGACGGCGCCTGCCAGCGCGACCATCTCCCTGATCCGAGTGCGCTGATCTGAGCCGTTGAAGTACTGACTTACCCTGCGCCGCAAATCAATTGCGGTGCCGACGTAGAGCACCTCGCCCGCCGGTCCACGAAACAGGTAAACCCCGGGCCGACGCGGCAATCCCTCGGCCAGCACTCGCTTGCGTCGCTGGGCGGGCGTCACGTTGGGTAGATACGAGCGCAGGTCGGCGTACGTGTGCACACCTTGATTGCCCACTCGCTCGATGAGCGCGTGCAACACATCGACGGTGGCCCGCGCGTCGTCGAGTGCCCGGTGGGTGGGCTCGCTGGCCACCGCGAACAGCCGCGCCAGCGCTGCCAGCCGCACGCTGGGGGCATCCTCGCGGCTGAGCACCCTGCGGGCCAGCTGAACGGTGCACAGCACCTCCGGTCGCCGCCATCGCATACCGCAACGGTTGGCGGCGGCCCGCAAAAACCCGATATCGAACCTGGCATTGTGAGCTACTAGCACCGCTCCGCGGGCGAATTCGAAAAACATCGGCAGCACCGCGTCTATGGTCGGTGCGGCGCACATCATCGCCGTGGTGATGCCGGTCAGCCGCACGATCTGCGGCGGGATGCTGCGCTGCGGGTCGACAAGGGTGGCGAACTCGCCCAGTACCACACCGCCACGTACCTTGACCGCCCCGATTTCGGTGATGGCGTCGGCAGCCGTTCCGTCACCGGCGGTCATGCGCCCGCCGGTGGTCTCCAGGTCCACGACCACGAAGGTGATCTCGCGCAGCGACATTTCGGCAGCCCCGTCCAGGTCGGGGAGGCTGAGCTGCTCGGCAGCGGACGTGCCCACGGCCGCGACGTTAAGCAGTCGCACCGACACTGCGCGGATTCTCCCGCGGCGCGTCGCACCCAACGGCGCGGGCGAGACATGTCGGTGCCCGCGGTTAACGTGGCGCCAAGGCCACCACGAAGACCGAGAGGACCAGCCTGATGTCGCACACCAACGAGGCCGACCGGGCGGCGGTAGTCCCGTCCGAGGCGGGAGAACCCGTGGTAATCGACTGTGACGACTGTGCAGTGCGCGGTCCCGGATGCCGTGACTGCGTCGTCAGCGTGATACTCGGGGTACCGGAAACTTTGCTGGAGGATGAGCGCGTCGCTTTAGAGGTGCTCGCCGACGCGGGACTGGCTCCGAGACTGCGGCTGGTCCCGATCCACCAACAGCGACCCCGGGGTGGCCTAACAACCTTGGATGATTAAGAAAACAGCCAGATTTCAACTGTAACGCGGGACAACCTCGATGCCGTTTCGTAACCTAACTGAGACCTAAAGCAGACTCGGCGGTGGCGCCGACGGGTTGTAAGGATGCAAAGTCTTGGGGTTGGGGCATAACGGTGGAAGCGCGCGTTTGCGCGCGGCGATCCGCTTTGCTGTTGGAGCGGTGATTGGGTTCGTCGCCCTCTCCGGAGTTGCCGCCAGCAATGTGCTGGCTGACCCCGCTAATGACTCGATGGCAAAGCTCACTGAGTTGTCGCGGCAGGCTGAGCAGACCACCGAAGCGATGCACAGCGCGCAGCTCGACCTCAACAACAAGCTGGCTGCGCAGCAGGCCGCCGAGAAAAAGCACAACGATGACTTTGCTGCCGCCGACGCTGCGAAGTCGCGACTGGCAACTTTTCAGGCCGGTGTCGACAAGTTTGCGGCAGCGATGTACATGGGTGGCCGCACCGACGGCATGAACGCCATCTTCACCGCCGAGTCGCCGCAGCAGCTGATCGGCAAGCTGGCCGTGCAGCGGGTGATGTCCACCGCGATGCTCGCGCAGATGGCCGATTACCGCGCCACCCGGGAGCAGGCCACCCAGGCCGAAACGGCATCCGCGAAATCGGCCGCTGACGCCAAGACCGCGGCCGAGCAGGCCGCCGCAGTGCGCGCGAGCCTGCAGTCCAAGCAGAGCCGGCTGCAGCTGCAGATCGCCATCGTCAAGTCGCAGTACCTGGCGCTGAGTCCCAACCAGCGCACCGCGCTGGCCGCGCCTGGGCCAGTGCCGCCGCCACCGGCGGCCATGGCCGCCGCCGCTCCCGCGCCAGAGGCGTTACCGCCGGGCGGCGGGCAGCCGGGTGGTCCTGGGCCTGGATTCGGCGCCGGGCCGGGGAGTGGTCAGGGCGCTATCGCTGTTCAGGCCGCGTTGACCCAGGTCGGCGCGCCGTACGCCTGGGGTGGCGCCGCGCCCGGCGGGTTCGACTGCTCCGGATTGGTGATGTGGGCATTCCAGCAGGCCGGCATTGCGTTGCCGCATTCCAGCCAGGCGATGGCCCACGGCGGGCAGCCGGTCTCGCTGTCGGACCTGCAGCCCGGTGACGTGCTGACCTTCTATTCCGACGCATCTCATGCCGGCCTCTACATCGGTGACGGCCTGATGGTCCATTCGTCCACCTACGGCGTGCCGGTGCGGGTGGTGCCGATGAATTCGTCCGGCCCGATCTACGACGCTCGCCGCTACTGACCGCCGACGGACTGACCGTCGCCGCTGGCTGCTTGCCTGCGCCCTAGCCACCGAACTGGTCTTCGCCGCCGTGTCAATAGTCGGCCAGGGGAGTGCAGCACCGGCGCAAACCGCTCACCCGGCGTCACCTGCGGCGGTCGGTACGTCAGCGCTGCGGATCATGGTTGCCGCCGACCGCACCGTGCAGATGACCAATCTCGGTGGCCCGCAATCGGAGGTCTTGCTTAGCCGTGTTGCGGCGAACATCGTTTCGGCCTTCGACGCGGTGGAGGCATTCTGGGGGACCGATTGGCCGCGCGATATCGCCGTAGTGGCCACCGGCTCACAGCGGCAGTTCGAGACAGAGGCGGGCGGTGGGCCTGCGGCGCAGTGGGCCGACATCGCAGCGGTGGCTGTCGCCGACCGGGTGGACCCGGCGCGGCGGATCGCTATCGGCCAGCGAATCGTGTTCGCGCCCGGGGCGGTCGGTATGAGTGAGCCGGCATTGCGAATCGTTTTGAGCCACGAACTTTTTCACTACGCGACACGCGCCGACACGGCCGTGGATGCGCCTCGGTGGCTGACCGAAGGCGTGGCCGACTACGTCGCCCGGCCACCCACGCCGCTGCCCGAGCCGACGCAATTACCGACGGAATTGCCCTCGGACGCCGACCTGGCTGCGCCGGGGCCGCAGCGTTCGTTGGGATACGAACGGGCATGGTGGTTCGCGCGTTTTGTCGCCGACACTCGCGGCGCGGCGACGCTGCGTGCCCTCTACCGGGCTGCGTGTGGTGTCGGGCATACCGACCTGCCCACCGCGATGCGCGACGTTCTGGGCGGCGACATGCCGAGTGTGCTGGCCGACTGGCAGCAGTGGCTGACCCGCTAACCTACGCAGGTGTCCCGGGTCCTGCTGGTAACCAACGACTTTCCACCGCGGCGCGGTGGCATCCAGTCGTATTTGGTGGAGCTGGTCAATCGACTGGCCGCCACCGGGGAGCACACCATGACCGTTTACGCGCCCCAGTGGAAGGGCGCCGACGATTTCGATGCTCAAACCCCGGGCTATCAGGTGGTACGCCATTCTGGGACGTTGATGTTGCCCGCACCTTCAGTCGACATCCGGATGCGCCGGCTGATCGCTGAACACGACATCGACACGGTATGGTTCGGCGCCGCCGCGCCGTTGGGGCTGTTGGCGCAGCGCGCCCGTCAAGCCGGCGCAAGCCGGGTGCTGGCCAGCACCCACGGCCACGAGGTGGGTTGGTCGATGCTTCCGGTGGCCCGGTCGGTGCTGCGTCGTATCGGTGACGACAGCGACGTCGTCACCTTCGTCAGCCGCTATACCCGAGCGCGGTTCGCGTCGGCGTTCGGGCCGCAGGCCGCGCTGGAGCACCTGCCGCCCGGCGTGAACACCGACCGGTTCCGTCCCGACCCGGCAAGCCGCGCCACGCTGCGTGCCCACTACCGCCTGGGCCAGCGGCCCACGGTGCTTTGCCTGTCACGGCTGGTGCCGCGCAAGGGTCAGGACATGCTGATTCGGGCGCTGCCGGCAATCCGGCAGCGAGTAGATGGGGCCGCGCTGGTGATTGCCGGCGGTGGCCCCTATCTGGAGACCCTGCGCCGACTAGCCGAGCGCTATCGGGTTAGCGAACACGTAACGTTCACCGGCGGCCTCCCGGCCGCGGAGCTTCCCGCCTACCATGCGATGGCCGATGTGTTCGCGATGCCGTGCCGCACCCGCGGCGCCGGGCTGGACGTCGAGGGTCTGGGCATCGTATTTTTGGAAGCCTCCGCAACGGGCGTACCGGTGATTGCCGGATACTCCGGTGGCGCGCCGGAGACCGTGCAGCACAACAAGACTGGGCTCGTGGTCGACGGTCGCTCGGTGAACCAGATCGCCGACGCCGTCACCGAGATGCTGATTGATCCCGACCGGGCGGCCGCGATGGGCGCCGCCGGCCGGGATTGGGTTATGGCGCAGTGGCGATGGGATGCGTTGGCCACCAGGCTGTCCGAGCTGATCCGCGGTTAGCTGGTGACGTAGATGGCGTCGATGTCGTGGGCGAACTTCTCGGCGACCACCTTGCGCTTGACCTTCAGCGTCGGTGTGAGTTCGCCGGTGTCCTCGGTGAAGTCGACGGGCAAGATGCGGAATTTCCGGATCGACTCCGCATGCGACACTGCCGAGTTGGCTTGTTTGACGGCCGCGTCCACCTCCGCGATCAGGTCGGGGTCGGTGACCAGATCGCTCACCAGCGCTCCGGCGGGCTTGCGGTTGCGCTGCTTCCAGCCTTCGAATGCCTCGGGATCAATGGTGATCAGCGCCCCGACGAAGGGCCTGGCGTCCCCGACGACCATCGCCTGGCTGATCAGCGGATGTGCCCGCAGCTGGTCCTCCAGTACGGCGGGGGCGACGTTTTTTCCTCCTGCGGTGACGATGATTTCCTTCTTGCGGCCGGTGATCGTCAGGAACCCGTCGTCGTCGACCGCGCCCAGGTCACCGGTCTTGAACCAGCCGTCTTCCATCGCTTCGTCGGTGGCTCGCTCGTTGTGCCAGTAGCCATGGAACACCACGCCGCCTCGCACCAGCAGCTCGCCGTCGTCGGCGATGCGTATGCTGTTGCCCGGCAACAACTTTCCGACAGTACCGACTTTCAGGGCACCGACCTGGTTGACGGTGATCGCCGCGCTGGTTTCGGTCAGCCCGTAGCCCTCGTAGACGGTGACACCGACGCCGCGGTAGAAGTGGCCCAGCCGGGCGCCCAGCGGTGCGCCGCCCGAGACCGACGCGCGGCAGTCACCACCCAGCGCCTCGCGCAGCTTGTGGTACACCAGCCGATCGAACAGCGCGTGCTTGGCCCGCAGCAGCAGACCAGGGCCACCGCGATCGCACGCCTCGCTCCAGTCGACTGCGGTCTGCGCTGCGATCGCGAAAATACGGCCCTTCCCGTCGTTGGCCGCGTTTTGCGCGGCGGTGTTGTAGACCTTCTCGAACACCCGCGGCACCGACACCACGACCGTCGGCTTGAATACTCCGAACATCGGCACCAGATTCTTGATGTCACTGGTGAATCCGACGACAACCTTGTTGTGGAAGGCGCACAGCGTCAATGCGCGAGCCAGCACGTGTGCCAACGGCAGGAAAACCAACAGCCGCTCGCCCTTGCGAAGGAGTGTCGGGAGAACTTCCTTGGCGCCGCGGGTCTCATAGACGAGGTTGGAATGGGTCAGCTGACAGCCCTTCGGGCGTCCGGTTGTGCCCGAGGTGTAGATCAGCGTCGCCGGATCGTCGCTGCGCAACGCCTCGACGCGGGCGGTCAGCTCGGCCGGGTCGACCGAGGCGCCATCCTGTTCGAGTTGCTCGAGGGCGTTGACGCCCGAACCGTCGATTTGCAGCACGCGCCGCAGCTCAGGCAAGTCGCCGGTGAGCTCGGTGACCATCGCCGCGTGGGCGTCGGTTTCGGCGAACGCCACCACCGCCCTCGAGTCCGTCAGCACCCAGCGCACCTGTTCGGCCGACGATGTTTCGTAGATCGGGACGGTGACCGCACCTACCGACAGGATCGCCAGATCGAGGATCGCCCACTCGTAGCGGGTGGCCGAGAAGATAACCACCCGGTCGCCGGCCTTCACCCCTTGTGCGATCAAACCCAATGCGGCCAAACGGATTTGGGTGGCGGCGGCGGCGCATGTAACGTCGGTCCAGATCCCGTCGACCAGGCGTTGAAAGACGACGGTGTCGGGGTCG
The DNA here is from genome assembly GCF_035623875.1 of Mycobacterium sp. Taxonomy (GTDB): domain Bacteria; phylum Actinomycetota; class Actinomycetes; order Mycobacteriales; family Mycobacteriaceae; genus Mycobacterium. The sequence continues at coordinate 29,192 of NZ_DASPSP010000003.1, read as the reverse complement.
TTGCGCTCGAATTCGAACACTGCGGCGACGATGTTGTCGTGCTCGCCCACGGCGAACGGGGCGGGAACGCTGAATTCACGCACTCTTCTGACCTCGCTTGAGTTATTTCGCCGGGTGGCCGGGTTGGATTCAGCCTAGTCCGGTGACGATGCGGGCCGGGATGGGCCGCTGAGGAGCCGGACCATGGGGTCTAGTCCGGTGACGATGCGGGCCGGGATGGACTATGCGGCCACGAGCGCGATATGTGAAGCTAGGGGCCGTGCACAGCGTTCAAATTGCCGACGAGACGTTTGTCGCAGCCGACCCCGCACGAGTCGGCGCCGCCGTCGGCGATCCGGCCAGCTGGCGACGGTGGTGGCCCGATCTGCGGTTGCAGGTCATCGAGGATCGCGCCGACAAAGGAGTCCGATGGGCGGTGGCCGGACGGCTCACCGGCACCATGGAGATCTGGTTGGAACCGTCGCTGGACGGCGTGGTGCTGCATTACTTCCTGCATGCCGAGCCGTCCGGCGTGGCGGCCTGGCAGCTGGCCAGGATGAATCTCAGGAGAATGACCCACCGCCGTCGGGTCGCCGGCAAAAGAATGGCCTTCGAGGTGAAGACGGCGCTGGAGCGCTCCCGCCCAGTGGGGGTTTCTCCGGTGCTTGAACAGGTCTGAGTTCAACCGGGGAGTACCGTTTCTGCCGTGGACTGGCGGTACAGCCCACAGGGTGCAGACCGCGTACGGGGGAGAAGGAAGCGACCAGGTGGTGGAGAAGACGGTGCAGACGATCTACATCGACGCGGACCCCAGCACGGTCATGGATGTGATCGCTGACATCGGCTCGTACCCGGAGTGGGTCAGTGAGTACAAGGAAGCCGAGGTGCTGGAGGCCGACGCCGAAGGCTACGTGAAGGTGGCGCGCTTTGTGATGGACGCCGCGGTCCTCAAGGACACCCTGGTGTTCTCCTACGACTGGCCGAAGGACCGCAAATCGGTGCGCTGGTCGCTGGTGTCCAGCTCGCTGCTGAAAGCCCTTGACGGGGTATATCGCTTGTCGCCCAAGGGGTCTGGCACCGACGTCACCTACGAGCTCTCGCTCGACCTTGCTATGCCCATGATCGGCTTGCTCAAGCGCAAAGCCGAGCGCAGGTTGATCGACTCCGCGTTGAAGGATCTGAAGAAACGAGTCGAGGCTGAGTGAGTCACCAGCGCCCGCACTTGCCCGGATCAGTCTTTTCGTCGGCAAGGGTGGGGTAGGGAAGTCCACCTTGGCGGCAGCGACCGCCGTGCGTGACGCACGCGCCGGTCAGCGGGTGCTGCTGGTATCCACCGATCAAGCGCACTCGCTGGGTGACGTGCTCGGTGTCGCGGTCTCGCCGACCGGCCGGCGCGACGCCGTCCGAGTGTTCGCCGACCTCGACACCGGATCGGCTGACATCGGCGGTGGCTTCCTCGACGCGCTGGCGCTGGACACGCTGGCGCTGCTCGAGGCACGCTGGCGCACCGTGGTCGACACGCTGGGCCGGCGCTTCCCCGAATCTGAGCTGGATGAGATTGCGCCCGAAGAACTTTCGGCACTGCCTGGTGTTCAGGAGGTGCTCGGCTTGCACGAGGTCGGCGAGCTGGCCGCGGCCGGGCAGTGGGACCACATCGTGGTCGACTGTGCGTCCACCGCCGACGCATTGCGGATGCTGACCCTGCCGGCCACCTTCGCGTTGTACGTCGAACGCGGCTGGCCGCGGCATCGCAGGCTTTCCACCGTCGCCGACGATGCCCGGTCGATGGCGGTGGTGGAACTGCTGGAACGGATCAGCGGCAGCGTCGAAACGCTCAGCGCATTGCTGACCGACGGTACGCGAGTCGCGGCACATCTGGTCCTGACCGCGGAACGGGTGGTGGCCGCCGAGGCGGTCCGGACGTTGGGCTCGCTGGCGTTGATGGGCGTGCGCGTCGAGGAATTAATCGTCAACCAGATTCTGGTGCAGGATGATTCATACGAGTACTGCGATCTGCCCTCTCATCCGGCCTTCGACTGGTATTCCGAGCGAATCGGTGAGCAGCGCGCCGTGCTCGAAGAACTGGACGCCGCCATCGGCGATGTGGCGCTGGTCCTTACCCCGCATCTGGCGGGTGAGCCGATCGGCGCCAAGGCGTTGGCCGAGCTGCTGGACAGTGCGCGCCGTCGTGACGGATCGGCACCGCCGGGGCCGCTGCGTCCCGTGGTGGACCTGGAGTCAGGATCCGGCCTGGAATCGGTCTACCTGCTGCGGCTAGAGTTACCGCAAATCGATTCCGGCGCGCTTACCCTTGGCCGGGTCGGCGACGACTTGATCGTCGGCGCCGGCGGGATGCGGCGCCGAGTTCGGTTGGCGTCCGTCCTGCGGCGATGTACGGTGCTGGACGCGCATCTTCGAGGTAGTGAGTTGACGGTGCGTTTTCGACCTGATCCGGAGGTATGGCCGACGTGACCGGCATTCACCCCGACATCGGTCCTGAGTTGCGCAAACTCGCAGAGAGCATTCTCGACGGGATCGACCCCGCGGTCCGCTTGGCGGCCACGCGGGCGCTTGGCGACGGCGCCGGCACCGGCAAGTGCCAGCAGGTGTGGTGTCCGGTATGTGCGTTGGCTGCCGTGGTGACCGGGGATGAACACCCGTTGCTGACCGCGATCGCTGAGCACAGCGTCGCGCTGTTGGCGGTGATCCGGGCGATCGTCGAGCAAGTCGACGGATCGACCCCGCCGCCTGACGGTCCGCCGAACGGTGGTGCCGAGGCCGACGGCGCAGCCGATGCCGGCGCCCCGAGCCGCTATCAACCCATCACCGTCACCGTCACCGTCGAGGAGTAGCCCCCGGCGTTCGGGTTAACACGTTCGGGTTAACGGCAGTCGGCTCATCGCCGAAGACTAGGCAGGTCACGCGCGCTGGTGTGGTCCCGTCCACACTGGATCGGTACGCTGGCTCAGAACACTATCGGTCGCGGGCAAATGGGAGGGTCCATGTGGTACTGGCTTCTCAAGTACATCTTCATGGGCCCGTTGCTTGCTGTTCTTGGTCGGCCGAAAGTCGAAGGGCTGGAACATATCCCGCAGTCCGGCCCGGCGATACTGGCCAGTAACCATCTGGCTGTCGCCGACAGTTTCTACCTGCCGCTGGTTGTGCGGCGCAGGATCACGTTCCTGGCGAAGTCCGAATACTTCACCGGCACGGGGTTGAAGGGTTGGTTCAACCGCTGGTTCTACGGCAGCACCGGTCAGGTGCCCATCGACCGCAGCGATGCCGACGCGGCGCAGGCCGCTTTGAATACCGCTGAGCGGTTGCTGAGCCAGGGCAAGCTGCTCGGCATGTACCCCGAGGGCACCCGCTCACCGGACGGCAGGCTCTACAAGGGCAAGACCGGGTTGGCCCGTCTGGCGCTGCAAACCGGAGTTCCGGTGATACCGGTGGCGATGATCGGCACGAACGTCGTCAACCCGCCCGGCAGGAAGATGTGGCGGTTCGGCCGGGTCACCGTCCGGTTCGGCAAGCCAATGGACTTCTCCCGATTCGACGGGCTGGCGGGCAACCGCTTCATCGAACGAGCCATCATCGACGAGGTGATCTACGAGCTGATGGGGCTTTCCGGTCAGGAATACGTCGACATTTACGCCGCCACCCTCAAGAACGGCAACGACGCCAATGGGTCCGGACCGGCGAAGCAATCGTCGTCGCGGATACCGGAAACGGCGGCGGGTTAGCGGATCACGATCCGAGTCAGCCGACGGCTGACACCGGCTCCGGCGCGGTCGACGTCCGGGGTGCAGCAGCGGTGGTGCTGACAGCGACCGCGGCGCCGGCGGCGACGATGGTCGCCAGCGCCCACCACAGGTACGAGACGCCGGCGAATTGACGCCACCACACGGCGCCCACTTCGTGGTGCTTGGGCAGCAGGTCGATCGGCGTCCAGTACATCAGTGCCACCCCGGCCGCGCTGACCGCGGCCAGCGCAACGCTGCGCCGCCGCCAACCCAGCACTGCGGTCACCACCACCGTCGGCAACATCCACACCCAGTGGTGCGACCACGACACCGGCGAAACCACCAGGCCGAACAGCGCGATACAGATAACCGCCAGGGTCGGCTCGCCGGCGCGCAGCACCCGCCGCGCAGCCCACACCGTCAGCGCCAGCACGAGCAGGCACGCGGCCACCCACGGCAGGAATCGTGCATGCTCGCTAAGGCCCAGCCGCGCCAATGCCCCAGCGACGTTCTGGTTGGTGTTCAAACTCGCCGCGCCGATCCGATCGGTGTCGTGGATGGTGTCGGTCCAGTACTTCCAAGAGTCGTGCCACGCCAGGACGAACCCGGCCAGGGTCGCCGCCAGGAACGACGCCAGCGAGGTCAGCATGGCGCGTCGGTCGCGGTTCAGCAGGAAGTACAACAGGAACACCGCCGGGGTGAGCTTGAGCGCCATGCCCAGCCCCAGCAGCAGGCCACGCGGCCAGGGCGTGCGGCGGGGCACGCAGTCGGCGATCACCAGCGTCATAAGCACGACGTTGATCTGCCCGAAGGCGAAATTCGCTTTGATCGGCTCCAGCCAGATCGCTGCGGCCGCAACGATCAACGCCGTCAACCACCATCGCCGCAGCCAGGCCGGTCCGGGCACCACCCGTGCGGTGCTCCACACGTCGAGTCGGGTCAGCATGATCATCGTGGACACGACCAACAGCGCCAACGTGATCAGCGTGATCGTCACGCTGGCGGCCGGCATGCCCAACCACGCGAAGGGGCAAAACACGATGGCGGCGAGCGGGGGATAGGTGAACGGGAGATTCAAGCCGATTGGCGTGTGAAATTGCACACCTTCGTCGTACAGCGGACGGCCATCCAGCCAGGCCTGGCCACCCATCCGGTAGACGTCGATGTCGATGCGGTACGGGGTGTGGCCGACGAGCCGCCATGCCGCATAGCCCAATGCGGCGAAGCCCAATAGCTGGAGCAACGCCGACCAGGCATTTCGCCAGATACCGGGCTGCGCGGTGGCCACCCGCCCGCGCCAACTGCCCACGTCGGGCGACTGCCGTGTACTCATGTCGATGACCAGCCTATCGGTGCGGGCGTCTTAGCCTGTGTCGCGGAGGGCCGTCGGTGCGAAGTGGGCGTAGGTTTCTTAGAGTGCTCCGCTGGTTCGAGGACGACATTGTCGGCCGCGGTCGACTGCCGTTGTTGTGTTGTCTGGTCGCTTTCATCCTCACCTTTTTCGTGACGCGCACCTGCGTGCGTTATATCCGCCACCGCGCTGAGCGTGGCCTGCTGCCGCGTTGGTGGGAGCCACGCAACATTCACATCGGAAAAAAACACATCCACCACGTTGTTGTCGGAGTGCTCCTGGTAATGGTCTCCGGTGTGACGTTGGTGGCCTTGTCGGTCAGCGGCAACGAACTTGAACACACCACGAGCGCCATCGTCTTCGGTATCGGAGCCGCGCTGGTGCTCGACGAGTACGCGTTGATCCTGCACCTGTCCGACGTCTATTGGGAGGAAGACGGGCGGACGTCGGTCGACGCGGTCTTCGCGGCCGTGGCGGTGGGCGGGCTGCTGGTCCTGGGCCTGCACCCATTTTTGTTCTTTATCAGCCTGTGGCACGACACCACTCACTCGGTGCTGCTGCGCGCCGGCGTGGTCTTCGCGATGGTGCTGACTTTGCCACTGGCGGTGCTGGTTGTCGTCAAGGGCAAGGTGTGGACCGGCCTGATCGGCATGTTCTTCGTCCCATTGCTGGTCATCGGGGCGATCCGGCTGTCGCGCCCGCAAGCCCCGTGGGCCCGCTGGCTTTACATGAGTCGACTGGACAAGATGGCGCGTGCGCTGCAACGCGAACGAACTCTGCGCCGCCCCGTCGTGCGGGCCAAGCTGTGGTTGCAGTACACGATCGCCGGTACGCCGCGCCGCCCCGACCGTCGAATGGTCGATGCGCTGCTGGACCGCGAAGTCCATCCGGCGCCGCCGCCGCCGCAACCGCCGCGGCGCACCCTGGCCGGGAGCGTTGCCATCAGGTGACCGGCTGACGCAGTGCGGTATTTCTACGACACGGAATTCATCGACGACGGCCGCACTATCGAGTTGATCTCGATCGGGGTGGTCGCCGAGGACGGCCGCGAATACTACGCAGTCTCAACCGAATTCAATCCCGAGCAGGCCGGCAGCTGGGTGCGCACTCACGTGCTGCCGAAACTACCGTCACCGGCCTCCCAGGTTTGGCGCTCACGTGCCCGGATCCGCGCGGACCTGGAAACGTTCTTCGACATCGACGGCGCGGAGCCGATCGAGCTGTGGGCCTGGGTCGGTGCCTACGACCATGTCGTGCTGTGCCAGCTGTGGGGCCCGATGACCCACCTGCCGCCGGCGATGCCGCGATTCACCCGAGAGCTGCGCCAGCTATGGGAGGACCGAGGGTGCCCGCGGTTGCCGCGCCGGCCGCCCGATGTGCACGACGCGCTAGTCGACGCTCGAGACCAGCTGCGGCGATACCGCTTGATCACGTCGGATGGTGACTATGGCTAGCCCGGCCTGCGGGCGCTCGGCCTGATTAGCGGGCTGCGGTGCCCGGTTACCATAGACGGGTGAACTGGACCGTGGACGTACCGATCGAGCAGCTGCCGCCGCTGCCTCCGCTGCCGGCGGATCTGCGGGCCCGGTTGGACGCCGCGCTGGCCAAGCCGGCTGCACAGCAGCCCAGTTGGACGCCCGAGCAGGTCGCGCCGATACGAACGGTTCTGGAGAGCGTGCCACCGGTGACGGTGCCGTCGGAGATCGTCCGGCTACAGGACATGCTGGCCCAGGTTGCCAACGGTGAGGCGTTCCTACTGCAGGGCGGCGACTGTGCCGAGACGTTCGTCGACAACACCGAACCGCACATCAAGGGCAATATCCGAACCTTGCTGCAGATGGCGGTGGTATTGACCTATGGCGCCAGCGTGCCGGTGGTCAAGTTGGCCCGCATCGCCGGGCAGTACGCCAAGCCGCGGTCGGCTGACGTCGACGCGCTGGGGCTGCGCTCCTACCGCGGCGACATGGTCAACGGATTCGCCCCGGACCCCGCGGCGCGTGAGCACGACCCGTCGCGGCTGGTGCGCGCCTATGCCAATGCCGGTGCGGCAATGAACCTGGTGCGCGCGTTGACATCGTCGGGGCTGGCGTCGCTGCATCTGGTCCACGACTGGAACCGGGAATTCGTTCGGACCTCGCCGGCCGGCGCGCGCTACGAGGCGCTGGCCTCCGAGATCGACCGGGGCCTGAAATTCATGAGCGCCTGCGGGGTGGCCGACCGTAACCTGCAAACCGCCGAAATCTACGCCAGCCATGAGGCTTTGGTGCTCGACTACGAGCGAGCCATGCTGCGGTTGTCCGACCAGGAGGACGGCGAGCTCCAACTGTATGACCTGTCGGCCCACTACCTGTGGATCGGCGACCGGACCCGGCAACTCGATGGCGCGCACATCGCGTTGGCCGAGGTGATCGCGAACCCGATCGGCGTCAAGATCGGGCCGACGACGACGCCCGAGCAAGCCGTCGAATACGTCGAGCGCCTCGACCCGTACAACAAGCCGGGCCGGTTGACCTTGGTGAGCCGGCTGGGCAACAACAAGGTGCGCGACCTGTTACCGCCGATCATCGAAAAGGTGCAGGTCACCGGTCATCAGGTGATCTGGCAGTGCGATCCTATGCACGGCAACACCCACGAGTCGTCCACCGGCTACAAAACACGGCATTTCGACCGCATTGTCGACGAGGTACAGGGTTTCTTCGAGGTGCACAGGGCGCTGGGCAGTTACCCCGGTGGTATCCACGTCGAGATCACCGGAGAGAACGTCACCGAATGCCTTGGTGGCGCCCAAGACATTTCGGACACCGATCTGAGCGGCCGCTACGAAACCGCATGCGACCCGCGGCTGAACACCCAGCAGTCATTGGAGCTGGCGTTCCTGGTCGCCGAGATGTTGCGCGACTGAGCCGGATCCGGCGCGGCGGCTAGAGCAATCCGCTCAGGTTGCTGCCGATGGTCCATGCCGCGGCGGCCACCATCCCGGTGACCGACAGCACGACCGCTACCCAGATCAGCACCATGCGTCGAGCGTGCTGGCGTTCGAGCGCGAACTCGACCATGTCGATCCCGGCGAATTGGCCTGATAACTCTTGATATTCGCGATCGGCCCGCACGTCGGGTCCAGCCGGCCAGTCCTGGGGTTCCCGGGTCAGCTGACGGGTGGGGTGGTGTACCGGCGGGCGCCGGGCCGGAGGCTGTTGTTGCTCCGTGGTCCGGTGTTGGTCGACCTGGCCGCGGTGCAGCGCGGCTGAGCGGTGCTGAGCAGAGTTGCGCGGTGCGGGCACCCGAAACTCCGGTAGTGCCAACTCGTCAACGATCGCCGCTAACTCGGCGCCCATTTCTTGTGCATCAGCGTAGCGGGCGGCGGGATCGCGGGCCGTCGCTCGTCCCACCAGCTCGTCGAATTGTCCAGGAACGCCGTCGATTACCGTGCTGGGCGCGGGTACATCGGTATCCAAGCGTTGGTATGCGACCGTCAGCGCCGAGTCACCGGAAAATGGCGTCTGCCCGGTCAGCAGCTCGTAGGCCACTATTCCCGAGGCGTAGACATCGCTTCGCGGGCTGGCGTTTCCGTCCCGGACCTGTTCGGGGGACAGGTAGGCGGCCGTGCCGAGAATGACGCTGGCGGAAGTGATTCCGGCCGCAGCGACGGCGCGGACCAGCCCGAAGTCGACGATTTTGACGTCGCCCTCGTCGGAGATCAACACATTTTCCGGTTTGACATCGCGGTGCACCAGGCCGGCCCGATGCGCGGCGGCCAGCCCGCCCAACACCGGGCGCAGCACCGCGGCGACGGCATGCGGTGGCATCGGGCCCCGCTCGGTCAGCAACTCGCGCAGCGTGCCGCCCTCGACGAGTTCCATCACCAGGAACGGGTGTAGGGCGTCGAGGCCCTGGTCGTATACGGCGACGAGTCCGGGGTCTTTGAGTCGGGCGACCGTGCGGGCCTCGAGCTGGAAGCGGGTGAGGAATTGCTGATCGCCGGCGTAGCGGGAATCCATCACTTTCAGTGCGACCGGTCGGTCCAAACGGGTGTCGAGGCCGCGGTACACCGTCGAGGTGCCGCCGGTGGCGATCTTGGTCGCTACGCGATACCGCCCGTCCAGCAACGTGCCCTCGAGAGGATCGTCCGTCGCTGCTGTCACGGGGTTCATCGTAGGTGGCGCCACTATGTCCGATGTCTACGCCATGGACGCCGGAAACCTTTACATTGCGTGCCCGGAATACGCAGCATCCCCGGCCTACACTGAGTCGGTGAGCAGGATTCCGGCCGGCGACGACGTTCTGGACCCCGACGAACCCACCTACGATCTGCCCGGCGTCGCCGAGTTGCTCGGCATCCCAGTCACCAAGGTGCACCAGCACCTGCGGGAAGGCCATCTGGTGGGCGTACGGCGTGCCGGCGACGTGTTGGTGCCGCGGATCTTCTTCACCGAATCCGGCGAGGTGGTGAAGAGCCTGCCCGGGTTGCTGATGGTTTTGCACGACGGTGGTTACCGCGACACCGAAATCGTGCGCTGGCTGTTCACCCCCGACCCGTCGCTGACCGTCACTCGGGACGGGACGCGCGATGCCATCAGCAACGCCCGCCCAGTCGACGCGCTGCACGCCCATCAGGCTCGCGAAGTGGTGCGCCGGGCGCAGGCCATGGCCTATTGACACCGAAATCAGGCGGCCTGGGCGGCGTCAATCGGCTGGCCCGGCCGGCTCCGGCACCGGCGGCCGAGACAGCGTGTACCAGGCGATCGCGGCGCAGGCCGTCGCCACCAAGACATGGATCCACGAGTACATCCCATGGGCGCCATCGGGTTTGAAGACGACCATGATCCAGGTGGAGAATCCGGCGATCGCCGCGACCGCCGCGCGCGATTGGGCAAGCGGGGCCACGACGGCCAGCGGCCAGCTGTAGTACCACGGCAGCGCGCCGGGTACGAACAACACGACGACGAGCATGGCCCAGGCGACGCCGGTCAACACCGTGCGGTCGTCCTGCCGGTATCGCCACCACAGCAGCGGTAGCGACACCGCGATGATTGCGATTCCGACGAGTCGGGTGACCTGCAGCATGGCATAGAAATTCACCGGAAAGAAGAGTCCGCCGACAGCGTGGATCAGGTTGGCCATCGCCGTGGGGACCGTCAGCCAGTTGATGATCTTCACCGAACCGGCCAGCGCGGTCAGCCAGCCCAGCCCCACCCCGGCCAAGCCGGATAACACGGCGAACACGGCGATGAGGATCAGTACGGATGCTGCGCCGGCCGCCGCAAAGGCCGGCAGCGGCCGGTATCCACGTTGGTTACGCAGATGGCGCATCCACACCCAGACCATGAACGGCAGTGCGATCCCGGCGGTCGCCTTGACCGCGACCCCGAGGGCGATGAGCGTCACACCCGCAACATGATGGCGCTCGTAGGTCAGTGTGATGCCAGCGGTCATCAGGCCCACCATCAGCATCTCGTTGTGAACCCCGCCCATGAGATGGATGATCACCAGCGGGTTGAGCACGCAAATCCACAGCGCGATGGGCGCATTGGCGCCGAGATGGCGTGCCAGCCGCGGTGTCGCCCAGATCAGCAATGCCAGTCCGGGCAGCATGCACAGGCGCAGCAACGTGGTTCCGGCGATCACGTGATTGCCGACCAGCATCGTGACAAGCCGGGCAATCATGATGAATGCCGGGCCGTAGGGTGCCGTGGTGATGGTCCAGATGGGACTCACGTTGTCCAGCAACGGATTCGGATTCTCAATCGGCCCGACAGCGTAGGGGTCCAGGCCGTCGCGCAGCAGCGCACCCTGGGCCAGATACGAGTAGGTGTCGCGGCTGAAGACCGGCACCGACAGCAGCAGCGGCGCCAGCCAGAAGCCGGTGCTGGCCACCATCGTGTATTCGCTCGCACTGCCGGTGAGAACACGCCGGCCCAGCCACAGCCACGCGATCAGCATCAACGCCACGCCCACCCAGAGCACCACCGAGGACAGCACCAGCCCGTGCCCGTAGCGCATCCAGGACAGGTGCAGCGACTCCAGCAGTGGGTCATGCTGTTTCGTGCTGCCGGCTCCGAGTCCTCCTATGGTGATCAGCGCCGCACCCAGGCAGCCCAGTAGTGCCGGTCGGCCCTCGGCCGCGGCAATGAACTCCCGCAGTCGTGAAAAGTGTTGCGTCCGGCCGGCAGCCGGGCCGGCAGTGGGTGTGGATGCGCGCGTGGACATGCGCGTCATGCGGACCGGTTCGCGGCCAGTCGGGCCATCTCGGACAGTCCGGTCTTGGCGGCCGCGTGGATGGGTGCGTCGCCCAGCGTGGCCAGCGCCCGCCGGGTCAGCGTGTCGATCTGGTGCTCGACCGCAGCCAGCGCGCCGACCCGCTCGATAACGCCGCACAGTTCGCGCGCCTGGGTGTCGCTCAAGTCGCTGCCGATCGAGGCGCGCAACAGCTTGGCGGCGGCCGCATCTGACCTGTCGGCTAATTCCACCGCCGTTGCCAGCAGCACTGTGCGCTTGCCAGACCGAAGGTCGTCGCCGGACGGCTTGCCGGTGACCGCCGGATCTCCGAACACCCCTAAAACGTCGTCACGCAGCTGGAATGCGACGCCCAGGTCGGTGCCGACCTCGTGGAAAAGGGTCTGCACGTCGGGTCTATCGGCAGCGGCGGCCACCCCCAATTGCAACGGACGCGACACCGTGTAGGAGGCGGTCTTGTAGGTATTCACGTTCATCGCCGACGCGATCGACTCGGCGGCGCTGGCCTCGGCCACGATATCGAGGTATTGGCCGCCCAGTAGCTCGGTGCGGATGTCGACCCAGACTCGCCGCACCCGGCGGCGTGCGTCGGGCGGCAGATCGATGCCCGCGACGATATCGTCGGCCCACACCAGCGCCACATCGCCGAGCAGGATGGCCGCCGAAATGCCGAATTGCTCGGCCGGTCCCCGCCACTGCCGGTCGCGGTGCAGCGCCGCGAACTGCATGTGTGTAGTCGGCCGACCCCGGCGAGTCGCCGAGCCGTCGATCACGTCGTCGTGCACCAGCGCCGAGGCATGCAGCAGCTCCAGCGCGGAGAACAACAGCAGGGCTTGGGCGTCGGCGTCTTTGCTCGACACGGAGCGCCAGCCCCAGTAGGCGAACGCCGGGCGCAGCCGCTTCCCGCCGCTCAGCACGAACTCTTCCAGGCCGGCCGTCAGGCGGTCGTAGTCGCTTCCGATGTAGGCGGCCTCACCGCGGCGGTCGTGCAAATACCTCCGCAGCTGGTCGGTGACGGCGTCGGCCAACTCGACGGTTGCCGCTGCTTCTACGCTCAGCGCGACACCCCTTCCTGGTCCGCTTCAATCATCGGCGCGATCGTGGCCCGCCAAGTCTATTCGGCGCCGGGCTGTCCAGCGGGTTTTGCCTTACTCAGACCCTGAACTCCGTGCTCCCCCGCACGCGGGTGGGCCCACACCGCAGGTAGGGGAGTACCCCACGCCATATGCTGTCGGGTGATCCGCGCCCACCTGCCGGCCAGCGTTGTTTTCCTGCTGTGGTGAAGAAGTAGTCGATGATGAGGAGTAGCCCGTTGACCTTGAACACCATCGCAGTCGAGCTGGTACCGACGAATGTAGAGCGCGGCACGGAGCAGGCACTCGAAGACGCGCGCAAAGTGGTGCAACTGTCCACCGAAGCCGGCCTCGAGGGGCGGATCGGGCACCTGATGATGCCGGGGTTGATCGAGGAGGAAGATGACCGGCCCGTCAAGATGAAGCCAAAGCTGGACGTGCTCGATTTCTGGTCGATCATCAAACCGGAGTTGCCCGGTGTGCGTGGATTGTGCAGCCAGGTAACTGCTTTCATGGACGAGCAGTCCTTGCGTCAGCGGCTCGGTGATCTGGTCGGTGCCGGCATCGACGGGATCGTGTTCGTCGGCGTACCCCGCACCATGGCCGATGGTGAGGGCTCCGGTGTCGCGCCGACCGACGCCCTGTCGATCTACCGTGAGCTGGTGGATAACCGGGGCGTGATCCTGATTCCCACCCGGGAGGGTGAACAGGGCCGGTTCAATTTCAAGTGCGATCAGGGTGCGACGTTCGCTCAGACTCAGCTGTTGTACTCCGACGCGATCGTGGGTTTCCTGGCCGAGTTCGCTAAGCGGACCGACCATCGGCCGGAGATCCTGCTGTCGTTCGGCTTCGTACCGAAGATGGAGCACCGGATTGGTTTCATCAACTGGCTCATCCAGGATCCGGGCAACGCCGCGGTGGCCGATGAGCAGGCGTTCGTCAAGGTATTGGCCACCACCGAACCTGCCCAGAAGCGCAAGCTGATGGTCGATCTGTACAAGCGGATCATCGACGGCGTCGTCGACCTGGGATATCCGCTGAGCATCCATCTCGAAGCCACGTACGGCAATTCGGCGCCGGCTTTCGAGACGTTCGCGGAGCTGCTGGACTACTGGTCGCCGTCGAGCTGACAGCCGCTTTTCGATCATCGGGTCAGTCGGACTGCTGGTCGCTCGGCTCGGCGAACCGGGGCGAGCGGTCGCGGCTGTACCAGGCCAGCAGCGCCACCACGCCCGCGACCACGAGCGACGAAAGGCCCAGCCAGAGCGCCGCGCCGCGAAACGAACGGGTGCTCGGATCGGTGTAGCGGGCCTGAGCGTTCATCATGCTCACGATGCCCGGCTTGAGTTTCCACTGCACCGTCTCCGGGTCCACGCGATCACCGTTGGTGGACGTGACCGCGCCGGGGAAGGCGACGGTCAGCTCGACGTCCGCATCGGCATCGGTCAGCGACGTCAAGTCCGCCCTCCCCTCCAGGATCACTAGCTCGCCTGCTCGGCGCAGGGACAGGTTGACGCCCTGGGCGTCGGAGTTCATATTTGCCAGCTCCGGCAGCTCGGCAAAGGTCAAGTCGGAGAACACCGCCTGGGACCCCACATAGCCGTCGCGGTCGTACTTGGAGATCGCCACTTTCTGGCTGAACGGCAAATTGGGATCCAGTTGCGGTCCAGCGTCTTTGTCGTTGCGCGATTTGGCCGCCGCGATGATCTCCCCGGACACCAGGTCATCAGGGGAGATGGTGATCGACGCCCTGATCCGGACGCATCCGGCGAGCACTGGTACTACCAGGAGCAGCATCGTCAGGGCCGCCAGGCGGCGACGACGACGCGCGGTGAACGCTCGGGCGAAGAGTTGGATGCTGCTGGCACGCACCCGGTCATCGTGCCAGACCTCGCCGGCGTGTTGTGCGGCTACAGCGGGAGCTTGCGGCCCAGGATCGCGAACGCTCGTGGGTCGCCGGTGAAGTGGTAGCCGCGAATGATGTCGATAAATCCCAGCCGACGGTACAACCGCCAGGCGCGATTGGCTTCGCCGTTGATCTCCGGGGTCGACAGCAGCACGTTGGCTTCGCTGCGGTCGGCGAGCAGCCGCCGCGCCAACGCTTCTCCGAGGCCTCGGCCCTGTGCCCGGGGATGAATGTGCAACTCCGTCAGCTCGAAGTAGCTGGCCATCAGCCTCGCGATCTCGGGGCCGGGGAAGCCGCCGCGTTGCAGCCCGAGCACGACTTGCTGTTGCCACCACTGATCGGGTGCGCCGCAGTAGCCGTAGGCCACGCCGAGCAGGGTTGCCTCGCTCAGCTCGGTAGACGATGGCGTGAGGCCGGCCGGCGTGTCGACTTCCACGGCCGCTACGGCCTGCCAGCCGCGCCGTCGGGTGTGCTCGAGCCACATGGCGGCGCGCTGATTCTCGGTGCCCCGCGGATAACGCATTGCGTCGACGTAAACGCCCAAGGCGTCTCCCAGACGCCGTTGCATGTCTTGCGGCGGCAGGTTGATGAGGAATGTCGCCAACTGGGGAGTCTCCTCGTCGGTCGTCCAGTGCCGTGCTCCGTCCCATTATCGGACGCGGCGGCGGTGCGCGGATCACCACGCGGCGGCGGTTACAATCAGCGAGCGAAGCAGTGGTATGACGCTGATTGACCTCGTATCATTCTGATTAGTTGCCCACACAGCGGGCATTGAAGTGCTATCGGTAATACGTACAGCTTTTCGGCAAGGAGGGACGAATGCCACTCTCCGATCATGAGCAGCGGATGCTCGACCAGATCGAGAGCGCTCTCTATGCCGAAGACCCCAAATTCGCCTCCAGTGTTCGTGGCGGGGGGTTGCGTGCGCCGACCGCACGGCGACGGGTGCAGGGCGCGGCGTTATTTGTGGCCGGTCTCGCGATGTTGGTCTGTGGCATCCCATTTAAGACCGTGTGGGCCGGACCGTTTCCGATCCTGTCGGTCATCGGCTTCGTCGTGATGTTCGGCGGCGTCATATTGGCCATCATCGGCCCGCGACTGTCCGGTCGGGGGGAGCGCCGAGGGTCCTCGGCAGGCGCGCGCCAGCGCCGAAGCAAGGGTGCGGGCGGTTCTTTCACCAGCCGCATGGAAGATCGGTTCCGCCGCCGCTTCGGGGAATAGCGTCAACAGGAACAAAAGGGCAGCGTTTGGCGGCCCTTTGTTTTGCATCGGGTGAGCCGGGTTTGCCCGACACGCAGCAGTGCGCTGCCATGACGCGGCCGCACGCCTCACCTTAGCCCCCCACTGCGCCCCACCTTACCGATAACCCGCAGTTCAAATGTGGTTTGAGCTACCGATCATCGACGCCGCACCGGCATTGCCGAGCCGCTTGAGTGGCCGAAAACCTGCTGAAACGACACCAATCAGTGACCTTCTTGCCGTTAAATGGAGCGCAGTGGGGGATTGTGGGGTATGGTGGCGCAAGTCGAACGGCGTGGAGGTGGCCAGATGTTTCTCGGCACCTACACGCCCAAGCTCGACGACAAAGGGCGGCTCACGCTGCCCGCCAAGTTCCGTGACGCGCTGGCAGGAGGGTTGATGGTCACCAAGAGCCAAGACCATAGCCTGGCTGTCTATCCCCGTGCGGAATTCGAGCAACTTGCCCGTCGGGCCAGCAAGGCATCAAGAAGCAACCCGGAGGCGAGAGCGTTCCTGCGCAACCTGGCCGCCGCCACCGATGAACAGCATCCCGACGCGCAAGGCCGAATCACGTTGTCGGCCGACCACCGTCGCTACGCAAACCTTTCGAAGGACTGCGTGGTCATCGGATCGGTTGACTACCTAGAGATTTGGGATGCCCAAGCCTGGCAGGAATACCAACAGACCCACGAAGAGAACTTCTCCGCAGCCAGCGATGAAGCACTCGGCGACATTATCTGAGGCGCGTGCCCGTGCACCGTGGCCTCTGCCCGAACCGACCCTGACGTACTTCCCCAACGCCAGGTTCGTGTTGTCGGACAGGGACCTCGGTGCAGGGGCACACCGCCGGGTCACCGGGCGATCGCAAGCGCGGCGAAGCCGGGCGCAGCGGGTCGACCGCCGGGTCGCTCGTAGGGGAGGTGTTGTCATGGCTGATGTCACAGGCGATTTCGGTCATGTGCCCGTGCTTCTCGAACGCTGCGTCGCACTGCTCACCCCCGCGCTGACGCGTCGCCATCCGGACGGGTCGGGCGCGGTGCTCATCGACGCGACCGTCGGCGCCGGCGGGCACACCGAACGTTTCCTGACCGACTTGCCCGGACTCCGGCTGATCGGCATCGACCGCGACCCGACCGCACTGAACATCGCCCGCACCCGGCTGGCGCGTTTCGCTGACCGCCTCACCTTGATCCAATCTCGGTATGATCGGATCGGCGCTGTTATCGCCGAGTCGGGTTATGCTGCAACGGGATCCGTGGACGGTGTGCTCTTCGATCTTGGCGTCTCGTCGATGCAGCTCGACCGCGGCGAACGCGGCTTCTCCTACGCCAAGGACGCGCCGTTGGACATGCGGATGGACCCCACATCGGCGCTGACCGCCGCCGAAATCGTCAACAACTACGACGAGGCGGCGCTGACCGACATCCTGCGCCGGTACGGCGAGGAGCGCTTCGCCCGCCGCATCGCCGCGCACATCATCCGCCGCCGTGCGCGCACGCCGTTCACCTCGACCGGCGAGCTGGTAGAGCTTGTCTACCAAGCAGTTCCGGCACCGGCCCGACGTACTGGCGGACATCCGGCCAAGAGGACATTCCAGGCGCTGCGCATCGCGGTCAACGACGAGCTGGACGCATTGCGCGACGCTGTGCCCGCCGCCTTGAACGCCCTCGCCGTCGACGGACGCATCGTGGTGCTGGCGTATCAGTCGCTGGAAGACCGCATCGTCAAACGGGTGTTCACCGAGGCCGCTACCTCGAGTACACCGCCGGGTCTGCCGGTCGAACTCCCCGGGCACGGACCGCAATTCACCTCGTTGACGCGCGGCGCCGAACGCGCCGGCGACGCCGAGATTCAGCAGAACCCGCGAAGTGCCGGGGTGCGACTGCGTGCTTTGCAACGCGTGCAACCGGGGCATGAGGCAGCAAGGAAGGGAGGCAGATGAAAGCCAAGCGTGAAACGCCACCGCCTCGCGGCGGTGGTCGTCGGCGCGGGCAGACCAGCGCCTCCCGGACCACCGGGCGGCGGCTGGCCGACCCGGCGCCGCCACGTCGCACCCGTCCGCGCGCCGGGAAAGCGTCAGCGCCGGCACGCGAGCCACGAATGCCACGATCCGCGCCGCAGACCACCCCGATCTCGCGGCCCGTCGAGCGGCCGGCCCGACCGAAGAATGCCAGCCAGGCCAAGGCGCGAGCGAAGGCACGGAAAGCCAAGGCGCCCAAGGTCGTTCGGCCGCCGTTACGAGACCGTCTGCTCACCAGATTGGCGTCGATCGACCTAAGACCGCGCACATTGGCGGCCAAAGTGCCGTTCGTGGTGCTGGTGATCGGCTCGCTCGGCGCCGGGCTGGGCCTCACGTTGTGGCTGTCCACCGACTCTGCCGAGCGTTCTTACCAGCTTGGCAATGCCCGCCAGCAGAACCGGCTGTTGCAAGAGCAGAAGGAAGCGCTGGAGCGGGACGTGATGGAGGCACAGTCCGCACCTGCGTTAGCCGAGGCCGCGCGCGGCCTGGGGATGATCCCGACCAGGGACACCGCGCACTTGATCCAGGATCCGTCAGGGAACTGGATGGTGGTCGGGACCCCCAAGCCCGCCCAAGGCGTTCCGCCGCCACCGCTCAACACCAAGCTGCCTGACGAAAAGCTGGCACCGCCTCCGGCCCCATCGGGGAAGCCGGTCGAGGTGCCGATGCGAGTCTTGCCGGGCAACGGCGCTCCGGCCGTCCCGCTGGCGCCCGGACCCGAGGTATTGGTCCGCACCCCTGACGGTGCCAGCACGTTGGGCACCGAGCACTTTCCGCCAGTTCCCGGCACGCCGCAACTGCCTGCTGCCGGACCGGCACTCGTGCCGGGCGCTCCGCCCGTGCCGGGGTTGCCGCCCACATCGGCCCCGGCTGCCGCCGAGCCCGCACCCGGTGTGCCTCTGCCCGCTGGGCCCGCGCCCGCCGCGCCCACGCCCGCTGGGCCTGCGCCGCTGGCCGTACCCGCGATTCCGCCTGCCGCCGCGCCGCCCCCGGCCGACGCAGCACCCGCGGGCGTGCCCCATCTCGCCGCGCCACCCGCCGCGCCGCTTATCGGCGAGCAGTTCGGTCCACTGACCATCACGACACCCGGCGCTCCGCGGTGAGCCGCGCAGACCGGTCAGGCAGCCGATCTGCGCGCCCGGTGCGACGTCGGGGCGTCAAAGTCAAATCAGCCAAAAAGTCCAAGAAATCTACGACGCCGAAAAAAGATGCGCGGGCAAATGCGAGCCCACCGGTCCGCTCGGCGCGCGACCGTCGTACCCGCCAGGCAGTGGATTTCGGAACCCGCGGCGCGTCGTTCGTCTTCCGGCACCGAGCAGGCAATGCGGTGATCTTCCTGGCGCTGTTGGTGGCGGCCGTCCAGCTGTTTTATCTGCAGGTGCCGCGAGCATCCGGGCTGCGTGCTGAGGCCGCGGGTCAACTCAAGGTCACCGATGTCCAAAAGGCGTTGCGCGGCAGCATCATCGACCGCAATAACGACCAACTCGCGTTCACCATCGAGGCCCGCGCGCTGACCTTCCAGCCGCGCAGGATCCATAAGCAGCTGGCGGAGGCCAAACAGAAGAACGCGAACGCCCCCGGCCCGCAACAGCGATTGACGGATATTGCCAAGGAGGTGGCGCTGCGGCTGAACAACAAGCCGGACAAGGCCACCTTGCTGAAGAAGCTACGCAGTGACGAGACCTTCGTCTATCTGGCCCGCGCCGTCGACCCTGCGATCGCCACCGCCATTACCACCAAATACCCCGAGGTCGGCACCGAACGTCAAGACCTACGGCAGTATCCCGGCGGCGCGCTGGCGGCCAACATCGTCGGCGGAATCGACTGGGACGGCCACGGTCTGCTCGGGCTGGAGGATTCGATGGATGCCGAGCTGGCCGGCACCGACGGCTCCATCACGTACGACCGCGGCTCCGACGGCGTGGTGATACCCGGCAGCTACCGCAATCGACACAAGGCGGTCAACGGCTCGACCGTCCAGCTCACCCTCGACGACGACATTCAGTTCTACGTCCAGCAGCAGGTCCAGCAGGCCAAGAACCTATCTGGGGCGCGCAATGCCTCGGCGGTGGTGCTGGATGCCAAGACCGGCGAAGTGCTGGCCATGACCAACGACAACACCTTCGACCCGGCTCAGGACATCGGGCGTCAGGGCGACAAGCAGATGGGCGACCTCCCAGTCACCTCCCCGTTCGAGCCGGGATCGGTGAACAAGGTCGTCACCGCCGCCGCGGTGATCGAGTACGGGCTCAGCAATCCCGACGAGGTGCTGCAGGTGCCGGGCTCGATCGACATGGGCGGGGTCACGGTGCACGATGCGTGGACTCATGGCGTGACGCCCTACACGACCACCGGCGTGTTCGGGAAATCGTCTAACGTGGGCACGCTGATGCTGGCCAAGCGTGTCGGCCCGGACCGCTATTTCGACATGCTCCGCAAGTTCGGGCTGGGTCAGCGCACCAACGTCGGGCTGCCCGGTGAGAGTGCCGGGCTGGTTCCCCCGCTCGATCAGTGGTCGGGCAGCACGTTCTCCAATCTTCCTATTGGACAGGGCCTTTCGATGACCTTGCTGCAGATGGCGGGCATGTATCAGGCGATCGCCAACGATGGGCTGCGGATTCCGCCGCGGATCATCAAGGCCACCATCGCACCGGACGGCAGTCGCACCGAAGAGCCGCGTCCAGAAGGCACCCGGGTGGTATCGGCCGAAACCGCCCGGACGGTGCGCAACATGTTGCGCGCGGTCGTGCAGCATGATCCGAGGGGTATCCAGCAGGGCACCGCGCCGGCGGCCGCGGTCGAGGGTTACCAGATTTCCGGCAAAACCGGCACGGCGCAGCAGATCAACCCGGCGTGCGGCTGCTACTTCGACAACGTCGACTGGATCACGTTCGCCGGTATGGCCACCAGTGACGATCCGCGGTATGTCATCGGCATCATGATGGACAACCCGCAGCACGCCGCCGACGGCTCACCCGGATCGTCGGCAGCCCCGTTGTTCCACAACATCGCCGGCTGGCTGCTGCAGCGCGAAAACATCCCACTGTCACCCGATCCCGGGCCGCCGCTGACATTGCAGGCCATGTAGGCGCGCAGTGACTTGCGGCCCGTTGCCAGCTGCTGGTATTCGAGACTGGTCAGGTTTCGGCGTGAGGTGGTGGCGATGGCGGCTGAGGGACGGTTTCGGGTCGACCTGGAGGCCTTGGCGTGTGCGGCGGCGCAGGTGTCCGAACAGGGTGAGGATTTGGCGAGTGCTCACTTGTCGTCGGACAACCGGATAACGTCCGTCCAGTCGGGCTGGGTGGGTGCCTCTGCTGCGGTGCTGAGCATTAAGACGGCGACCTGGCTGGACACTTCGCGCAGGTTGCTGGCCAGGGTCGGCGCTCACGCGTTGGACCTGAACGACGACGGGATCGACTTTGCGACGATGGAGCGCGACAACGTTGAGATGCTGCGCGGGTATCCGCACCCGGGGGGATGATGATCCGACTCGTTGCCGGGATTTTAAGGCTGATGGTGGTATTCGTATCAGTTTTCGGTTGCGGTACAACAGATCCCGGAGCGCATGGCAATCCCGGACCGCTGCGGGTGGAGGAGTTGGAGAACGGGTTGCGGCTCAAACCGTCGTTTGAAGTAGCTCGTGCTGAGTACTCGGCGGCAATGGATCAGATGGCAGGAAAGATCGCTGCAGTGGTGCCGGGGATGAGCTGGCACGTCGAAGAGAGCAGCTGGAACGGGTGTAGCGGTGCGGTATTGACGGCGAGATCGGACTGGTTGATGCCCGAAACCGACGTCCCGACTCCGATACCGACTACTCACCCGTAAAGTCCTCCGCCCGCCACGTCACAGCTGCCCTGGCAAAGCCGGGAACCTTATCGCCTTATCGTCGGAGTTCTCCGGATAGGTAGGGTCATGGCCGATTAAGACGATGAAACGGTCCTGAGAATCGGCGGCAGAGGAAGGTGGTATCGGTGCCCACTGCGCTGCGGCCCAGCGTCGGCTTGGGTGTGCCGCTGTCGACGCTGGCTGCCCAGGTAGGCGCGGCACCGGCCGAGGGGAGCATGGTCCCCGATCTGCGAATCACCGGTGTCACCTTGCGGGCCCAGGACGTGCTTTCGGGTGACCTGTTCGCGGCGCTTTCCGGCGCGACGACCCACGGCGCCCGCCATCTCGGCGACGCGATCGAGCGCGGGGCCGTCGCGGTGCTCACCGACGCCGCCGGCGTCGCCGAAATCGCAGAGCAGACTCAGCCGTCCGCCGTGGTGCCGGTGCTGGTTCATCCCGAACCCCGCAGCGTGCTTGGCGAACTCGCCGCCACGGTGTACGGCCGTCCCTCAGAGCGCCTCGCCGTCGTCGGCGTGACCGGGACGTCGGGCAAGACGACCACGACGTATCTGCTAGAGGCCGGTCTGCGGGTGGCCGGGCGGGCAGTGGGACTGGTCGGCACGATCGGCCTGCGCATCAACGGCGTCGACGTTCCCAGCGCGCTGACCACGCCCGAAGCGCCCGCATTGCAGGCGCAGCTAGCGGTGATGGCCGAGCGCGGTGTCGACACCGTGGTGATGGAGGTGTCCAGTCACGCGCTGACGCTCGGCCGAGTCGACGGCATCCGCTTCGCGGTGGGCGGTTTCACGAATCTGTCCCGGGACCACCTCGACTTCCACCCGACCATGGAGGACTACTTCGAGGCCAAGGCACGCCTGTTCGACCCCTCTTCGCCACTGCGCGCCCGTCGCGCGGTGGTGTGCGTCGACGACGACGCCGGTCGCGAGATGGCCAGCCGCGCCGACGCGGCGGTCACCGTCAGCGCGCGGGGCCGGTCGGCGGACTGGCGCGCCGAAGACGTGACGGCCGCGGCCGGCGAGCAGGAGTTCACCGCGGTCGACCCCGCAGGCGTGCACCACCGGATTGGCATCCCGCTGCCGGGCGACTACAACATCGCCAATTGCCTTGTCGCACTGGCAATTCTCGACGTACTCGGGGTTTCTCCAGAGCAGGCGTCAACCGGGCTGCGGCATGCCCGCGTCCCCGGGCGGCTCGAGCAGATCGATCGCGGCCAGGACTTTCTCGCGTTGGTCGACTACGCGCATAAGCCGGGCGCGTTGGGCGCGGTGTTGCAATCTCTGCGGCGCCCGGACAGCCGATTGGCCGTGGTGTTCGGGGCCGGTGGTGACCGCGACCCGGGTAAGCGTGCGCCGATGGGGCGGGTCGCTGCCGAACTGGCCGACCTGGTGATCGTGACCGACGACAACCCGCGCAGTGAGGACCCCGAGGCAATTCGCCGCGAGATCCTCGCCGGTGCGGCCGAACAGGGTGCGCAGGTCATCGAGATCGGCGACCGTCGCGAGGCGATCAGGCACGCGGTGGCGTGGGCACAGCCCGGTGACGTCGTGGTGATCGCCGGCAAAGGCCACGAAACCGGGCAGAGCCGCGGTGGCCAAACTCGTCCCTTCGATGACCGGATCGAGCTGGCCGCCGCGCTCGAGGAGCTCGAATGATCGACCTCACCGTTGCGCAGATCGCCGACATCGTCGGCGGCGAACTGGCCGACATCTCGGCGCAGGCCGCCGCGGATCTGCACGTCACTGGGACCGTCGAATTCGACTCGCGCAAAGTCACACCGGGCGGGTTGTTCTTGGCGCTGCCGGGGGCCCGCTCCGACGGGCACGACCACGCCGCGTCGGCGGTAGCCGCCGGAGCGGTCGCGGTGCTGGCTGCCCGGCCGGTCGGCGCGCCCGCGATCGTGGTCGCCCCCGGCCCGCCCGCAACACAGCGCGACGGGGCCACCAGTGGCGGACTGGCCGGTGTCATCGAGCATGACGGCGACGGGTCGGGCGCGGCGGTGCTGGCCGCGCTGGCCAAATTGGCCGCGGCGGTGGCCGCCGAGCTGGTGGCCGGCGGGCTGACGATCGTCGGGATCACTGGCTCGTCGGGCAAGACGTCGACGAAAGACCTGCTGGCCGCGGTGCTCGAGCCGCTCGGCGAGGTGGTGGCGCCGCCGGGGTCGTTCAACAACGAGCTGGGCCACCCGTGGACCGTCCTGCGCGCCACCGGCAGCACCGACTACTTGATACTGGAGCTCTCGGCGCGCCACCCCGGCAACATCGCCGAGCTGGCAGCAATCGCGCCGCCGGCCATCGGCGTCGTACTCAATGTCGGCACTGCGCATCTGGGTGAGTTCGGCTCACGCGAGACCATCGCGCAGACCAAATCCGAACTGCCGCAGGCTATTCCGCGATCAGGGGTGGTCGTCCTCAACGTCGACGACCGGGCGGTTGCGGCGATGGCCGACGTGACCGCGGCCCGCGTGGTACGGGTGAGCCGGCACAGCCGGACCGACGCCGGCCCCGCTGACGTGTGGGCCGGTCCGGTCACGCTCGACGAGCTGGCCAGGCCGCAGTTCACCTTGCACACGGCGGACAACGTCGTCGACATCCGGTTGGCTGTGCACGGCGACCATCAGGTGAGCAACGCGCTGTGCGCGGCCGCGGTAGCGCTCGAATGCGGCGCCACCTGCGAGCAGGTCGCGACGGCGCTGGCCGGCGCCGGCCCGGTGTCGCAGCACCGGATGCGGGTCAGCACCCGCCGCGACGGGGTCACCGTCATCGACGACGCCTACAACGCGAACCCCGATTCCATGCAGGCCGGGTTGCAGGCACTTGCCTGGATTGCCCGCGGCGGCAGCGGGCCCGTGCCTCGGCGCAGCTGGGCGGTCTTGGGCGAGATGGCCGAACTCGGCGAGGACGCGATATCCGAACATGACCGCATCGGCCGGCTCGCCGTGCGCTTAGATGTGTCTCGACTCGTTGTCGTGGGAATGGGGAGGTCTATGAGCGCCATGCACCACGGCGCGGTCATGGAGGGCTCGTGGGGTGGGGAAGCCGCCCTCGTCGACGACGCCGACGCCGCGCTGACCCTGCTGCGAGCCGAACTGCAGCCCGGGGACGTGGTGCTGGTCAAGGCTTCCAACGCGGCGGGCCTGGGCGCACTTGCCGACTCGCTGGTCGTCGACACCGACGCAGCTGATCAGGGCCAGGGCGATCGCCGATGATCGATATCCTCATCGCCGTCGCCATCGCGCTGACGGTGTCCATTCTGTTGACCCCGATGCTGATCCGGCTGTTCACCAGGCAGGGCTTCGGTCACGAGATCCGCGAAGACGGCCCGCCAAGCCACAAGACGAAGCGCGGAACACCGTCGATGGGTGGGGTGGCGATCCTGGCCGGCATTTGGGCGGGCTACCTGGGCACCCACCTGGCCGGTCTGGCATTCAACGGCGAGGGGCCCTCGGCGTCGGGTCTGTTGGTGCTGTTTTTGGCCACCACGCTCGGCGCAGTCGGATTCGTCGACGACCTGATCAAGATCCGGCGCTCGCGCAACCTGGGGCTGAACAAGACGGCCAAAACCGTCGGGCAGATCACCGCCGCGGTGCTGGTCGGCGTGCTGGTTCTGCAATTCCGCAATGACGCCGGCCTGACGCCCGGCACCTCCGACCTGTCGTATGTACGCGAAATCGCCACCGTCACACTGGCTCCCGCGCTTTTCGTGCTGTTCTGCGTAGTTGTCATCAGCGCCTGGTCGAATGCGGTCAACTTCACCGACGGCCTGGACGGGCTGGCCGCCGGCAGCATGGCCATGGTCACCGCCGCCTACGTGCTGATCACATTCTGGCAGTACCGCAACGCCTGCGCGGTCACGCCGGGTCCGGGTTGTTACAACGTGCGCGATCCGCTGGACCTGGCGATCATCGCCGCCGCGACGGCGGGCGCCTGCATCGGGTTTCTGTGGTGGAACGCAGCGCCGGCCAAAATTTTCATGGGAGACACCGGATCGCTGGCCCTGGGTGGCGTCATCGCCGGGATCTCGGTGACCAGCCGCACTGAGATCCTCGCGGTGGTTCTCGGCTCGCTGTTCGTCGCCGAGATCGCCTCGGTAGTCGTGCAGATCCTGGCCTTCCGCACCACCGGTCGCCGGGTGTTTCGGATGGCGCCCTTCCACCACCACTTCGAGCTCGTCGGCTGGGCCGAAACCACGGTGATCATCCGGTTCTGGTTGCTGACCGCGATCAGCTGCGGCCTGGGGGTAGCGCTGTTCTACAGCGAGTGGCTCGCCGCCACCGGCGGCCGCTGACATGAGCCGCGATACCACGCGTGGTTCGATATCCGACTTCGAGCTCGGCACGCCCGTGCTGGTCGCGGGCGGCGGTGTGACCGGACGCTCGGTGCTGGCGGCGTTGACACCGCTGGGTGTGACGGCAACGCTCTACGACGACGACCCGGCGACCCGCCAGCAGTTCGCCGACGGTGGTGTGGCGACGGTGGATTCGTCCACCGCCGCACGGCACATCACCGATTACGCCCTGGTCGTGACCAGTCCCGGTTTCCCACCGACCGCACCGGTGCCGGTCGCCGCCCAGTCAGCCGGTGTACCCGTCTGGGGCGACGTCGAGCTGGCGTGGCGGCTCGACGCGTCCGGTCACTACGGGCCTCCGCGCCGTTGGCTCGCGGTCACCGGCACCAACGGCAAGACGACCACCACGTCGATGCTGCAGGCCATGCTCACGGCCGCCAACCTGTCCAGCAGGTTGTGCGGCAACATCGGTAGCCCGGTGCTGGATGTCCTGCGCGAGCCCGCCGACCTGCTGGCCGTCGAGTTGTCCAGCTTCCAGCTGCACTGGGCGCCGTCGGTGCGGCCCGAGGTCGGCGTGGTGCTCAACATCGCCGAAGACCATCTGGATTGGCACGGCAGCCTCGCCGATTACACCGCCGCCAAGGCACGGGTGCTGACCGGCCGGGTGGCGGTGGTCGGGCTCGATGACCCGCGCGCCGCGGCGCTGCTGTCGGCTACCCACGCCCCGGTACGCGTCGGATTCCGGCTCGGCGAACCCGCCGTCGGCGAACTCGGGGTGCGCGACGGCATGCTCGTCGACCGGGCGTTTTCCGATGCCGTTCCGGACGGCTCAGCGCTGGCCGCGGTCTCGTCGATCCCGGTACCGGGGCCGGTGGGCGTGCTCGACGCGTTGGCGGCAGCCGCCCTGGCGCGCAGTGTCGGGGTGCCCGCAGAGGCGGTCGCGGACGCGCTGGCGACGTTTCGGGTGGGCCGGCACCGCGCCGAGGTGGTGGCCGTCGTCGACCAGATCAGCTACGTCGACGATTCCAAGGCCACCAACCCGCACGCCGCCGAGGCATCCGTGCTGGCATACCCGCGGGTGGTGTGGATAGCCGGGGGTCTGCTCAAGGGCGCGTCGGTGCAGCAGACGGTAGCCAGGATCGCTCCGCGGCTGGTCGGGGCGGTGCTGATCGGCCGTGATCGGGCAGAGGTTGCCGAGGCGTTATCACGACACGCGCCGGATGTCCCCGTCGTACAGCTTGTGACAGGCGAGGATGCTGATATGCATGCGACTGCTGAGGCTCCTGTTGCCCATGTGACAAAAGTGATTCCTCCATCGGACGATACCGTCGGCATTCGCGTGATGAACGCCGCCGTCGCTGCCGCCCGAGACCTGGCCCGCCCCGGCGACACGGTGCTGCTGGCACCGGCTGGGGCGTCATTTGACCAGTTCACCGGCTATGCCGACCGCGGCGACGCGTTCGCGGCCGCCGTGCGTGCCACGTCCGGATAGTCGGCGTGAACAACAGGTTGGCCCGGTTGCTACACCGGGGAACCAAGGACGGTCAGCCGGCGGGGAGCACCGCGAGCACGCCTGACACGTCGGGGGAGACGAGCGCGGCGGAACACGACGAGAGCCCGGCGGTCTCCGCCAAGCCGGCCGCCACCGCTACGGCCGGGCCCCGCACCCGGTTCGGGGCCTGGCTGGGCCGGCCCATGACGTCGTTTCACCTGATCATCGCCGTGGCTACGCTGCTGACCACGCTGGGTCTGATCATGGTGCTCTCCGCGTCCGGGGTCCGTTCCTACGACGACGACGGGTCGGCGTGGGTTATCTTCGGCCGGCAGGTGCTGTGGACCATCATCGGGCTGTTCGCGTGCTATCTGGCGTTGCGATTGCCGGTGCGGTTCATGCGGCAAGTGGCGTTTTCCGGATTCGCGCTGACCATCGTGATGCTGGTGCTGGTGCTGATCCCGGGAATCGGCAAAGAAGCCAACGGCTCCCGTGGATGGTTTGTGGTCGCGGGCTTCTCGATGCAGCCCTCCGAGTTGACGAAGATCGCCTTGGCGATCTGGGGTGCCCACCTGCTGGCCGCGCGGCGCATGGAGCGGGCCTCGCTGCGGGAGATGCTGGTCCCGCTGGTGCCGGCTGCGGTGATCGCGCTGGCCCTGATCGTGGCGCAGCCCGACCTGGGCCAGACGGTCTCGTTGGGCATCATCCTGCTGGGCCTGTTCTGGTATGCCGGCCTACCGCTGCGGGTGTTCCTGAGTTCGCTGTTCGCCGCGATCGTGGCGGCGGCGATCCTGGCGGTGTCGGCCGGTTACCGTTCCGACCGGGTGCGGTCGTGGCTGAACCCCGGCCAGGACCCCCAAGACTCGGGGTATCAGGCCAGGCAGGCCAAGTTCGCGCTGGCCAATGGCGGTATCTTCGGCGACGGTCTGGGCCAGGGCACGGCCAAGTGGAACTATCTGCCCAACGCCCATAACGACTTCATCTTCGCGATCATCGGCGAGGAGCTCGGTTTCGTCGGCGCTTTCGGGCTGCTGGTCCTCTTCGGGTTGTTCGCCTACACCGGGATGCGGATCGCGCGCCGGTCGGCCGACCCGTTCCTGCGGCTGCTGACCGCGACCACCACGACCTGGGTGCTGGGCCAGGCGTTCATCAACATCGGCTACGTGATCGGGATCCTGCCAGTCACCGGCCTTCAGCTGCCGCTCATCTCGGCTGGTGGAACATCAACGGCTGCAACGCTTTTCATGATAGGGATCATGATCAACGCGGCTCGCCACGAACCCGAGGCGGTGGCCGCGCTGCGAGCCGGGCGCGACGACAAGGTGAACCGGCTGCTGCGGCTGCCGCTGCCCGAGCCGTATGTGCCGACCCGCCTGGAGGCGTTTCGCGATCGCAAGCGTGTCCGCCCGCAACCGGCGAAAGCCGGGGCGCCCCGGAATGCGCCCAGGAAGTCCCCCCAGGGGCCGGCGCGGAAGCCTTCGCGGGACGCCGATGCGCCGCTGCGGCCGGCGTTCGGGCGAACAGCCCCCCGGCCGGTGCCGCGGGGAGGGCATCATGTATCTGGCCAGCGTCAGACACGGCGCGCACGCGCATTGGAAGGTCAGCGTTACGGGTGAACGACACGGTCAGGGAGCCGGCCGGCGGGCTGGGGGCAAGCCCCTCGCCCGCCGGTGCCGCATCATCGGTCAATTCCACCCTGTCCGTAGTGCTCGCCGGCGGCGGCACCGCCGGCCATGTGGAGCCCGCGATGGCCGTCGCCGACGCGCTCGCCGCGCTGGATCCGCAGGTCCGGATCACCGCGTTGGGCACCCGACGCGGACTGGAGACCCGGCTGGTGCCCCAGCGCGGCTACCGTCTCGAGTTGATCACGCCGGTCCCGCTGCCGCGTAAGGCCAGCGGCGACCTGGCCCGGCTGCCACCGCGGGTGTGGCGTGCCGTCCGGGAGACCCGAGCCGTGCTCGATGCCGTCGAGGCGGACGTGGTGATCGGTTTCGGTGGGTATGTGGCGCTGCCGGCCTACCTCGCCGC
>NZ_DASPSP010000001.1:0-3555 GCF_035623875.1 Mycobacterium sp. | reverse complement strand
CGCTTCAGCCGCTGGAGGCAGTAAGGATGGCGTCGCCGTGCAGCAGCGGCCGCAGCTTGGCGGTCTTGTCCGGTGTCCAGCCGGGCGGCGACAGCACCTCGGCCCAGGCGTTGGCGACGTCGGCAACATAGTGGTGGCCGTGCCCGTCCGGCACGTTTACCGCCACCGCCATGTCGGCCGAGACTTGCAGGAACGTCACCACCGGGATCCACCGCGTCTGCGGCAGCACGTCGTAGCCCCGCTTTTCCCGCAGCCATGCCGGGCTCTTGAACAGTAGGTCGGGAGTCCACCACGCGATCGGATCGGAAGCGTGCTGCAGATACACCACCCGTGGGTGGCCCCAAGGTGCCCCTGGGCGCTGCAGATCGCTCGGGCGCGCGACGAACCGGACGTTATGGCCGTCGGCATAGATGGGCAGCCGCTCCGGCGAACCGCGATCGCGGGTCGCCGTCAGCTGGAGCCAGACGGTGTTGTTGAACGTCGGCCCGCTGAACAGCGCGCCGTCCGTGCGGGCGACGATGTTGTTGAGGCTCATGAACGGCGCTTCGCCGCCGAACGAGCCCAGGCTTTCGCCGAACACCACGAGCTTGGGGCGCTGCGCCTCCGGAAGTTGGCGCATCAGCCTGTCCACCGCCTCGAACAGCGCTTGGCCGGCGTGGCGGGCGTTCTGTTTGTCCACCAGAAACGACAGCCAGCTGGGCAGGAACGAGTACTGCATGCTCACGATCGCGGTGTTGCCGTTGTAGATGTACTCCAGCGCATCGGCTTCCGCCTCGTTGATCCAGCCGGTGCCGGTGGTGGTGCCGACCGCGATGACGGCGCGGCGCAGTCCGCCGGTGCGCTGCAACTCGCGCGCGGCAAGCTCCGCGGTGGCGGTGATGCCGTCGGCGGATTCCAGTCCGGCGTAGGCGCGGATCGGTTCGATTGCTGGGGCGCCGTTGAACGCGGTGAGCTGGGCGACGGTGGGCCCGCCCTCGACAAAGATGCGGCCCTGATGTCCCAGCGATTTCCAGGACACCAGCGACTCCGGCCCGCCGGAACGCAGCGGCGTCTTCGGCGCAGCGGTGTCGGGATTCATTTCGTTGTTGACTGTCTCGAACGTGTTGTTCATGGTCCGCATCGCGAAATTCACCACCACGCCGTTGAGCAACGCGATTGTCAGCGCCACCAGTAGGAACACCACGATGACGGCTGAAACCCGCGGCGGCGCAAAGCGATCCAGCCGCAGATCCAAGAAGCGGAACAATCGGCGGATTTGCTGGCCGATCTCGACCACTGCGAACAGTACGATCAACGACAGCGCGGCGGACAGTGGGTAGTCGAACCATTTCAGGTGCGCAACTCCCATCAAATCGCGCACCCGGTCCTGCCAGACGTGAAACCAGATCACCATCGCGACCATGCCGACCGCACCGGCGACAATCAGGATCAGCCACGCCCGTCGCGGTGCCGGCGGGCTGGAATCTTTCGACCGCATGTAACGGACCAGCCATACCGCGAAAACCCCGGTGCCGTAGCCGATCGCGCCGGACAGGCCGCTGACCAAGCCCTGAAACAGCGGCCCGCGTGGCAACAGCGACGGCGTCATCGAGAACCACAGGAACACCAGGCCGACCGCGGTGCCGGTGAAGGTGTAGTGCCGAACCCACCACGGCTTCTTACGCGGCGGCTCGACGGCTGCTTCAGGGGATTCGGCAATCGTCGGCTCGCTCATCACAGCATTGTTAGCGGTGGGTGAAGTTGGGGGCCCGTTTTTCGATGAAGGCGGTCATGCCTTCGGTTTGGTCGTGGGTGGCGAATGCGGAGTGGAATAGCCGTCGTTCGTAGAGCAGCCCTTCGGCCAGGGTGGTTTCGAAGGCGCGGTTGACGGCTTCTTTGGCCATCCGGGCGGCCGATCGGGACATCTGGGCGATGGTGGTGGCGACGGCCTTGGCTTCGGTGAGCAGGTCGTCGGCGGGTACTACCCGCGATACCAGGCCGCTGCGCTCGGCTTCGGCGGCGTCGATGGTGCGGCCGGTCAGGATCAGGTCCATGGCCTTGGCTTTGCCGATGGCCCGGGTCAGCCGCTGGGAGCCGCCCATGCCGGGTAGCACGCCGAGTTTGATTTCCGGTTGGCCGAATTTCGCGGTGTCGGCGGCGATCAGCACATCGCACATCATCGCCAGTTCGCAGCCCCCGCCCAGGGCGTGCCCGGCCACCGCGGCGATCGTGGGGGTGCGCACGGCGGCCAGGGTGGCCCAGGGTGCGAAGAAGTCGGCGTCGAAGACGTCGGCGAACCCCAGCGCCGACATTTCTTTGATGTCCGCACCGGCGGCGAACGCCTTGGCCGAACCGGTGATGATGATCGCCCCGATACCCGGGTCGGCGTCGAATGCGGCTGCCGCGGTGGTGACGTCATGCATCACTTGACTGGTCAGGGCGTTGAGCGCCTGGGGGCGGTTGAGCGTGATGGTGCCGACCCGCCCGTCGCGTTCGACCAGGATGGTTTGGTAACTCATGGCTCCCTTTCCCGAACTCAAGCCTTCTAGAACGTCAGATCATCATCGACCGGGGCGAAGTAGGCCTCGACGTCGGCGGTGCTCACCTGCGTCAGCGACGCCGGCGACCAGTGCGGGTTGCGGTCCTTGTCGTTTAGCTGAGCCCGGATGCCCTCCACCAGATCGTGGGAGCGCAGCGACGCGCACGACACCCGATAGTCCTGGGTCAGCACATCTTCCAGGGTGTCCAGCTTGGCCGCGCGGCGCACCGCGGCCAGCGTGACCGACAGCGCGATCGGGGAGCGGGTGGCGATCAGGTTGGCCGCGTCGTTGGCCGGCCCGGCGTCATGGCCGCGCAGCGCGGCGACGATGTCGGCGACGGTGTCACCGGCATAGCATTGGTCAATCCACTCCCGCTGCGCCACCAGGCCACTCGGCGGGGGCTCGATGGCATGGGCGGCCAGCGCGGCCTGCACGCCATCGGCCACGATGGCCCGGCTGAAGGTGTCGAGCTTGTCATGGGGAACAAAGTGATCGGCGAAACCCAGGGCGATCGCATCGGCACCGGAAAACGGCGCACCGGTCAGCGCGGCGTGCAAACCCAGCGCCCCCGGCGCCCGCGACAACAGGTAAGCCCCGCCGACGTCGGGGATGAAGCCGATCCCGACCTCAGGCATCGCCATTTTCGAGGTCTCGGTCACCACCGGGATGTTGGCGTGCGCGCCCACCCCCACGCCGCCGCCCATCACGATGCCGTCCATCAGCGACACGTAAGCCTTACCGAACCGGCCGATCTGGCCGTTGAGCAGATACTCGTCACGCCAGAACCGCCGCGCCGCCACCCCGTCGCCGCGGGCGCTGTGATAAATCGCCACCACATCCCCGCCCGCGCACAGGCCACGCTCCCCAGCACCCGACAGCACCACCACACCGACCGCCGCGTCCCGCTCCCACCCGGCCAAAACCACGCGCAGCTCATCGACCATGCCCTGATTCAGCGAATTGATCGCCTCAGGCCGATTCAACGTCACAAAACCCACACCGTCTTCAACGCGGCGCAAAACCTCGTCCGTCACCC
>NZ_DASPSP010000295.1:0-8857 GCF_035623875.1 Mycobacterium sp. | reverse complement strand
AATCCCAATCCTTAGAATTTTAAAATCGCGCCCATCGAACCGCCGCCGAACCGTCGCCCGGGTCCAGGGGCACCGGCGACGGCGCCAGTCTCACGCCGTGGCGCCCAGAGCCGCTTGCCAGCCGATCAGAACAACCAGCAGCAGCACCATGATGGACAGGTCGAAGCGGACCGCGCCGATGGTCAGTTGCGGGATCAGCCGGCGCAGCAGTTTCACCGGCGGGTCGGTGATCGACAGGATGATCTCGAGGATCACCACGGTGAGACCGCTGGGACGCCAGTCACGGCTGAACGAGCGGATGAACTCGATGACGATCCGAGCGATGAGCAGCAGCCAGAAGAAAAACAGCGCATACCCGAGGATCTGAAAGAACAGCACCAACTAGAACCCCGACCTTACCGATGAGATGACGAGAATCCCCGTCGCCGCCCACACGCGCGGCAATCACCAGCGTACCGACTCAACCAGCGGGCACCACAACCCATGGCGGCCCGGTGAGCGCCAACCCGGGTTAGCAAGCGGCTATTGGTATGCGTAGAAGCCGGTTTCGGCGATCCGGCGACGCTCCTCGGGGGATACGTCGACGTCGGCAGGCGACAGCAGGAACACCTTGGTCGCGACCTTGTCGAACGAGCCGCGCAACGCGAAGGCCAAGCCGGCGGCGAAGTCGACCAGCCGTTTCGCGTCCGCGTTGTCCATCGACACCAGGTCCATGATGACCGGGGTGCCGTCGCGGAAGCGTTCGCCGATGGTGCGCGCCTCGCTGTAGTCCTTGGGCCGCAGCGTGGTGATCTTCGACAGCGGGCTGCTTTCGTCGAAGAGCATCGCCATCCGGCGCGGATCCATCGCCAGTGCGCCACGGGTAGACCCTCGCAGCGACCCGAAGCGCGGCCGGGCCAGGTCGGCGCGGTCGTACTCATGCGCCCGGAACCGGTCGTCGGCGTAACCGCCGCGATAGCTGCCCGATGCAAAGTCACCGGGCTCGCCGCGTGGATCGTCATACTCGCGCCCTTCAAACCGGCTTTCGTAGCGGCCGTACCCGTCGTCGGCGAACCGCTGCCGCGGGTAGCCGCCCCGGCTCGGGGCTTGATCGTCGTAGTACTCGTCGTCGTAGTCCTCCATCGGGGCCATACCGAAGTAGGCCTTGACCTTGTGCAGTGTGCTCATCGCCTTGACCCCTATCTAGAATCTGGGAGTTGCGGTGTCTGTGATGAAGATGTGACTGGAGTGACTAATTAGGGTGACCGTAGCGGTCTCTTACCCAATAACGCGGTACCGACACGCACACACGTCGAACCATGTTTGACCGCGCTTTCGAGATCGTTCGACATCCCGGCCGACAATCCGGCCGCATCTGGATGCGCTCGGCGCACCCGGTGGTGCTCCGATTCCAGACGCGCGAACGCCGTATCGGGATCCCAGTCCAACGGCGGGATGCCCATCAACCCAACTAGTTCCAGGGATTCGGCGGCCTCGACCTGCGCGCAGATCTCGTCGACGGCGCCTGGTTCGGCGACGTCAACACCGCCTCGGGACACGTCGCCATCGAGGCTGATCTGGACGTAGACCTGCAGCGGATTCTCCCGACGGCCGTCACTCAATGCCGCCGCCACGGCGTGGTCGAGCGCCCACACCACCCGAGTACTGCTGATCGAGTGGGCGGTGTGCGCCCAGTTGGCTAATGAGCGGGCTTTGTTGCGCTGGATCTGGCCCACCATGTGCCAATGCAGACGCGGCGAACCCGAAGAGCCGCCCAGCAATCTTGCGACTTCGCCGACCTTCGTGGCCGCCTCCTGCTCGCGGGATTCGCCGAATGCGGCACATCCCAAACTCGACAAAATCGCGACATCGGTTGCGGGAAAGAATTTGGTAATAGGCAGCAGTTGAATTTCGTCGACTTCGCGGCCAGCCTCTTCTGCGGCCGCCGCGAGCCGCGATCGTAACGCTGTCAAAGCATCGGCCAATTCCGATTCCCGCTCCGGTCGGGGGGAAAGTTTTACCGCCACTGGACAGTCCTGGCTCATTCCATCCACACCACCGATGCCAGCCGCCCGGTCGGGGCGTCGCGGCGGTGACTGAACAAGCTGACGTCATCCACCGTGCACCGCGGGTCGATATCGACGGCGCTCACGCCCAAAGCCTTAAGCTGACAGGCAATTCCGGCGCGAAGGTCCAGTCCGGGTGTGCCGGTCGAGGTGGTGGTGCGACTGCCCGGCAACGCCGCCTCCACCTCGTCGGCCATTGCCGCCGGAACTTCATAGTTGCGCCCGCTGACCGCGGGGCCCAGCAGCGCGGAGATGTCCGGCTCATGCGCGCCCGCGGCCACCATCGCTTCGATCGCCCGGGCCACCACGCCATCCCGCGCTCCGACCCGACCGGCGTGCACGGCGGCGACGACGCCGGCCCGCGCGTCGGCCAGCAGCACCGGCACGCAATCTGCGCTCACCACCGCCAACGCCAGCCGCGGCGTGCTGGTCACCAACGCATCGGTGCCAGCGACCGGTTTATCGCGCGGCCCGTCCACCACCTCGACCCGATCACCGTGAACCTGGTTCATCCACACCACCCGGTCGGTGCCAAGGCGAATCGCGGCGGCCAACCGCGTCCGGTTAGCCGCCACCGCGACCGGGTCGTCGCCGACATGGTCACCGAGGTTGAAGGTGTCGAACGGCGGCGCCGAAACGCCGCCGGCGCGGGTAGTGGTCACCCTCCGGACGCGAACGCTCACATACCCAGTATCCGGCTCGCGCAGCGCCGACTCGGCCCGACGGCATGCCGCACCCTCCCACGCCGCTTCGCGGCCCGTATCGTCTCGCGGCTAGCGCCGCATGAAAGGCGGCACGTCGACGTCCTCGTCATCCTGGCCGCCGATGTCCAAGGTTGTGCCGTTGGTCTGCAACGGCACGCTGACCGCGTCAACAGGTTCGAACAACATCGAACTAACCTTGCCGGCCTTGCCGGACGCAATGCCCTGGCTGCTGCCGACGACCGGTTTTCGGCCGGGCCCGCTCGCGTCGAAGCCCGCCGCGATGACCGTGACGCGCACCTCGTCGCCGAGCGAGTCGTCGATCACGGTGCCGAAAATGATGTTGGCGTCCTGATGAGCGGCGTCCTGCACCAGCGATGCCGCCTCGTTGATCTCGAACAACCCCAGGTCGCTGCCGCCGGCGATGGACATCAGCACACCCTGTGCGCCCTCCATCGACGCTTCCAGCAGCGGCGAGTTGATCGCGATCTCGGCCGCCTTGAGCGCGCGGCCGTCGCCGCGGGCCGACCCGATGCCCATCAACGCCGTGCCCGCACCGGACATGATGCCCTTGACGTCAGCGAAGTCGACGTTGATCAGACCCGGCGTGGTAATCAGGTCGGTGATGCCCTGCACACCGTTGAGCAGCACCTCGTCGGCGCTGCGGAAGGCGTCCATCAACGACACCGCGGCATCGCCCATCTGCAACAGCCGGTCATTGGGGATCACGATGAGGGTGTCGCAGCTTTCTCGCAGCGCCGCGATGCCGTTTTCGGCCTGGCTGCTACGCCGCTTGCCCTCGAACGAGAACGGTCGGGTGACGACGCCAACCGTCAACGCGCCCAGCTTGCGGGCGATGGTGGCGACGACGGGCGCGCCACCGGTGCCGGTGCCGCCGCCTTCGCCGGCGGTCACGAACACCATGTCGGCGCCACGAAGCAGCTCCTCGATCTCGTCCTTGGCGTCTTCGGCGGCCTTGCGTCCGACCTCAGGGTCGGCGCCGGCGCCCAGCCCGCGGGTCGAGTCGCGCCCGACATCGAGCTTGACGTCGGCGTCGCTCATCAACAGCGCCTGGGCGTCGGTGTTGATGGCGATGAACTCCACACCCTTAAGTCCCTGCTCGATCATCCGGTTGACGGCGTTGACGCCGCCGCCGCCGATCCCCACGACTTTGATGACGGCCAGGTAGTTGTGCGGCGGGGTCATCATTGTGTCTTCCTCCCTGGTGGGACTTAGGCCTATTGCGTAACGAACTGGCAAACCTCAACCTCAACTAAAGGATTAGAGTTATGTCAAGTTGTTTTGCGCAAACAGAACGGTATTGCCGCCGTGCGCACGATCGACGCAGGCGCGCCGAGAAGCGGCGGGCGAATTTCGGGCGAATTTCCGCGGCACCGACGGCGGGCGTCCGGTGCCGGCAGGTCGCTACTTGACGGTGGGCAGGTCTGGGCTGGAGACGTCGTACATCCGGCCCGGCTGGGTCAACAGGGCCGCCAGTTTCTCCGCCTTCTCCTCGGTGCGCTCGTGGGTTCCCCAGATCACAGTGCGACCATCGTTGAGCGTCAAGGTGATCGACGCGACCGACGGCGCGGCAATCCGGCCCACCTGCGCGACGATCTCGGGGCGCAGCGCGGTCAGCACCGCAAGCGCGGCCTTGGTCGCCGGGTCGGTCGGCCCGGGGTTGTCCACGTCGATGTAGGGCAGCGCCGGTGGCGGCGGGGCGGTCGCAAAGTCGACGCCGTCGCGGTCGTACAGGTGCGGGCCGTCAGGAAAGTCCTTGACTACCAACGGAACCCGCTCGACGATGGTGATCCGAAGCGCCGAAGGATACTGGCGCTGCACCCGCGCGCTCGCTACACGGCGAATCGCCGCCACCCGATCGGCGACCCCGTC
The DNA here is from genome assembly GCF_035623875.1 of Mycobacterium sp. Taxonomy (GTDB): domain Bacteria; phylum Actinomycetota; class Actinomycetes; order Mycobacteriales; family Mycobacteriaceae; genus Mycobacterium. The sequence goes on along the minus strand of NZ_DASPSP010000295.1, from coordinate 4,218 downwards.
GGTGTCGATCTGCAGCAGCGGCGTGCCGAGTCGGACTTGCGCGGCGCCGAGCACCTCGTCGCGGGTCACCGCCCCGATCCCGGTGACGATGATGCTGCGGGCGGACATCACCGGTGTGAAGTAGAGCACCAGCCCGAGTGCCACCGTAAGCGCGGTCAGCCCGACCGTTGCGAGCGCCAGCTTTAGGCCCCGGACGGCCCCACGCGGAACGGGTTTGGCCGGATCCACGGCGCGCCCGCGGGCCTGGCGTTTGGCCTCCCGGCGGGCCTGCTCGATCGCCATCGCGCGCTGCTGGGCCGCGCGGCGCTCGGCGCGTTCCCGCCTCGCCCGCCGACGGGGACCTTCGACCACGTCGGGTTGTTTGGTTTGCTGTTGTTCCGTGCCGGCGTCGTTAGTGCTGCTCACGTCGTCGCTGAACCCGCCGGCGGCAGCGGTCGGTTGGGTGACGGTAATTTCCCGAAAGGGATCCCCTACGGTGTCGCCACCCGGTTCGCCCGGCACCACGTCGTCCTGCTCGGTCACTACAAGACTCCCGGCCGGCCCGGCGCGCTGCGGTTGGCCCGCACCCGCAGCGCGGTCACGATCTCGGGCGCGAGCATGGTGACGTCGCCCGCGCCCATGGTGACAACGACATCACCTGGGCCGGCGGCCTCGGCCACAACGGCAGCGACCGACGAGAAATCGCGCAAATACTGCACCGGCACGCTGACGTGCTCGACGACACTTGCCCCACTCACGCCGGCTAAGGGTTGTTCGCGTGCGCCGTAGACGTCGAGCACGAAAACCTGATCGGCGGCATCTAGCGCATGACCGAATTCGGTGGCGAAAGCCTTTGTCCGCGAATACAAATGCGGCTGAAACACCACCAGTGACCGGCCAATACCGCTCTGCTCGAGCAGCGTGCGAACCGCGTCCAGCGTGGCGCTGATCTCCGTCGGGTGGTGGGCATAATCGTCGAACACCCGCACCGAGGCCGCGCTGCCGATCAACTCGAAGCGGCGACGCACCCCTTCGAAACCGGCCAGTCCATCGAGTACACAGTCGGCGGTAGCGCCGATCTCGATCGCGGCCAGCAGCGCGCCCAACGCATTGAGCGCCATGTGCCGGCCGGGCACCGACAGCCGCATCACCCACGGATGGATTTCACCGTCCAGCTTGACCTGCGCGACCGCCCCGGTTCCCTGCTGTTCCCAGGACAACAGCGTCCCGGCCAAGTAGTCGCGCGGGCCGTCGGACGACGAGCCATACCGCAGCACCCGTATCCCTAGCGCCGCAGTGCGTTTCGCCAGCGTCGCCGCCCCGGGGTCGTCCGTGCACACCACCAGCGCCCCGCCGGGCGCAATTCGCTCCGCAAAGGAGTCGAACACCGCGGTATAGGCCTCGGGATTGCCGAAGAAGTCCAGATGGTCGGAGTCAATATTGGTGACCACCGCGACATTCGGGGTGTACTCCAGCAGCGAGCCGTCACTCTCGTCGGCCTCGGCGATGAAGCAGTCGCCGCTGCCGTGATGGGCATTGGTGCCGGCCTCGCCCAGGTCACCACCGACCGCGAACGACGGGTCCCGGCCGCAATGCTGCAGGGCCACAATGAGCATCGACGTCGTCGTGGTCTTGCCGTGCGTGCCGGTCACCATGAGCGTGGTGCGCCCGGCCATCAGCTTGGCCAGCACCGCCGGCCGGAGTATCACCGGGATGCCGCGTCGCCGGGCCTCGACGAGCTCGGGGTTGGTCTTCGGGATCGCGGCACGCGTAGTGATTACGGCGGTCGCGCCGCCCGGCAATAGGTCCAGCGACGACGCGTCGTGGCCGATCCGGATCAGCGCGCCGCGTGCGCGCAGCGCGCGCACGCCGCGCGACTCCTTGGCATCTGACCCCGACACCAATCCGCCTCGGTCCAGCAGGATGCGGGCGATACCTGACATGCCCGCTCCCCCGATGCCGACCATGTGGACCCGCTGCAGCTCGGGGGGCAGCGGCGCGGTGTTCATCGGCGCACTCCCCAATCCCGGCTGGAGCCGGCACCATCGTCGCCCGCGCGGTTCATCGTCGGACTCCTCTGGCGGGCTGACCGTCACGGTTTTGGCGCGCGACGTCCAGCGCACTGCGCCGTTTCTTCGCGCGCTTCCCGTCCCGCGCCGCGCGCGCGACGTCCAGCGCGACGCGGGCCACCTGCTGCGCCGCGTCCGGATGACCGACCAGCGCGGCGGCCTTCGTCATCGCCGCCAGCCGCGGCGCGTCGTTGAGCAGCGTGCCGAGTTGATCGGCCACGAAACCCGGCGACAGATCGGCATCGGCGACCAGCAGCCCACCGCCGGCATTGACCACCGGTAACGCGTTGAGCCGCTGCTCGCCGTTGCCGATCGGCAGCGGGACGTAGACGGCTGGCAGGCCGACGGCGGTCACTTCGGCGACCGTCATCGCACCGGACCGGCAGATCGCCACATCGGCGGCGGCGTAGGCCAGGTCCATTCGGCTCAGGTAAGGCACCGCGATGTAGGGCGGGTCGCCGGGTTCGGGGGTGCGCAGCTCGATGGTGTTCTTGGCGCCGTAGGCATGCAGCACCGCCACTCCAGCGGCGGCCAGGTCGCCGGCGGCCGCCGCGACCGCCCGGTTGATCGAGGCTGCTCCCTGCGAGCCGCCGAACACCAACAACACCCGCGCGTCGTCGGCAAAGCCGAAGTGTGCGCGGGCCGCCGACCGCAGTGCCGCGCGGTCCAGGGAGGTGATCGCCGCACGGACCGGCACACCGACCACTTCGGCGTGCGGCAGGCCGGGGTCCGGGATCGCCGATAACACCCGCTTGGCGCCGCGGGCGCCAACCCGGTTGGCCAGCCCGGCGCTGGCATTCGCTTCATGGATCACCACCGGCACCCGCCGCCCGCGCCGGGCCGCACCACGGGCAGCGAGATACGCGGGTAGCGACACGTATCCGCCAAAGCCGATCACCACGTCGGCGTCGACCTTGTCCAGCACGGCACGGGTCTGTCGGACGGCACGAAACACCCGCAGCGGCAAGCGGGCCAGGTCACTGGTGGGCTTGCGGGGCAATGGCACCGGCGTGATCAGCTCAAGTGAGTAGCCGCGGTCGGGCACCAGCTTGGTCTCCAGACCGCGTGCGGTGCCCAGTGCGGTGATGCGGACCTGCGGATCGAGGGCGACCAAGGCGTCGGCGACGGCCATCGCGGGTTCGACGTGGCCGGCCGTGCCGCCACCCGCGAGCACCACCGACAACGAGGAATCCCCGGTTGGCTCTTTGGCCGAGTCGTTCACCCGTAGCGCTGACCTTCCAGTGCGCGACGGCCGGCGTGTGCATGACGCTGGCCGGTGTACCGCTGTCCGCCTCCATGATGCGCCCCCGCACGCGGGAGGTGCCCCCACCCCCGCAGGCGGGTGGTGCCCCCAGACCGCGAGGTCCGCTGATCTACTGCGGGTGGTCTCGCCGGCCGCGCGGCCCGAGCGCCGGACGCCTTGGCCGGCTGCGGCCGGCTGCGCAGCCTGTCACGCAGCGCCTCGACCCGGGTCGGCACATAGGGCGCCGGCAACGGCAGCCGCAGCAGCCGAGTCATCCGGTCGTCACGCCCGGCTCGCAGCGCGGCGACGGCCTCGGGTTCGTGGCGAGCCGCATTCGCCATCATGCCGATCATCAAAAGTGTTGTGGCCGTGGATGTTCCACCGGCAGAGATGAGTGGCAGCTGGATACCGGTGACCGGCAGCAGTCCAATCACGTAGCCGACGTTGATGAACGACTGGCCGATCACCCACATCGTGGTGGTCGCGGTCAGCAGCCGCAGGAACGGGTCGGCGGATCGGCGCGCGATACGCATCCCGGTGTAGGCGAACAGCCCGAACAATCCCAGCAGGCCGAGGGCCCCGACGAGGCCGAGCTCCTCGCCGATGATCGCGAAGATGAAGTCGGTAGTGGCGTTCGGCACCCATCCCCACTTCAGCTTCCCCGCGCCGAGCCCGACACCGAACCAGCCGCCCGAGCCGACCGCGTACTGGCCCTGCAGCGTCTGCCAGCCCGCCGTCTGCGCATTGGCCTGCGGGTGCAGGAATCCGGTGATCCGCTTCAGCCGGTAGGAGGCGACCAGGACCAGGATGATCATCGCGAAGCCCATCAGCGCGAGCATGCCGATGAACAGCCTGCCCGGCGTTCCGATCACCCAGAGCAGGGAGAGGAAGATCACCAGGAGGATGAAGGTGGTGCCGAGGTCATCG
>NZ_DASPSP010000272.1:0-18712 GCF_035623875.1 Mycobacterium sp. | reverse complement strand
GTCCGGGTCCTCCGACCCGGCGCCCAGCCCCGCGGGCAACACCCGGCGGGCCCGGTTCTCCAGCGCGCGCAGGCATGCGGTGGTGGCGATCCGGTACAACCACGTCCGCAGCGCGGCGCGTTCCTCGAACGCTGGGTAGCCGCGCCAGCCGCGCAGATAAGTCTCCTGGACAAGATCCTCGGCATCGTGCACCGAGCCCAGCATGCGGTAACAGTGCGCGATCAACTCGGCACGAAACGGCGCCGCCTGCTCGATGAAATCCTCCTGAGCCGGCACGGTGGTTCTCCTATCGCGGGCGGCGGAGACGGAAACGCTACACCAGTACAGAGACAACCGGCCCGAGAAATTCATCGGTTGCTCGGCGATGAATTTCGGCGCCGCGGCGTATCGGAATCAGTAAGGGCCGGCCGCTAGGGCGGATTGGCAGACTTCGATTTCGAAAGCGAGCAAGACCGTGAGCCAACCACTTGAGACCCAGGCCGAGGCGCTGGCCGGCACGACGGCGATCGTTACCGGTGCGAGCCGCGGGTTCGGCCGCGCCATCACCGCTGCACTGTCGGCCGCCGGCGCGTACGTCGTCGGCGTTGCCCGCAGCCGCGCGCAACTCGATGAGCTGCGCGACGAGTTCGGCGACACATTCACCCCGGTGACCGCCGACGCTGCCGATCCGGAGGCGGCCGCCAGGCTCATTGACGAGCACCGGCCGCACACACTGGTGCTCTGCGCGGGGGCGAGCCCGATGATGAGCCCGTTGCAGGAACAAACCTGGGAAAGCTTCAGCCAGACCTGGAACGTGGACGTCGCGCAGGCGTTCCACTGGAGCCGCCATGCGCTGCTTCGGCCGCTGGCCCCGGGCAGCTCGGTGATCGCGATGTCCAGCGGCGCCGCGGTCAACGGGTCACCGCTCAGCGGCGGCTACGCGGGGGCTAAGGCCGCCGTCAAGTTCATCACCGACTACGCGGCAATCGAGTCGCAGCGGTCCGGGCTGGGGATCAGCTTCGTCTCCGTGCTGCCGCGATTGACTCCGGCCACCGACCTGGGCGCCAAAGCGGCGGCGGCTTACGCCGGACGGCAAGGTGTCGACGTCGACACATTCGTGCGGGCCGGCGGACCCCCGCTCAGCGCGGAGCAGGTCGGCCAGTCGGTCCTGACGATCGCCGCGCACCAGCAGCCGGAACACCGGGACCACGGCGCATACCTCCTCACCGCCGCAGGCCTGTCGCCACTGGGCTGAAGTAACTGCAACCGAAAGGCAACAGTGCTAATCATGATCAACATGAACAAACCCCCGATCGTGTCGGCGCAGGAGTGGGCTGCCGCGCGCGAGCAGCTGCTGGTCAAGGAGAAGGAGTTGACCCGCGCGCACGACGCACTGGCGGCTGAGCGTCGGCGGATGCCGTGGCTGGCCGTGGAGAAAGCGTACGAGTTCGATGGACCCGACGGAAAGGTCAACCTGCTCGGCCTCTTTCAGGGTCGGCGTCAGCTCATCGTTTACCGTGCCTTCTTCGGCCCCGACATAGACGGCTGGCCTGATCACGGCTGCCGCGGCTGCTCAATGGTCGCCGACCACATCGGCAACCTTGCCCACCTGAACGCCCGCGACACCACGTTGGTGTTCGCCTCGCGAGCGCCGCAGCCGGACATCGAACGCCTGAAGGCGAGGATGGGCTGGCAGATCCCGTGGTACACGATCACCGACAGCTTCGACGTCGACTTCGGCGTGGACGATTGGCACGGCACCAACGCATTCATCCACGACGGCGACCAGGTGTTCCGCACCTACTTCATCAACAACCGCGGCGACGAGGCGCTGGGGAACACCTGGAGCTTCCTGGACATGACGGCGCTCGGCCGCCAGGAGATCTGGGAGGACTCGCCGGAGGGCTACCCGCAGAGTCCGCCCTACGAGTGGTGGGACTGGCACGACGAATACGGCGAGCACGCGCCGTCGCGCTGGTTCGGTGACCCTGACCCGACCGATCCCAACGACCCACGTCCACCGCAAACCTGACATCGGGGAACGTGGCCCGCCGCCCCGGAATCGCGATTAACATCATCGCCGTCGGGAGGCGGAAGGCAGGATCATGCCCACCACGTTTAGCCGGCTGATGGACTTTGAGCTGAGCATCGCCGAGTGGATCAGCATCGGGTTACTGCTTGCCGGGCCCTATCTCATCGTCGGCGTGGTCTGGTCGACCACCCACGCCGAACCTTTCCAGCGGATGGGCGGCGTGGAGCTGTTGGTCTCGGTGATCGGGTCAATCGTGTTGTGGCCGGCGCTGCTACTTGCCAACGTCTGCCTAAGCTGAAGGTCGGGTGCGGCGGTGTTGACTGTGCTGCGGCGGGCGCTGAACTCTCGGGTGAGCGTCGGCGGGCTGACCGAGATCGCGGTGTGGCTCGCCGGGGCCTACCTCGTCGTCGGGCTGGTGTGGGCGTATTTCCATTCCGACGCCGTGCAGCGCATGGAAGAACAACTGGAACAGCAGCTGCACTTGCCGGCCGACAGCAATTACCGGCATGCGGCATTGGCTGAAGCGAGCGTGCTGTGGCCGGTGATGACGGTGCTGCCGTCCGGCGGGTGTGCGCACTGACTCGGCGGCACAGACGTCGGCAGTAGGTTCTCTTTCGGGAGCGAGACCAGAAGGGAGCCTGCATGCCGGGAGCAACCAGTGACGTCTGGGAGGTGATGTCGACCGCGCGGACGATCCGACGGTTCACCGACGAGCCCGTTGACGACGCCACGCTAGCGCGGTGTCTGCACGCGGCAATGTGGGCGCCGTCCGGAGCCAACGCGCAGGCCTGGCGTTTCATCGTGCTGCGGTCGGCCGAGCAGCGGGCGGTGGTGGCCAAGGCGGCGGCCCGTGCTCTGCAGGTGATCGAGCCCGTCTACGGGATGAGCCGGCCGGCCGACGATGACGACAGCCGGCGGGCCCGTACCAACCGCGCGACCTACGAGCTGCATGATCGGGCTGGTGAGCTCACCTCGGTTCTGTTCGCGCAGAAGCGTTTTCCGACAGCTTCTGAGCTCCTGCTCGGCGGGTCGATATTCCCGGCGATGCAGAATTTCTTGTTGGCTGCTCGCGCCCAGGGTATGGGCGCGTGCCTAACCAGCTGGGGTGCCTATGGCGGCGAGCAGCTGCTGCGGGACGCCGTCGGGGTGCCCGAGGACTGGATGGTCGCCGGGCACATCGTGGTGGGCTGGCCGAAAGGAAAACATGGCCCGGTGCGTCGCCGACCGCTGACTGAGGTGGTGAACCTCGACCACTGGGACGAGCCGGCGGTCGAGTTGGTGCGGCAACGCGGTGAATAGTCGGCGAGGCTGAGTTTTATCGGGCAAGCAATCAGCCGACATCGACTGGCTCTAACGCCGGCGTGAATCGGTTTCGGCGAGTACATCAAGCTACGAAAGCCGGGTCCTTGTCGAACACAGCCGGGCGTGGCAAGCGCACCGGACGGTTTCAGTCGTTGATGCCGACCGTGATCAGGTCCGAGATAGCCCGGGTTAGCAGCGGTCGCCGGACTCGGTGTTGCTCCGCGACGGTGAAGCCCGCGCCCTCGAACAATCGCCGCATCTCAGCCGGCGAAGGGTGATGCGCCGGTTTCCACCTGCTGGTCGCGGGCCCCAGCAGGAGGGGTTGTCGCGCACTGAGAGTCGAGATCGCCACCAGCCCGCCAGGTGACAGCACCCGGTGGAATTCGCGCAGCGCCGCGGGTTGGTCGAAGAAGTGAAACGCCGATGTCGTCACGACCGCGTCCAGCGCCCCATCGTCGAAGGGAAGCTGCTCGGCGGGGCCACGCAACCACTGCACATCCGTTGATCGGGCGTGGGCCTGGTTGAGCATGCCCTCGGACATGTCGACGCCGTAGACTGCCGCGGGATGCAGGTCGTGTTGGATCCGGTCGGCCAGAATCCCTGTGCCGCAAGCGATGTCAGCTATCCGCGCTGAGGAGTGTGCGCGTAGCTGCGCAACCACTTCGTCGTGCGCCGGCCGGTACACCCATTTTTGCAAAAACGGCGAGTTATAGGCCGGAGCCGCAATGCCCCAGAACCGGGTGATGACGTCGTTGAAACCGCGTCGTTGCGCTGCCACAGTCACTGAGTCACTTGGTCGAGGTGTAGTAGATCGTGTCGGCCACCGACACCGAGTCGTTGCCCTGCGCAATCGGCGCAAGTCCGTTGTCCGCCAACAGTTCACTCATCGGCCTGCCGGTCGACTGCCAGCCCAACGTGTCGAGATAGGCGGCAACGTCGTTGCGGTCGCCCTCATACCCGAGTTCGGAGAACTCGAGGTCGAAGCCGTGTGCACGCCATTTCTCGGTGGCCCTGCGCATCGTCTCCCGCGCCTGCTCGTGGTCGACATCCGACATGTCCGGGATAGCCTCGGTGGCAAGCCGACTGCCGTCGGCGCTGAGCGCGGAAATGTTGTCCAGCAAGCGGTCTTGCGCTTCCGGTGGCAGGTAACCAAGCAGTCCCTCGGCGATCCACGCGGTGGGTCGGCTCTTGTCGAAGCCCGCGTCGACCAACGCGGCCGGCCACTCGTGTCGTAGATCGATGGCGACCGCACGGCGATCGGCTGTCGGCTCGGCGCCCAGATCAGCCAGTGTGCTGGTCTTGAAGGCAATCACCTGAGGCTGGTCGACCTCGAAGACCGTCATCCCGGCGGGCCAGTCCAACCGGTACGCGCGCGCGTCGAGACCGGACGCCAGGATGACCGCCTGGCGGATTCCGGCCTGCGTCGCCTCGCGAAAGAACGAGTCGAAAAAGCGGGTGCGGACGGCCATCGCTTCGGGCATCTGCTCGAGTTTCCAACTGGAGTCGTCGTCATCGATGTCGGCGGCGGTCAGGTCTCCGGCGGCCCACTTCGTCAGGAAATCCACGCCGACCGCTCGGACCAGCGGTTCGGCGAATCGGTCGTCGATCAGGGGATTGTCGGCCTTGGTGGCGATGGCCCGGGCTGCGGCAACCATCGTCGCGGTCGCTCCCACGCTGGTCGCCAGGTCCCAGGTGTCGTTATCGGTGCGCGGCATTGCGTGCTCCTCAAATTCAGATCAGGCTACTTAGTTAGTATAACAAGTATTTAGCCTGTATAACAAGCTGTCCGTCGATCGGGTCTCTCCCCGGCGGTTACCCATGCGTGGACACTCCCGTTGACGACTCGGCGATCCAATGCCGGGGTTGGCGATATCGAAAAGAGCCTCGGCATCGACGACCTGAGCCAGTTCAACCCCTACCTAATACGCAGTGCGCGCATCGCTCAGGTGCGGGGCGAGTTGATGAACCACACGTTCTGTTCCCGCAGGATGCGGCTTCGCCAGCCGTCGTCGGTGCGGACCAATTCGTGGTGGTAGTAGCCGCCGCAGTAACTGAGCTCGGTCATCCCCGGCAGCTGCATCGGGTTGTAGAACATCGCGCGCACCTGTGCGGTGTCGCCGTCGATCTGGCTTTCGATGTTGGTGATGTAGTGCATCGACATTGGAATCGTGGCGAATCCCTGCGCCAGCCAGTCGGTGACCTGCTCGCGGCTGCCTGCGATGGCTCCCGCCGACGAGTAGTCGATGTGCGCGTCGTCGGTGAATACCGATCGATACAAATCCCAGTCCTTGGTGTCGACTGCGCGGGCGTATTTATTGAGCAGCGCGGTGATTTCCAGTTGGTCGCTGATCCGCTGAAGGTCCATCCGAGATTCTCCTGTGTAGGTTCGCCGTCACTCGCACCATGCGTCGTCCGATCGAGTCGATCCGCTTGCGGGTCAGGTCCTGCAGCGGATGGACGGCCACAATCATCGCCACTCGGCCGTGGTGGTCGAACACCGGCGCGGCGATGGTGGCCACCGGCTGTGCCCGGCGCGGGGCATAGTCGTCGGACTCATCGGACAGGAAACCGATCGTGGTGAATTCAGCCAGCAGCTGATCGGTGATCTCGCGAACGTGCGCGGGTAGTCCGTCGCTGGGTAGCGTGCCAACGACGTGGGCCGCCCGGGTCAGCGCCGGCGTCGTGCAATCCACGTCGAATCCGCGTTCGCGGGTACGGGCCAGCACCTCTCCGAGGCGACGCGCCAGCGCGGAATTCGTTGCGGCGCTGCGCTGGATCCACGCGCGCTGTTGGTCGTCGCTGTCCCAAGCGGCGAACGCAACCCCGAACGGCGGGGCGTAGCGGATCCGGTCGCCGGGTGCGCCGCCGGACTGCTGGCCGGCGTCCTCGAACGCGGTGATTACCAGCGAATCGCCGAACCGCTCGACCACCGAGGCGGCGTAGCCGAATTCCTCAGCGAGCTGCAGTGCGGCCGCGCGAGCGGTGTGCGCCAGTGGCCGCGCGGTGTCTATCCGCGCCGCGACCGCCGCGAGGGCCGGGCCCAATGAAAATGTCTTGTCGACCGGATCACGGCTGGCCCAGCCGCGGGCACACAGCGTCGTCAGGATGGCGTGGGTGGTTGCTTGAGTAAGGCCGAGTTTGCGCACCACATCGGAGAACCTGAGTCGCTCGTTACCGGGCCCGGCGAGCAATTCGATGACGTCGAGGACGCGAGTGGTGGGGGCCGACGGTGGGATGGCTTGACTTCCTCGTTGCGCGGTTCGTACTGTGAAGCTCAGATTATCGAGATGCTATCTCGAATATTCGAGAAGAGGCAACACAAAGGAGTGTGCGGGTGCGTGCGGTGGTGTTGCGCGACGGGCGGCTCGATGTCCGTGAAATCGCAGACCCGATTCCCGGCCCGGGTGAGCTGCTGCTGCGAACACTGAGCACCGCGATCTGCGCGTCGGACGTGCATTTCATGGATCACCCGGAGATGGGGATCAACGACCCGACCGGCCGCTCGCTCTATGACGTGAATCGCGACATCGTGCTCGGTCACGAGTTCGTCGGCGAAGTCGTCGCGCACGGACCCGGCTGCACAGCACAGTTTCCGGTCGGCACCCGCGCGACGTCGATCCCGATCCGTCTGGTCAACGGTGGCACAAGCGGGGTTGCCGGCGTGCGGATCATCGGTCAGCACCCGGAGGCGCAGGGCAGCTTCGGCGAGTTGGTGGTCGTCGCCGAGGCGTTGGCGAAGTCCGTCGACGACGGCGTATCCAGTGACGCCGCCGCACTGACCGACGCGTTCGCGGTCGGCGAGTTCTATGTGCGCGCGGCCCGGATGGAACCGGGTGAGGTGCCGGTCGTCGTCGGCGCCGGCGCGATCGGGCTGTCGGCCGTTGCCGCGCTGGCCAGCCGGGGCGTGGAGCCGATCATCGTGTCGGACTACAAGTCCGAACGCCGCAAACTGGCTTGCGACAGCTTCGGGGCGCACATCGCGGTCGATCCGGCCGAAAAGTCACCGTTCGATGTGTGGCGCGCGTTACGCGTCGAACGTGGGCTGTGGGGTTCGCTCGTCGTCTTCGAATGCGTCGGCGCCCCAGGGCTGATCCAGCAGATCGTGGAATCCGTCGACATGAGCACCCGGATCTATTGCGCCGGCGGGTGGTACACCGGTGATTCGCTGAGCGTCACTGATGCCACCCGTCAGGGCGTCACCATCCAATTCGGCGGCGGCCCGCACCCGCAGGACTGGTACGGCACGTTGGACGCCATCGCTTCCGGGCGACTGGATCCGCTTCCGAGCGTCGGGGCGATCATTACTCTCGACGAGGTGCCCGACGCACTCGACTTGGCCCGAGCCTCCGACGGCCCGCCGCGAATCGTCGTCCACCCGAGCGGAGACGTCTTGTGAGCGAACGAGATCGCCAGGACCGGGAAGATATCGCCGATGTCCTATTGCGCTACGCGACCGGCATTGACCGACGCGACTGGCCGTTGTTCCGCACCGTCTTCACCGACGACTGCGAACTGAACTACGGCGAAATCGGCGCATGGAAGGGTGCCGACGCGGTGACCGAGTTCATGCAGCAGGCGCACGCGTTGGCCGGGCACACCATGCACCGGTTGACCAATCAGGTGATTACTGTCGACGGCGACGCGGCCCAGGCGCGCACATATGTCGATGCGCTGATCATGCTTGCCGACAACAACTCCGGCGTGAACGCGGCCGGTTTCTACGATGACGAGTTCGTCCGGACCGAACAGGGATGGCGGATCGCCCGCCGCCGCTTCACTCAAGTGCGCGTGGCTGCCATAGGTGACCCGAAATGACATTTGCAGCCAAGTACGGGCCGTGGGCGTTGGTGGCGGGTGCCTCCGATGGTGTCGGTGCAGCCTTCGCCGAGGGGCTCGCCGAGCGTGGAGTCAATGTTGTGTTGGTGGCGCGGCGTCAGGCCCTGCTGGACGAGGTGGCCGCCGGGATCGCCGCCCGCACCGGCGTTGAAACCCGGGCGCTGGCAGTCGATCTCGCCGAGCGCGACGCGTCTTCCATGGTCGCTGCCGCCACCGACGACCTCGATATCGGCTTCTTGGCGTACTGCGCAGGAGCCGATCCTAACTTCGAGCCCTTCCTGGCCAATCCGATAACCACCGCCGAAGCGATGGTGCACCGCAACTGCACGGTACCGATGCAGCTGTGTCATCACTTCGCCCCGGCAATGGTGCGGCGGGGCAGCGGCGGAATTGTGCTATTCGGCTCGGGTGCTGGACTCGCCGGTGGGCCGAACATGGTCGCGTACGGCGCCACCAAGGCGTTCGACATGGTCTTCGCCGAGGCGCTGTGGAGCGAACTGCATGACAAAGGTGTCGACGTGCTCGGCCTCATCCTGGGCAAGACTGACACACCAGCACTGCGCCGCCTCGAACACAGCCGCGGGGTGCTCAGCTCCGAAGACCAGACGCCACCGGACGCCGCCGGTGTAGATCAGGTCATCAGCGAAGCATTCGAGAACCTCAGCAACGGGCCGACTTTGATGGTGGGCGACATGATGCGCGCCGCGTCGCAGATGTTGGCATCGTTGACGCGCAACGAGGCCGTCAAGCTGGTCACCCAAGCCCAGGCCGCAGTCATGGGCGGCGGCAACGGCTGACGTTCGTGCGGGTTCTCAGTTGCCCAGTTGTTTGATGAACACGTTGACCCGGTTGATCAGGCCGTCCGAATTCTGTTCGAATACTAGGCATTCAGGGTACTCAGTCGGCGCGCCGTCGATCTCGAAGGTCTCGTTCAGCTCGACGTAACACACCCGATCCGAGGCATGCGAGATCCGCTTCACGTCCAACCGGTAACCCTTCAGCGAAGCGAAGACGTTCTGGAGGAACTTCAGATACGGCTGCTTGCCTTCGACGACGTCGCAATACGGGCCGTCCCGAATCAAGTCGTCGTCGGCGATGGTGGCCGCCAGGCCATCCCAATCGTTGACTGCCAGGCACGCCAGGTAGCGCTCCACCGCGCCGGCTTGGATTGTTTGACCCATGGCATCTTCATACGCCTGTTGCGCCTGGGCGCCTACCTGAACGCCAAACACCCCAGGCCGCGAAGGGCCTGGGATGCTTGGTGTTGCTGGTGGGCGAATGCCGCTTTTCAGCTGCTGGTCGTTTCCCTATCACGGTGGGGCCTAGACTCCAGCAGAGGGATAACGGGATTCTCTCTCAAGGAGAAGGTGTTTTTCGTGCACCCGCGACGATGCACTAGGAGGCGAATCGGAAGTGACAGGAGCCTGTGCCAGCAAAGTCGCTCTGGTGACGGGTGCCAGCCGCGGGCTGGGGAAGGCGATCGCACAGCGATTGGCCGCCGAAGGCGCCACGGTCGGGATCACCGCCCGCACCATGGAACCCGATCCCAAATACCAGGGTTCGCTTCGACAGACGCTCAAGGAGATCACCGCCACGGGCGGGTCGGCGATCGCTATCCAGGCTGACCTGTCTAAGCCCGAGGATCGAGAGCGACTCTTCGCCGAGATGGTCGAACGCGGCGGTGCGCCAGACATCCTGGTCAACAACGCTGCCGTGACGTTTCTTCGTCCCCTCGACGAGTTCCCGGAACGGCGCGTGCGTCTGATGATCGAAATGCACGTGATGGCGCCGATGCATCTCACCCAACTAGCCATCCCCGCCATGCGCGAACGCGGCCGCGGGTGGGTGCTCAACATAACCTCGGTCGGCGGCGATCTACCCGAAGGTCCACCATTCTCCGAGTTCGACTGCGCAGCGGGATTCGGGGTCTATGGCACCGTCAAAGCGGCCCTGAACCGGCTTACCAAAAGCCTTGCGGCCGAACTCTATGCCGATGGCATCGCCGTTAACGCCGCCGCCCCTTCCAATCCCGTCGCCACCCCCGGCGCCGGAACGCTCGACCTGGCTAAGACCGACACCGAGGACATCGAGCTCATCACGCAGACCGCGCTGACGCTGTGCACCGGCGATCCGAAATCGATGACCGGCCGGATCGCCCACACGCAGCCGTTCCTGCGTGAGATCGGGTGGTTGCGCTGAGCGACCCGCTGCTTGTCCAGCTCGCTGAGCGGCTTGCGCCTCGGCACATTTCAGCGCTTGAGCCGTTGCCTGGCGGCGCATCGAGCCTGACCTATGTGGGGCGGTGTGCGGGCCGGCCGGTGGTAGTCAAGGTGGCACCCCCCGGGGTGCGGCCGATCGCACACCGCGACGTCTTGCGGCAAGCCCGGATCATCCGGACACTTGCGCGGAGCACCGTGCCCGTCCCGAAGGTGCTGTTCGACGACGCAGGTGACCCACCCGACGTACCGCCGCTATTCGTGATGTCCCGTGTGGACGGGACTACGTGTGAACCGCTATTCGACGCCACTGACGCCGGCCCTGAACCCGTTGTGGCAGAGCGGTTTCGCAACGCAGCGGCCATCATGGCGCAACTGCATCGCATTGAGCCCGGCGTCACGGGCCTGGAGTCCGAGCCGGTGGTCGGGCCGTCCGCCGAGGTCGAGCGGTGGTGCTATGCGTTGGATACCGTCGATTCCGCGTTGGCGCCGGGGTGGCGCGAAGTCGCCGCTGACCTGGAATCCAGCACGCCGCCAGCCTTGCCGCCCGCTGTGGTGCACGGCGACTTTCGGCTTGGCAACCTACCGGCTGTCGATGGCCGCATCACCGCCGTCATCGACTGGGAGATCTGGTCGGTCGGCGATCCGCGCGTCGACGTCGGATGGTTCCTGATCAACTGCGACCCACGAACCTACCGCCGCTCCACGCGGTACGTCGACGCGACCCCGTCGGTGTCCGAACTGGCGGCGGTCTACCGCGAAGAGCTGGGACGCGAAGTGCCAGGACTGGATTGGTTCCAGGCACTGGCCTGCTTCAAATCCGTGGCGACGTGGTCACTGATCGTCAAACACAATCGGCGGCGCGTTCCACCGGATCCGGGCTTGGAGGCGATGGCGTCGGCGTTGCCGCAGTTGCTTTCCCGGGCCCGCGAGTTACTCGGTTAGCCATGCGGAAGGCCGGCCAGCTTGTCGGCGAACTTCGCCTCGGCCGCCTCGCGCAGCCGCAGCAAGTGCTCCGACGGAAACAGGTCGGGTGCGGGCTTGTGGTCTCTGAGCAACAGCCGCGCCAGAGTGACCTTATGCACCTCGGTCGGCCCGTCGGCCAGTCCCAGTACGAAGGACTCCACCAGGTGCCGGACGAACGGCATCTCATGCGTGACACCAAGTGATCCGTGTAGCTGCAGCGCACGGGCCGACACGTCGTGCAATACCTTCTGCATCATCGCCTTGACCGCCGAGATGTCGGCGCGAACAGCCTTGTAGTCGTTGTGCTGGTCGATCTTCCACGCCGTCTGCAAGGTCAGCAGCCGGAACGCTTCGATCTCCATCCATGAGTCTGCGACCATCTGTTGGACGAGCTGTTTGTCGCCCAGCATGTCACCTTGTGTATGCCGGGAAACTGCGCGCTCGCAGAGCATGTCGAATATCCGTCGGACCAGGCCGACCGTGCGCATCGCGTGGTGAATGCGGCCACCGCCGAGTCGGGTCTGTGCGACCACGAAGGCGCCACCCCGTGGCCCGAGCATGTGGTCGACGGGAACCCGGACATTCTCATACCGCACGTAACCTTCGCGTCCTCCACCGCCGAGGGGCTGGTAGCCAAGGCCGACGTCGCGTAACACGTTGATACCGGTCGTTTCAGCGGGCACGACGAACATCGAATGGCGCTGGTAGGGCGGCGCATCAGGATCCGTCACCGCCATCACGATCAAGAACGACGCGATCGACGCGAAGGACGAAAACCACTTCTCGCCGTTGATGACCCAATGATCGCCGTCTTGCACCGCGGTCGTTGTGAACACTTTCGGGTCCGCGCCGCCCTGCGGCTCGGTCATCGAGAAGCACGAGACGATCCGGTTATCCAGCAGCGGCTCCAGGTAACGCTGCTTGAGCTCCGGAGTGCCGTAGTGGGCCAGGATTTCGCTGTTACCGGAATCCGGAGCCTGCGAGCCGAAGACGATTGGCGCACATTCGGACCGCCCGAGAATCTCGTTTAGCAACGCCAGTTTCACCTGGCCGTGTCCGGGTCCGCCCAGATGTGGACCCAGATGAGTAGCCCACAGCCCCCGTTCCTTGACGATCTGCTGCAGCGGAGGAATCAGCGCCTGCCGCACCGGGTCGTTGAGATCGTGAGATTCCTTGACGATCAGATCGATTGGTTCACACTCGGCGCGGACGAACTCGTCAACCCAGGCGAGTTGCGCGGCCCATTCAGGGTCGGTCGAGAAATCCCAGGCCACGGCACGTCCTTTCGCTACTTATTTGTTGATGACCACGTCTGTCTGCGGGCTGCCGCTTCCTCGGTGGCGTGGCTGAGTACCTGATTGCGGTTCTCGAGTTCAAGGGCCGATTGCAGCCCCGCGGCGTCGGTGTTCACCTGCACCGCCCGCTTGGTCAGCTGTACGCCCAGCGGAGCGAGATCGGCTATGCCAGAGGCTATTTCGAGTGCACGTTCAAATAGCAATGCGGGGTCCACGAGCTCGCTTACCAGCCCTCGGCGGTCGGCTTCCTCGGCGGAGACGATGCGACCGGTCAACATCCAGTCAGCGGCGACGCTGGCACCGACAATGCGGGGCAGAAAGTAGCTCATTCCCATCTCGGCGCCGGAAAGGCCGAGCAGGATCGCCGCGTTGCCGAATGTCGCCGCGGTCGAGCAGATTCTGATGTCGGCGGCCAGGCACAGTGCCAAGCCCGCGCCGACGCAGGGACCGTTGACCGCGGCGATCACCGGCTGCGGAATGTCGCGAATCGCCTGCGGCAGCGCGGCCATCCTCTCCTGGAAGCGCAGGCGGTCGATTGCGGGCGCTGTTGCCTCGGGGATATCCGGGCCAAAGTCGCGCATGTCGATGCCCGAGCAAAACCCGCGCCCTGCGCCGGTTATCACCACAGCGTTGACCGACGTGTCCGCGCCCAGGTCGGCCAACGTGTCCTTGAGTTCGCCGACCATGACGTCGTTGATCGCGTTGAGCCGCTTGGGTCGGTTGAGCTGCAACACCACCACGCCGACGTGCGGTGTCTGCAAGCTCAGTGTCTCGTTGACCGTCAATCAGCACCCTTCGTCGGGAGCCCGACCCGCGGCTCGGATAAGACGCAAATTCGCAGCTGAGGAGAATGCTATTGTTCCGCGGCGCGCCCGCGCAATCGGGTGCTAGACGAAATCCGAACCTCCGTCCACATTCACTGTTGCGCCGGTGACGTAGCCGTTGCGCCGGGATGCCAGGTAAGTGGTGATCGAGGCAATCTCCTCGGGAAGCCCCGCGCGGCCCAGATCGCACGGCTGGTGGAAGTTGTTGTCGATCCAGGTCATCACGTCGTGCGGGTTGGTGGCATCGAGACCTTCGGCGGCGAGAACATCCTTGAGTTGCTCGGTGAAGCTCGCGGTCACGATGGTGCCCGGGCACACACAGTTGACCAGAATGCCGTCCTTGGCAAGACTTTTCGACAGGTTTTTGGTGATGCTGGACAGCGCTGCCTTCGACGCGGTGTAGGCGACGATGCGCGGATTTTGCCGCTGAATGGAATGCGCGGACAGTGTCACGATGCGGGCCCAGTCGGCAGCGCGCAGCATGGGCAACGCCTCTCGAACAGAGCGGACGCCTGACATGGTCCCAAGCGTGAACGCGGCGTCCCATTCAGCGTCGTCCATCTGCTCGAAGTACCCGTCGCCCGGACCGATGGTGTGGACCAGGCTGTTCAGCTGACCCCAGCGGTCGGACACCTCGGAAAAGCCGCTGGCGATGGACGCGGCGTCGGCCATGTCCACGCTGATTCCGACGGCGTCGGGAGCACCTGCCTCTCGGAGCGATTCGACCGCGGCATCCAGAGCCGCCTTGTTTCTTGCCATCACGGCAACACTGGCCCCTTCGGCCGCTATGGTTTGAGCGATCGCTAGCCCCATGCCCTTGCTGCCGCCGGTGACGACGGCTTTCGATCCAGCCAAACCAAGGTCCATTGTCGCTCCTTACGGTCGGTCGCGCGCGGTGATGTCAGCGATCGTTTCGGGTGTCACCCCGAGTCCGCGCAAGCAGAAACGGAGAGCACGTTCGCGGACCTCAACACGTTCGCAATCGCCTGTGGCCCATTGCCGTTCGGTGCTCGTCCACACCACGCCCTGGATGGACTGCGCATCTGTTATGGGATCGATGTTGTGAAAGGCACCGTCAACCAGGCCGCGGTGCAGTTGTTCGACGAGCGGCTTGAGCATCTCGGCGTACGCCGGCTGAATCAGCTCAGGGGAAGCGAACATCTGCGACTGCGCCTCCAAAGACAGGCCGCGCAGATCAGACGTGGTGTTCTCGTCAAATGCAAGGTCGAGGCGTCCGTCGATCCAGGCGGCTACCGCCTCGACCGGGTCGGCGGCCTTCGCCATCCTCCTTCTCAATCGCCGCTTTTCAGCGCGGGCCATCTCGTGGAAGATCTCGGCAACCAATTGGTCTTTCGATTCGAAATGCCGATAGAACGCGCGGGTGCTCAGCCCAGAGCGATCGAGCACCATCGCGATGCCGAGTGCCTGAACTCCGCGTTCGCGAACAATTTCCGACGCGGCGGCCATGATGGCGCGGCGCACGTTGGGGTCGGGAGCGAGCTTAGTTCGCCGCCGGGTAAGCGGGCGGGTCATGCGGTTGCGTCATAAGTGGCGAGGTATTCCGCGAATCGCTCGCGGACACCGCCGGGCGTCAGCCCAAAGTCGGTCAAATCGTAGTCATGTGAGCCACGCGATCCGGGTTTGTGCTCGCGGGCCCACTGCTCAACCGAGCGTGCCGAGGCATCGGAAAACGCCAAGCCCAACGATGTATAGCTGGCCTCCAGCGTGCGCACCGGATGCTGCTGGAGGTCCGCGAAGGCGACGTCGGAAAACCGTTCGTCACCAACATGTTTGCGGAATTCCATCGCCCGACGGACAGCCTCGGCCCAGCTGTCGAGTTGCTCTGCACCCAGCTCGTCGGGGTCGTCGCGGTCGCTACTCCAGCTGCGTACGTACCGGATGAGGCTACACACCGAACCCATGACTTTGGCCGGATCACGGTGGCTCCACATGAATTTCGCGTTCGGGTACGCCTCGACGAGCGCGTCGAGAGCAAACATATGTACGGGAGTCTTGAGATGCCACAGTGTCGGTGGGCAATGCCACTGCAGGAGCTTCAGCACCCGACGATGAAACGTGTAGGTCTCGCGCATATCGCAATGCATCAGCCACGTCAGGTAACTCGGGACGCGAACGGCGCCGTCGAAATGGAAAGTGCGAAAACTCATGCCCATCAGATCCTGACATTCGGTCGGGGCGGTCGCCTCGGAGTTGTAGAGCGTCTTCATCAAAGGAAACATGTCGTTCAGCATCCGCAGGCCGTCTTCGGCCTGGGCAATACGCGGATCGGTGAATTGGGTTGCGGACTCCGGCGGCGGGATCGGAGCCTGCGATTCCCACATCCGCAGTGAACGAAACTGCGGGTCGGCGGCCACCAGCTGGCTCAGCGCCGTGGTCCCGGTGCGGGGCAGCCCGATGACAAACACCGGGCCGCCGACCACCTCATCGTCGATCTCAGGGTGCTGTGCGTAGGTGTCCTCGACCTTGAGGCGTTGGATCAGCGCGTTGCTGATTGTGGCGTGTTGAATGACTCGGCCCATATCGGACAGCTCGGCCTCGTTGTTCAACGCGTCTACGGTGCGTTCCAGGCCCTCCCGGTAATAAGGCGACCCGAAGTCGTGCAGACCCGTCGCGGCGCGGGCACCGTCTTCAAGCTCGTCAGCAGAAAACATCACAGCGCGAACCTTTTGTGCACGGCGTGCCGGCGTCGCTCGAGGACCGATGCTCGTTCGCTGGCGGTGATCCTCGAAGTATCGGCAGGCAACGCGGACGTGATCTCGTCGAACGACACGACCCGCGCGCTCGGTGTCGGCGCTGTGCTGGTGCGCACGCAACGCAGAATGATCGCGCCGTTGCTGAATCCGGCGGTGTCGAGCCAGTTCAGCACTCCGGGATCGCGCCCGCACACCACTACCCGTACCAGGCCATCAGAGTCCACGACCGCCTGATGCGCGTTCAGGCTGGACTGATGGCGGCCGTAGTGGATCGTTTCCCACCACGGATTGCCGAGCGAAAAGCTCCAGTAAACCCCTTGAGGCGGTTCGACTTCCAGGATCAACGCCTCATCAGAGCCGAGTTCCCAACGCCCAATGACGGGCTTGTTCTCCGCGGCCGCGCCCACCGCCGTGCGGTCGATCGGGGGCAGAAAGCCGTTCGACGGCGCAGCCGCACCGAACTGCAGAAAGAACTCGAGGTTGTCGTGAACGAAGTCGCCGAGGGCGAGCAGCTGCCGTGACACCACGAGGTCAAGATCGATGTGGGGAACCTCGCGATGCACCGGATCGCCGATCCGTTCGATCCGCAACGACGACGGAACCTCGGTATCCCAGTCGTAAAAGAAGTGCCGCACCGTCAATGTGGGATGGGCGCCCTCGATGCGCATCCAGTTGCCAACGTGCTCCTGCGCTGACAAGACAACTTCGAAGTTTCCGTTCCCGTCCACGGCGAGTTCGTCGACCAATGCATTCGCCGTCGAGGCGATGCCATTCATAGTCTGCAGTCCCACATATCGGGCAGTGCCACGGTTACCGAGCAGCCGATAGCTCTCATCACCGCGCAGCGTTGCACGGGTATACAGACAGTCCGGGCACTCCATTCCCCACGTCACGACGTCGTTGGTACTCGCGCGCTGGACGCACAGAATCGGATCAGGATCGAATCGCAACGCCTCATCGATACCCGCGGCGAGCAGCACCAGCAGGTGCCGCATCCCGGCCGCGAGATCGGCCCTGTTGCGGCTCGCGGGATGGGATTCGACCATCTGTGCTGCATCTTCGAGCCGGTGCATGAGATGCGACCACGCCTGAGCCAACTCCACGTCGCCGGTCGCCGGTGTCTCGGTGGACGCCTCGGCAATCGAGTGTGGCAACCACGCCGTCGGCCGCTGCGCGGCGCTCACATTTCCACCGCAGGTGCGTACATAAGGGCGCCTTAACTGAGAACAGTGTTTTCGTATAACGCTCGATCACTATCACAGCGGACCGCGAGATTGTCAATGGCCGATCATGAGCCGGACGCTTCAGCCGCGCCTGATCGCCCTTTACCGTGTCCGATGCGCGTTGGATGCTAGCTGCCATGGCGACCAACACCGAGCGTTACCGCGCTGCGCGTGACCAGGTCTTCGCCATGGCTGACGACGACAGGCTCGACGCCGAGACGGCGGGGGCGATCATGGAGTTTGTGCGCGACCGGGTGGCGCCGCATCTGCGGGTGCGGCGTGTTGAGTTTGACGAACTGCCGAAGACGATCTCGGGCAAGATCCGCCGAGTGGACCTGCGGCGCCGCGGAGAGGGCGCACATGTCGCCGGCACACCGCTTTCGGCGGAGTACCGATACGAAGACCTGGTGGGCTGAGCGTTGAAATCCTATGACGCCGGCCCGATCAGCCCACCGATCCTGGAGGAAACGATCGGGGCGAACTTCGAGCGCATCGTTGAGGCAAACCCGGACGGCGAGGCGCTGGTTGACGTCATACGTGGCCGGCGGTGGACCTACGCGGAACTCAACGCCGAGATCGACCTGATTGCAAGAGGTTTGATGTCGCTGGGCGTGCAGCGGGGTGACCGCGTCGGCGTCTGGTCGCCGAACTGCGCCGAGTGGACCATGGTGCAGTACGCCACCGCCAAGATCGGCGCCGTCCTGGTCAACATCAATCCCGCCTACCGCACACACGAGCTCGGATATGCCCTGAACCAATCGGGGGTTCGAACGCTTGTGACGGCGACAGCGTTCAAGAGTTCGGACTATCGATCGATGGTCGAGGAGGTGCGTCCGAGCGCCGGCGGGTTGCGGGATGTCGTGTTCTTGGGCACCGACGACTGGACAGGCCTACGCGACCGAGCCGATCTGGTGCCGGTGGACGCGCTACGCTCGCGGATGGCCGCCCTCGACAACCGCGAGCCCATCAACATTCAATATACTTCGGGCACAACGGGTTTCCCCAAAGGGGCGACGCTGTCACATCGTAACATTCTCAACAACGGGTACTTCGCCACCGAGTTGCTCAACCTGGGTCCTAAGGATCGGCTGTGCATCCCGGTGCCGTTCTATCACTGCTTCGGGATGGTGATGGGCAACCTGGCGGCCACGACTCACGGCAGTTGCATGGTCATCCCAGCGCCGTCGTTTCACCCGGCCGCGACCCTGCGCGCGGTGTCAGACGAGCGCTGCACGTCGCTGTACGGCGTGCCGACGATGTGGATCGCGGAGCTCGAGCTCGCCGACTTCGCCGCGTACGACCTGACGAGCCTGCGGACCGGGATC
>NZ_DASPSP010000057.1:0-8271 GCF_035623875.1 Mycobacterium sp. | reverse complement strand
CGACTGGGCTCGGTCCTATCGTCGGCAGATCCTGGTCGTCATGCTGGCATTGGTTGGGCTCGCGCTGGTGGCTCAGGGCACGGGCATTATCTGAGCTGCCACAAGCTACCCGATGGCTTGGTCACGATGCGGCCCGGTGCGACGGTGAAATCGGAAGCTGGCGAGATCAAAGTGCCCGTGGAGATCACCAGCGCGATCAAACGCGGTGTGGTCTCGATGCCGCACGGCTGGGGACATGGCAAGCCAGGAACCCGCATGTCGGTGGCTAACGACTTACCGGGCACAAACACCAATGCACTCTCCCCGCCGACGTTTATCGACGAGCCGTCCGGCAACGGTGCTCTCAATGGCATCCCGGTCACGATCATCGACGATCGAGGTCGATCTCGATCGGCGGCAAGTCACTCCTC
Organism: Mycobacterium sp.; assembly: GCF_035623875.1. GTDB lineage: Bacteria > Actinomycetota > Actinomycetes > Mycobacteriales > Mycobacteriaceae > Mycobacterium. The sequence continues at coordinate 7,861 of NZ_DASPSP010000057.1, read as the reverse complement.
GAAATGACGGTGACCGCCGCCAACGGCGTGCGAGTTGGTAATGCTGGCGGCAAGTAGGGCCCATCGCCATATCATCGGGTGATGAGCGCCGGTGGGCTGGATACCGTGGGCTCGCCGGCATTCACTGCCGAGGAGTCGACGCGGTATCGCGCCGCCGGCTGGTGGTCCGACTCGACATTGTCCGACGCGGTGCGTCGTCACGCCGAAGACTCATCGGACCGTTGCGCATACGCCGACAATCCCGGAACAGCCCTCACTTGGCGTGAGTTCGACTGTTCGGCGGACGCGCTGGCTGAGCAGCTGGCCGCCGTCGGCGTGGAACGTGGCGATCGGGTCGCAGTGTGGCACGGCGACTCCACTGCCATCCACGTGTTGTTCGTTGCGATCGAGCGTTGCGGCGCTGTGGTCGTCGGCATCGGCGCACGCGCCGGCACCCGTGAGGTCGCCGCGATACTGCGTAGTTCGCGACCGAAGCTGCTGATCAGCGATCAGCAGCGCCGTGACGCCGCGCTTCAGGCCGCAACCGGCCTGACGGAGTTTGCAGTCCCCTCGCTGGTCTTGACCCACGATGCCGACTTTCCGCGCCTCAACATCGACGCGAAACCCAGGGCGGTGCGGGCCGAGTCGGAACTCGGTCCCGACGACGTCTTCCTGATCAACTCGACGTCCGGCACCACGGGGTTGCCCAAGTGCGTCGTGCACACCCAGAACCGTTGGTACTACTTCCACCAGAAGGCGGTCGCCAACGGGCAACTGACTTCGGACGACATCTTCTTGCCGATCATCCCCACGCCCTTCGGCTTCGGACTGTGGACCAGCCACACCACCCCGATCTATCTGGGTGCCACCGCGGTGATCCTGAAGCGTTTTACCCCGAAGGCCACGTGTGCGGCGATAGCCCGACATAAAATCACCGTACTGTGCTGTGTCAGTACACAACTGACGATGCTGATGGCCGACCGGGCTTGCCGGGACTACGACCTGAGCTCGTTGCGTGTCGTTTTCACTGGCGGCGAGGCACTGCCGTACCGGCCGGCTGTCGAGTTCGAGGAGCTCACCGGCGCAAAGATTCTGCAGTTCTACGGCTCCAACGAAACCGGTCTACTCAGCGGGACGACCGTGTACGACTCGCGGCAACGCCGACTCCGTACGGGCGGTCGAATTGTGCCCGAGATGTCGGTCCGGCTGTTCGACGGCGATCAGGACGTCACCGCGACCGGCCGAGGCCAGCCCGCATGCCGAGGTCCGGCGACCAGCTTGGGCTATCTCGGCGGTGCCGGCCACGACCGGTTGTTCACCCGCGACGGGTGGATGCGGATGGGGGACATCTGCGAGATCGACGCGGAAGGCTATCTGAGCGTCACCGGCCGAGCCTCCGATTTCATCCTGCGTGGCGGCAAGAACATCAGCGCAGCGCAGGTCGAGGACGCCGCCACGACACACCCTGCGATCGCGATATCGGCAGCGGTCGCCATGCCCGACCCGGTGTTCGGTGAAAAGGTCTGTCTCTATGCCGAACTCGCCGATTCCCAGAGCATCGATCTGCCCGAACTCGTCGAATATCTCTTAGCACAAGGCGTTTCCAAGGAGCTGCTGCCCGAACGACTCATCGTGGTCCATGAACTGCCCCGATCGTCCGGCGCAAAGATCGCCAAAGGCCGGCTCCGTGAAGATATTCGAGCCAGGATGGAGGCCTATCATGAACGCTCCTAACGCACGGCGAGGCGGCCTGGAGGTGTGGGCGCCCTCGGTGGTCCCCCCGATCGGAGTGGAGCTATCCGACGAGCAGGCGCTCGCCGTCGCCTTCCGCCACCTCGCCGCCATCGGTTTCGCGGAGAACATGGCCGGACACATCACCTGGCAGCCCGACGGACACACCGACATGTTCGTCAACCCGTGGGGATTGTGGTGGCAGGAACTGACCGCATCCGATATCTGCGTGGTCGATAGCGAGGCCCGGGTGGTCCGCGGCCGGTGGGATGTCACGCCGGCGATCTATATCCACACCGAGCTACATCGCGTCCGCGACGACGCGCGGGTGGTCATTCACAATCACCCGTACGACGTCTGCGTACTTGCCGCACTGGGCCGGTTGCCCGAGCTGGTTCATCAGACCGGTTCGCTGTTCCTGGACGACCTGTGCCTGATCGACACCTACGACGGTGAGATCGACAGTGCGGACCGCGCAGCCGATCTCGCGGCCCGGATCGGCGGCGCCAACCTGACGATTCTGGCCAACCACGGGGTCATCGCAACCGGTCGCAATCTGGCCGAGGCTGTCTACCGCGCGGCATCGATCGAGCGGGTATGCAAGCTGGCCTACGACGTCATGCTCACCGGCAAGGAGCCGGTGCAGATGAACTGGTCGGACATGGTGGGCATGCAGGCGTCGCTGATCGAGCGGGCCGCCGACGTGTATTGGGCCGGGGCGGCGCGGATGACGATCAAAGCCGACCCCGCCGTGCTGAGCTGAGCGGATTGGGTGAGAAATGAAATCGATCGACGAGCTGGCCGCCAACCTGAACTTCACGACCGCCAAAACCGGGGACGATCGCTCCGTCACGTTCCTGCCCGATCCGCCACGGGCGCAACGCCGCTACACGGTCATCTCGGTCGATGATCACATCGTCGAACCCCCTGACACGTTCACCGGGCGTCTGCCGCGCAGATTCGCCGACCGAGCACCCAAAGTCGTGGACACCGAAGACGGCGGGCAGACCTGGGTTTACGACGGTCGGGAACTGCCCAATGTCGGGTTCAACGCGGTGGTCGGGCGGCCAGTTTCCGAGTACGGGTTCGAGCCGGTTCGGTTCGATGAAATGCGCCGCGGGGCATGGGATATTCACGACCGCGTCAAAGATATGGACCTGAACGGCATCTATGCGTCGCTCAACTTTCCGTCGTTTCTGCCGGGGTTCGCAGGGCAGCGGCTGCAGCAGGTGACCGACGATCGCGATCTGGCGTTGGCCTCGGTGCGCGCATGGAACGACTGGCACCACGAGGTCTGGGCGGGTTCATATCCTGACCGGATCATTCCGTGCCAGTTGCCCTGGCTGCTGGATCCAGACCTCGGCGCCAAGATGATCTACGAGAACGCCGAGCGCGGTTTTCACGCCGTCACATTCAGCGAGAACCCGGCGATGCTCGGGTTGCCGAGTATCCACTCCGGACACTGGGATCCGATGATGGCGGCATGCGCCGAAACCGGCACCGTCGTGAACCTTCACATCGGATCTTCGGGCTCGTCGCCATCCACCACCGAAGACGCACCGCCGGATGTGCAGGGGGTGCTGTTCTTCGCCTATGCCATTTCGGCAGCGGTCGACTGGTTGTACTCCGGGTTGCCCAGTAGATTCTCCGATCTGAAAATCTGCTTGTCCGAAGGTGGAATCGGCTGGGTTGCAGGGTTGCTCGATCGCCTCGATCACATGCTCAGCTATCACGCAATGTACGGCACCTGGGCGTCAATGGGTGAGAGTCTCACTCCTGCAGAGGTTTTCACTCGTAACTTTTGGTTCTGCGCGGTGGAAGACAAGTCGTCGTTCATCCAGCACGACCGCATCGGCGTCGACAACATCCTGTTGGAAGCCGATTACCCGCACTGCGACTCCACTTGGCCGCACACCCAGGAAGCGATCCACGAACAAATTGGCGACCTTCCGCAGGATGTGATCCGCAAGATCACCTGGGAGAACGCGTCGCGCTTGTATCGCCATCCGGTGCCGCTCGACATACAGCGGGATCCGGAGGCGTTTTGACGACCCTTGCGCACAGAAAGGCAGTTCCATGGCAAGCCGATGGCGCAAGTTGCTGCGGGGGATTGCGCTCGTCGCCTTCTCAGTGGGTGTCTGCGGAGCGCTCGTCCGCGGATTCTGGGGCGTCAGCCAGGAGTGTCAGGCCTGGGCGGCTAGCCAGAGGGCTATCAGCTCATGCAGAACGACTGGTGGGCCAAGAACCAGGGCTGTGTAGCAAGAGGGCCCGGCGGTGACGAGGTCCGGCACAGCGAAGACCTCCGCAGCAAAGCGATCGGCTGGGCGTGGCAGTTCGCGATTTTTGCAGTCGGCGGCTTGCCGGCAGTAGGCATTATCGTGCTGGTCAGCAAGCGTCTCGGGGGGTGACGGTGACTGATGGTCGAACAGAGTTCACCGATCGGAAACATCGCCAGCTGGCCGCGACAGTAGAATGGGAGCGCCTGACTCCAGGGCTCATGGCGGCTGAGTTCGGGTTCGACCGCAACGAGATCTCGTTCAGCGCCAAACTCAACGTGTGAGGTTTCCCGCAGTGGTCGTGGGCGCCTTGGTTGGTGGGGCGGATCGGTAGTCCAGTAGCCGAAGGCAGTATTTGCGATGACCACGATTGTTACCCGCCGCGGGAAGATCGCTCGTATCGAGTCGAGCCTAACTCCGCACGAGGCACAGATCGAAGACCTCGTCTTTCTACGAAAAGTATTGAAAAAAGCCAATATTCCGTTTCTGTTGATCCGCGACCACAAAAACCGACCGGTTCTCGCTGTCGATATTGAACTGCGTTCCGCAGTGGAGCGCGAGCTGACGGTCGCATGCGCCAAAGAGCCAATGTACGCCAAAACGGTTGATACACCTGGGCTTTCTCCCGTCTTGGTAGCTCTTGGGAGGCTATCCGGGGTGGCCGACCCGCATATCGTGCGGTTGTACCGGCGGCGGATCGCGCCGGGCGGATTCCGGTACGGTCCCAGGTTCGGTGTAGAACTGCAGTTCTGGGTCTTCGAGGAGAGTGTGGTCCTCTGTCCGGTGGAGAACTCGCTCACCCGTCGGGTGCTACCGCGGACAGAAATAAAGCCGGTGACCGCAAAGCTTTACGGGTATAAGTGGCCAACCATTGCGGGGATGTTCACCCCACATGCGAGCGACGTGACGTTTGACATCGACATGGTGTTCTCCTGGGTTGAGGGCAGTGACCCGGAGTTTCGGGCACGCCGGGCAGCGCAAATGTCACAGCATGTCGTGGGTGAAGGTGACGAGGCCGAAGCGCGGATCCGACAGATCGACGAGCTGAAGTACGCGCTGAGGTCGGTGAATATGTTTGCACCGTGGGTGCGCAGGATCTTCATCGCGACCGATTCGCGCTTTCCGGCATGGTTGGCCGAGCATCCCAAGATCACGATTGTCCGTGCGGAGGAGCATTTCTCGGACCCGGCCGCGTTGCCCACCTATAACTCACACGCGGTGGAGAGCCAGCTTCAACACATTCCAGAGCTGGCCGAACATTTCTTGTACTCAAACGACGACATGTTTTTCGGCCGACCACTGAAGGCCAGCATGTTCTTCTCCCCGGGCGGGGTCACAAAGTTCATCGAGGCCAAGACTCGGATCGGGCTCGGCGTCAACGATCCTGCGCGCAGTGGATTTGAGAACGCGGCCCGCGTGAATCGGCAGCTGCTCTTCGAGCGGTTCGGCCAGGTCATCACCCGCCATCTCGAACACACCGCGGTACCGCTGCGAAAAACTGTGCTCGCGGAGATGGAACGTGAATTTCCAGCGGAATTCGCCCGTACCCAAGCGAGCGCATTTCGTTCCAGCACCGACATCTCGGTGACCAACTCGTTCTACCACTACTACGCGCTGATGACCGGGCACGCTGTTCAGCAAGAAAAAGCCAAAGTCCTGTACGTCAACACCACCACCCGCGCCGGTCTCGACCTACTCCCCGAGTTGCGGAAAAAGCGCGGCTATCACTTCTTCTGCCTCAACGACAGCAGCTTCCCGGAGGTCTCCGCGGCCGAGCGCACCGAACGCGTCATAAACTTCCTCGAACGCTATTTCCCGATACCCGCGCCCTGGGAGAAGATCGCGGCTGACGAGAACCAGCCGGGGTTTGCCGCGCCGAAGACGTTAACACCGTCGTCGGGTGGGTGACGATCGCACACGTGGCGATCGGCACGAAGCGAATTTGCCCTGGTTACACTTCGGGGACTGTGACCAAGAGGCGACCCGACGCCCAGCAGCGGCGACGCGAGCTGTGCGACGCCGCGATCGAGTTGTTGGCGCAGGACGGTGCGCGGGGTTTGACTCATCTGCGGGTCGATCGACGCGCCGGGGTCGCCGATGGATCGACGTCCTTTTACTTTCACACTCGCGCTGACCTGCTGCGCGCGGTGACCAATCGCGTGGTGTCTCAAGACGTTGCTGATTTCGAAGCCGCGATGGCCGCGGCCAAGGCGGCCGATGGCGATCAGGAGGCGACACTGTTGTCGCGCCTGGCCGAGCAGGCCATGCGGACAGCGGTGGAACCGGAGCGATCTCGTGCGCGCGCTCGATTCGAGCTTATGATGATGTCGCAACGCGATCCCGAGCTGGCCGCCGTTTTCCAAAACCTAATGGAACGCTTCGCCGCGATTGGCGAAGAGGCGGTCGCACAACTCCAACCCCGAAACGCGCCGCTGGACACACCGTTGGTCAAGGCGCAGGCGTTTGCAGTGATCACCTTCCTGGGTGGCTTCCTGTTCCGATTGGCCAACGGCATTGCCGGCTTACGCAGTGCCCGCGAACTCGAGGGCTATCTGCGGGCGGTCATCGCGGGTGTCGAAGCCGAACACGGCCGGGTGAGCGACATCCGCTGAATCGACGGCCCGTACTTACCCAGCAGAGTTGGGGCTAATCAAGACTCGGCCATCCGCCGCTGCGTGCCGAACAAGATCGAATGCCTCGGCAATTCGTTTGAGTTGCACTGTCGGTCCGATTACTGTGCTCGGATCTACAGCGCCGCTAGCGAACGCGTCGATCACTTCCCGAAACTCGTCGGGGCGGTAGCACACCGAATAGCGGATGGTCAGTTCCTTGAGCAGCGCCGTGACAGGTTCAATGGGTGTGGGTTCGGCGCATGCGCCGGAAACGACGAGACGCCCGAGCGGGCGCAGGGCGACCTGACATGCTTGCAGGAGTTCGGGACGGCCGACACATTCAATGGCCACGTCATATCCGCCAGCGTCCGCGTCAGAGACCGAGACCAGCACATCGCTGGCGCCCATTGCCAGTGCGAATTTGCGTCGATGCTGATCGGGGTCTGCAACGGTGACGCGGACCCCGCCCTTCTGCAGCGCCCATACCAATGTCGTCAGCCCGACGCCGCCGGCACCGACGATTAACACATCATCGCCGGGGCTGATCTCGGCGCTGTGCACGCCGTGCAGTCCGACCGCGAACGGCTCAACCAGGGCTGAATAACTGGCGGGCAAGTCGGCGGGCAGGACAAAGGCATGACGCGCGGGGACGACGGCCAGTTCTGCGAAGCCCCCTGCGGGCCCCATCCCGATGTAGCGAGTCTGCGAGCAGTGCGATACCACACCGGCCGTGCAGTACTGGCAGGTCCCGCATGAAAAGACAGGCAGCACAGCGATGTTCGCATGTTGGCGCCACTCGCCTGCGCGGGACCCCACCGCGACGATCTCACCGCCCAATTCGTGACCCATGACCATACCGGCAGGTGCATAGACTTGGGCCTTGACGTCAGACCCGCACACCCCGCATGCGGCGACGCGGATAACCAACTCGTCGGGGCCCGGTGTGGGATCTGGCAGGTCAACGACCTCGAAACCGCCGCTCTCGGTGGTCACTGCGGCTTTCATGCCATGTCCTCAAGTTCGACGTCGAACACCGACAGGTATTCGTCGAACAGCGGTTCCAAATCGGCGCGTGTCACGCCGGAGCCGTCCAGGGAGTAGGGGGCTGCGCCGTGGCGATCCTGCGGATGCTGCTCCAGCCAGCGCAGCATCGCGCGTTCGGTGGCGACATTCAGATCGTCTGCGGCCCAGTCGTATAGCGATCGCATCACCGCGATGGGATCGCGCATCAGGTCGGCGTAGTGCAGGTCGAAGAAACGGTCA
>NZ_DASPSP010000115.1:0-9173 GCF_035623875.1 Mycobacterium sp. | reverse complement strand
ATGTCTTCATTGAGTCGGTCTCGAAGGCGACTTTCTCGGAACTTGGCGCGGTGGCCAAGGACATGGACACCCACCGGCCGGTCGCGATCGCGACCGTCATTGCTCATCCGGCCGCCGAGCGGGTTGGCCGCAGACTTGTCGTGCGCCCCGACGCGGTGGCGGGATCGCTCGGTACCGCGCGTGCGGATGCCGCCATCGCCGACGATGCCCGGGGTCTGCTCGCCGTGAGCCGCAGCGATGTCCTGCGCTACGGGCCCGACGGGCAGCGTCGCGGGGAGGGCATGGAAGTCTTCGTGTCCAGTCACGCGCCGCGCCCGCGCATGCTGGTGTTTGGCGCGATCGACTTCGCCGCTGCGCTCGCGCGGCTGGGATCGTTTCTCGGCTACCGAGTCACCGTGTGCGACGCCCGCCCGGTGTTCGCGACCTCCGCGCGCTTTCCGACCGCTGACGAAATCGTCGTCGACTGGCCGAACCGGTATCTGGCGGCCCAGGCCGACGCGGGCGGCATCGATCGCGACACCGTGATCTGCGTGCTCACCCATGATCCGAAGTTCGACGTTCCGGTGCTCGAGGTGGCGTTGCGGTCGGACGTCGGGTACGTCGGGGCCATGGGGTCGCGCCGCACCCACGACGACCGGATGGCCCGGCTACGGGCGGTGGGGCTGACTGATGTCGAGTTGAGCCGGTTGGCCAGCCCTATCGGGCTGGATCTTGGTGCCCGCACCCCGGAGGAGACGGCGGTCTCTATCGTGGCGGACATTATCGCCCGCCGCTGGGGCGGCGGGGGGCGCCGGTTGGCCGATATCGATGGCCGTATCCACCATGAGCAGCAGGTCGAAGGCGAGTTAAGCGATCGCTTAACTCCATATTGACGCGACGCCAGCAGCGGCCAACACTGAACTTCCGCTCCCTGAATGTGAGGTCGGTCACATGCAAGTACCTGGGCCCTTCGAGTATGAACGAGCGAGCAGCGTCGACCACGCCATCGGACTTCTGGACCGGTTGGGGGACGGCGCACGGGTGATCGCCGGCGGCCACAGCCTGCTGCCGATGATGAAGCTGCGCATCGCCAACCCGGAATACCTGATCGACATCAACGATCTGGCGCCCGAGCTGGGATACATCGTCGTTGGCGGAGTGGCCAACCCGACGCTGGCCCGTATCGGTGCCATGACTCGGCACCGCGAGCTGCTGGAGTCGGACGCGCTGGCAGCGGTGTGCCCGATCTTCCGCGATGCCGAATGGGTGATCGCCGACCCGGTGGTACGCAATCGCGGCACCCTCGGCGGTTCACTGTGCCAGGCGGATCCGGCCGAAGATCTGGTGACCGTCTGCAGCGTATTGGACTCAGTGTGCTTAGCCCGCGGACCGTCGGGTGAACGCGAGATAGGGATCGACGACTTCATGGCGGGGCCGTACGAAACTGCGTTGGCACACAACGAAATCCTCGTCGAAGTGCGGATCCCGTTGCGGCACAACATGTCCAGCGCCTATGCGAAGGTGGAACGGCGAGTGGGCGATTGGGCGATCACCGCGGCCGGCGCCGCGGTCGCCCTCGACGGCGACGTGATTGCCGGCGCCAAAGTGGGGCTGACCGCGGTCAATCCCGATGCCGCCGCGCTCGCGGCGATATCCGACGTGCTGGTCGGTAAGCCACCCACCGAAGAGGTGCTCGCCGAGGCGGGCCGTCAGGCCGCGGCCGCCTGTGAGCCGGTGACCGACATGCGCGGCAGTGCTGACTACAAGCGCCATCTCGCCGCCGAGCTGACCACGCGCACGCTGCGCACCGCCGTCGAGCGGGTGCGCAACGCGCCTGTGCCCAGCGGGAATTAAGGAGGGCAACCGACCATGCAGGTGACTATGACGGTTAACGGCCAGGCGGTTACCGCCGAAGTCGAACCACGAATGCTGTTGGTGCACTTTTTGCGGGACCAGTTGCGGCTCACCGGAACTCACTGGGGTTGTGACACCAGCAACTGCGGGACGTGTGTGGTGGACGTGGACGGCGTGCCGGTGAAGTCCTGCACAATGCTGGCCGCGATGGCATCGGGGCACAGTGTGCGGACCGTGGAAGGACTCGAAGTCGACGGCCAGCTCGATCCGGTGCAGGAGGGGTTTATGCGGTGCCACGGGCTGCAATGCGGCTTCTGCACACCGGGAATGATGATCACCGCCCGCGCCCTGCTTGACCGCAACCCCAACCCGGACGAGGCCACCATTCGGGAGGCGATCTCCGGGCAGATCTGCCGGTGCACCGGATACACCACGATCGTGCGTTCCATCCAATGGGCAGCATCCCACCCGAAGACCAAGGCGGAGGCCAGCGCATGACCACCATCGAATCTCGCCCTCCTTCGCCCGAAGACCTGGCCGACAACGACCAGAAGCCGTGCGGGCACGGCCGGATGCTGCGCAAAGAGGATCCCCGATTCATCCGCGGCCGCGGCACCTATGTCGACGACGTCGTGCTGCCGGGCATGCTGCACCTGGCGATTCTGCGCTCGCCGTATGCGCACGCCCGCATCGTGAGCATCGACACCACTGCCGCACAGGCACATCCCAAGGTCAAGGCGGTGGTGACCGGCGCCGATCTGGCCGACAAGGGCCTGGCCTGGATGCCGACGCTGTCCAACGACGTGCAGGCGGTGCTGGCCACCGACAAAGTGCGCTTCCAGGGTCAGGAGGTGGCGTTCGTCGTCGCCGAGGACCGCTATTCGGCCCGCGACGCGCTGGAGCTGATCGACGTCGAGTACGACCCGCTGGAACCGGTGATTGACGCGCGCAAGGCGCTTCACCCGTCGGCGCCAGTGATCCGCACCGATCTGGAGGGCAAAAAAGACAACCACCTCTTCGACTGGGAGACCGGTGACGCGGCGGCCACCGAGGCCGTCTTAGCGAAGGCTGACGTCGTCGTCAAGCAAGAGATCGTCTACCCGCGGGTGCATCCGGCACCGATGGAAACCTGTGGTGCGGTCGCCGATCTGGATCCCGTCACCGGCAAGCTCACGCTATGGACGACCTCGCAGGCGCCGCACGCCCACCGCACGCTCTACGCGTTGGTCGCCGGCCTACCCGAACACAAGATCCGGGTGATCTCCCCCGACATCGGCGGCGGCTTCGGCAACAAGGTGCCGATCTATCCGGGTTACGTCTGCGCGATCGTCGGCTCGCTGTTGCTGGGCAAGCCAGTCAAATGGATGGAGGACCGCAGCGAGAACCTGACGGCCACCAGCTTTGCGCGCGACTACATCATGGTCGGCGAGATCGCCGCCACCAGCGACGGCAAGATTGTGGCGATCCGGTCCAATGTGCTGGCCGATCACGGCGCATTCAACGGCCAGGCGGCCCCGGTGAAGTACCCGGCCGGGTTCTTCGGGGTGTTCACCGGCAGCTACGACCTGGAGGCGGCGTACTGCCATATGACTGCGGTGTACACCAACAAGGCGCCCGGCGGGGTGGCCTACGCGTGCTCGTTCCGTATCACCGAAGCGGTGTATTTCGTGGAGCGGCTGGTGGACTGCCTGGCATACGAGTTGAAGACGGATCCGGCTGAGCTGCGGCTGCGAAACCTGTTGAAACCCGAGCAGTTCCCGTACCAGAGCAAGACCGGATGGGTATACGACTCGGGCGACTACGAGACCACCATGCGCAAGGCGATGGACATGATCGGCTACGACGCGCTGCGCGCCGAACAGAAGGAGAAACGCGCGCGCGGCGAGCTGATGGGTATCGGCATGTCGTTCTTCACCGAGGCGGTCGGCGCCGGGCCGCGCAAGGATATGGACATCCTGGGCCTCGGCATGGCCGACGGCTGTGAGCTGCGGGTGCATCCGACGGGCAAAGCCGTTGTGCGACTTTCAGTTCAGACCCAGGGCCAGGGTCATGAGACGACATTCGCCCAGATCGTCGCGGAGGAACTGGGAATCCCGCCCGACGACATCGAGGTGGTGCACGGCGACACCGATCAGACTCCGTTCGGGCTGGGCACCTACGGCAGCCGGTCGACGCCGGTCTCCGGCGCGGCCGCGGCGATTGTCGCCCGCAAGGTGCGCGACAAGGCGAAGATCATCGCGTCGGGAATGCTGGAGGTCTCGGTCGCCGACTTGGAGTGGGAGAAAGGCTCGTTCCACGTCAAGGGAGACCCGTCGGCGTCGGTGACGATCCAGGACATCGCCATGCGCGCCCACGGGGCGGGTGATCTGCCCGAGGGAATCGAGGGCGGCCTGGACGCCGAAGTCTGCTACAACCCGGAGAACTTGACCTACCCGTATGGTGCGTACTTCTGTGTGGTCGACATCGATCCGGGAACCGCAGTCGTGAAGGTGCGCCGCTTCCTGGCCGTCGACGACTGCGGAACCCGGATCAACCCGATGATCATCGAGGGTCAGGTGCACGGCGGCATCGTCGACGGCATCGGCATGGCGCTGATGGAGATCATCGCGTTCGACGAAGACGGCAACTGCCTCGGTGGGTCGCTGATGGACTACCTGATTCCGACCGCCCTGGAAGTACCGCACCTGGAGACCGGGCACACCGTGACGCCGTCGCCCCACCACCCGATCGGCGCAAAGGGCATCGGCGAATCCGCCACCGTCGGCTCGCCGCCAGCGGTGGTGAACGCGGTCGTGGATGCGTTGGCGCCGTTCGGGGTTCGGCATGCCGACATGCCCCTGACACCATCGCGCGTGTGGGAGGCTATGCAGGGCCGCGCGAGACCCCCGGTGTAGGGAGCGCGCCAATGACGGTCAGCCAGCGGGCTCAGGAGTTGCTGCAGGCACGAACACCGTTTGTGCACGCGACCGTGGTGCGGGCACAGGAACCTGCCTCAGCACACCCCGGGGATGAGGCGATCCTGTTGGCGGACGGGACGATCGAGGGTTTCGTCGGCGGCCACTGCGCACAGAACTCGGTCCGCAAGGCGGCGCTCGGCGCACTGCAGTCTGGTGAAAGCGTGTTGCTGCGTGTGCTTCCCGACGGCGACCTACACTTTCCGGAGGCGCCTGGCGCCCGCGTCGTCGTCAACCCGTGCCTATCCGGTGGCGCGCTGGAGATCTTTCTGACGCCACAGCTGCCCGCCCCGCTGATCCGGATCTACGGGGCCTCGCCGATAGCCCAAGCACTGGCCGGGTTGTGCGACCTGCTCGGCTACGCGGTAAAACGTGACGAGTCCGACGAGGTGAACCAAACCACCGCGGTGGTGATCGCCAGCCACGGGGGACCAGAGGCCGACATCATCCGTGCGGCGCTGGACGCGGGCGTGGGGTACGTCGGCTTGGTGGCCAGCAAAATCCGTGGCGCCTCGATACTGAACGGGCTTGAACTCTCCGACGCCGAACGGGCCCGTGTGCATACGCCGGTCGGATTGGCCATCGGCGCTAAGACCCCGGCGGAAATCGCGGTGTCGATCGCGGCCGAACTCATCGCCGCCCTGCGCGGCGGCGGGCTGACCATTCCCGCGCACCCGGCCGACGGTCCCGCTCACGCCCCGGCGGTCGACCCCGTGTGCGGGATGATGGTAACGACCGGGCCCGATACCGAGCATCTCCGCCTCGCCGGCGAAGACTACTGGTTCTGCGGTCCCGCGTGTCGGCTGTCGTTCGTCGCCGCGAAAGGCGGCGCATAACCGTGCGCCAGACAACCGGTGTCGTGCTGGCAGCTGGGAGCTCCAGCCGGCTCGGTGCACCGAAACAAGTTCTCCCATATCGGGATACGACTGTGCTCGGGGCCACGCTCGACGTGGCCCGCGCTTGTGGTTTCGGCCAGATCATCGTCACCCTGGGTGCTGCGGCGCCGACCGTCCGCGACGCGGTGCCGTTGGACGGGATCGACGTGGTGGTCGTCGAGGACATCGGTGACGGATGCTCGGCATCGCTGCGAATCGCATTAAGGCGGGTGAGCCCGGATGCCGCGGGGATTGTGCTGATGCTCGGCGACCAACCCGGAGTCGACACCGCGCTCGTGCGGCGGCTGGTAACCGAGGAGTCGTCCAGTCCCGTCACCGTATGCCGCTACCTAGATGGCCTCGGGCATCCGTTTTGGTTGAGCCGCAGTGTATTCGGTGAGCTTGCTCAACTGCACGGCGACAAGGGGATCTGGAAGCTGATCGAATCCGGTTCTGTCGAAGTCCACGAACTCGCGGTCGACGGCACCGTTCCGCTCGACGTCGACACCTGGGACGACTACCGGCGGCTAGTGGAATCGGGGCGGCAGTGACCCTGTTTGCCGACGTCGAGGACGTGGTCCACCGGTTTGACGCCAAGGACTTCCTACTCGACATCGGGACCGCGTCGGCGATCTTTCTGGCGGTCAGGATCGGAAGACCGCTCCTGTTGGAGGGCGAGCCCGGTGTCGGCAAGACGACAGCGGCGAAAGCCCTTGCAGCGGTGTTAGGTACACCGCTTGTTCGGCTGCAGTGTTACGAGGGGCTAACCGCAAGTGAGGCGCTTTACGACTGGAACTATCAGCGCCAGCTGCTGAGCATCAGGCTCGCCGAGGCGCGTGGTGCCAGAATCGAGGAATCAGATCTCTATAGCGAGCGATACCTGGTGGACCGGCCCATTCTGCAGTGCGTGCGCCACCAGGGACCGACCGCGCCGGTGCTGCTGATCGACGAAATCGACCGGGCCGACGACGAATTCGAGGCTCTACTGTTGGAGTTTCTCGGTGAATCCACCGTCACCGTCCCGGAGCTGGGTACCTTCGCAGCCAAGTACCCGCCGATCGCCGTGCTGACATCCAACCGCAGCCGCGATCTGCACGACGCGCTGCGGCGGCGTTGCCTGTACCACTGGATCGACTATCCGGAGCCGTCCCGGGCCGCTGCGATCGTCCGCCGGACGGTGCCCGGCGCGACGGCGCCGCTGATCGAGCACGCCACCCAATTCGTCGGTCGCGCACGCGATCTCGATCTCGACAAGCCACCGGGGGTGGCCGAGACCATCGACTGGGTCGCCGCCCTGGTCTCGCTCGGTGTGGCAGATCTGGTCGACGCGGACGCATTGGCCAGCCTGGGTGCGCTGGCCAAGACGCCTGATGACCGTGCGCTGATCCATGACGCGTTTGTCGAGTACAGCAACACTTGAGAGCACGGAAACGATGAAGCGATGAAAATAGCCAACGAGTTCACCGTCAGCGCCCCAATCGAGCAGGCCTGGGACGTGCTGTCCGACCTTGAGCAGGTGGTCCCGCTGATGCCCGGTGCTGCGCTCGTCGGCCGCGACGGCGACGACTTCCTCGGCACCGTGAAAGTCAAGGTCGGGCCGGTGACCAGCGAATTCACCGGCAAAGTGCATTTCGTCGAGCGGAGCCGCCAGCAGCACCGCGCGGTCATCGATGGCAAGGGCAAGGAGGCCCGCGGCACCGGCAATGCGGCGGCCACGGTAACCACCCAGCTGCACGAAGCCGGCGAGTGCACCCGCGTCACGGTCGACACCGACCTGAAGATCGTCGGCAAGCTCGCTCAGTTTGGTAGCGGGATGCTGCAACAGGTGTCGGAGAAGCTGTTGAGCCAATTCGTGGACTCCCTGGAAGCGCAATTGGCTGCTAAGAGCTTGAATAGCACAGTCGCCGAGCCGGTTCCAATCGACCTGCTCGAGCTTGCGGGCGGAGACAAGCTGAAAAAGTACTCGCTGCTGTTGCTGGGCGCGCTGGCGCTCGGCGCGCTCGTGTGGGTGCTTCGCCGTCGACGATGAACAGCGCTGGCCTGCTGCGGGGAGTCGATTCGGCGGCATTCGCGACGGCCCTGGCTGTGCGGCTGCGCGGCGTCGGCATACTGGTCTCCGCGGCGGGTCCCGCGAGTTTCGTGCGGGCGCTAAGAGAGTTGGTGCCGCGCACCCGGTCGGAGCTGTATTGGGCGGCGCGGTTGACCCTGGTCAACCGGATGGAGGATCTGGCCGCGTTTGATGCGGAGTTCGAGGCCACAATCGGCGACGCCGTAGTCGGCGTCGATCGGTCCGTTCCGCAGCGAACCCAGCGTGCGCAAGCGGCATACCCAGGAAGCCCGGACGGCGCGCGCAGCCGAGCCAGCCATTCCGCAACAGCCCTGCCCTGGGCCACCCGACCCTCGGGAATGACCGTTGACCAGGAGGACACCGGCCCGTCGATACCGGACCTGCTGCCCAGCCGCATCGCCGCGCGGGCAGACGAACCGTTCGACCAATTCGACCCGGAAGACCTCCGCTTGCTCGGATCTTGGCTGGAAGCGTCGGTTGCGCAATGGCCCCGGCGGCGCAGTCTGCGGCTCGAGCCCAGCCGACACGGGAAGGCGATCGATCTGCGCCGAACGATGACCGCGTCGCGCATGACCGGCTGGGAACCGGTGATCCTGGCGCGCACCCGGCGGCGTCGCCGGCACCGGCGGGTGGTCTTGGTCTGCGATGTCAGCCGGTCGATGCAGCCCTACGCGACGATCTATCTGCATCTGATGCGAGCCGCGGTTCTCCGGCGGGCGGGGATCCGTCCCGAGGTGTTCGCGTTCTCGACATCGCTGACCCGACTCACGTCGGTGCTGTCCCACCGCTCGCCGGAAGTGGCGCTGGACCGGGCCAATGCCAAGGTCACGGACCGCTATGGCGGCACGCACATCGCACGCAGTCTCAGCTCCTTGTTAACTGCGCCGCACGGCAACGCGCTACGCGGCGCGGTGGTGATCATCGCCTCGGACGGCTGGGACAGCGATCCCCCTGACCTGCTCGCCCGCGCGCTGGCCCGCGTGCAGCGCCGCGCTGAGTTGCTGGTCTGGCTCAACCCGCGCGCCGCGCACAGTGAATTTGAACCGCTGGCCGGATCGATGGCCGCCGCCCTGCCCTATTGCGATCTGTTCCTGCCGGCGCACTCGCTGGCCGGCTTGCACCGGCTGTTCCTGGCGTTGGCGTCCGCTGACCGGGCCCGCTAGATCACCCAGCACGGAGATATGGGCACCGCTTGGTAAGGCACCGATTCGTTAATGCGCGGCCGCGGGTTCGAATTCGATTGGCAGAGTGGTTGGTCCAGTCAGGGCGGTCAGCGGTTTCCAGGGGGCCGGTCCGGTTCGCCGGGCGTTTGGCATATGCCGTGTCATGACCGTCAGGGCTTCGGCGAGTTCGAGCCGCGCGAGGTTAGCGCCAAGGCAGTAATGCATGCCGGCGCCGAAGGTCTGCATGGCGGGCGCGCCCTCGCGGGTGATGTCGAGTTGG
>NZ_DASPSP010000223.1:0-3091 GCF_035623875.1 Mycobacterium sp. | reverse complement strand
CTAGACATGATCCGCCCCAATGCAACTCGACCGTTGCGCGTGTCCGTCCATCACGCTCGACGAGCGCTATCGTGCATGCCGGCTGTGCGGCAGAATACGGGTGACTGTGCTGGTACATGTGGCGTATCTCCGGCTCCCGTCCGCGGGACACTGTCGCATTGAGCTTAGTGACGCGAACAACATCGCCTAGAGTCCTTGGTCTACACCGGTGACGTCCAAAGGTCACTGGTGGCGCAGTCTTGAGAACAACGCGGTCGGGTTCGTTCGCGAAATCGATTCGTGCGAAATGCCCACCGCGTAGCGACTTTTCCGCCGAGCTTGCTTTGGAGAGCAACGTTGTGCCAGCTTCGAAGTGCTTTCAGGCCGACGCGGGGTAGCCCCTGAACCGCTTGAGGTACGTCAATAGTCGATACGCTGGCGCACGCCTCGGCCAGTCGTCAGCACGGAAGTAGGCGTCCGACCCGCCATCGACGAATACGACGCTCCCGCACAAGAAGTCCGCAGCATCCGACAGCATGAAGAGCATCCAGTCGGCCAGCTGCCCAGCACCGCCGAACCCGCCGATCGGGACCGGGAACGCACGAATCCGCTTCGCTTGCTTGGGCGTCGAGAGCTGCTTGTCCAGAAGAGGCGTCAGGATCGCCACCGGAGCGGGAGTATTCAAGCGGATGCCCGCGCCCGCCTCCGCAAGGGCCAACGACGTAAACCAGCCAAGGCCCGCACGCTCAGGGAGGTAGCCCGCACCCGACACAACGGCGCGCTTGCCGGATAGTCCAAAATCGATCATGGCCGACGTCCATTGCGCCCCGACCAGTCGTATTGGTGGAGTATTGAGACCGTCTCGACCGTTGTAAATCACGACTCAATGCGCCCGATCCGCCTACTGCCGGCGACAAGATCGTTATGGTCCGAATGACTGTCGTAGCCATGACACAACAACAACAACAACAGAGGTAAAGGCTCGGAAGGCTCATGAAAGCAGTAAGGTTCGACCGGTACGGGGGCGTGGACGTGCTCGAGGTGCGAGAGGTTCCCGTTCCGCTGCCGGGTGCTGGTGAAGTGCGAGTCGAAGTGAAGGCGGCCGGTATCAATCCCGGTGAAGCCATGATTCGCAGAGGCGCGTTCCGCGAGATCTTCCCGGCGACGTTTCCGTCCGGGCAGGGCAGCGATCTGGCCGGTGTCGTCACCGAGGTCGGGCCTGGCGTCGAGTTGTTCTCAGTGGGCGACGAGGTGTTGGGTTTCACGAACAACCGTGCCAGCCAAGCCGAATTCGTTGTGGTGCCTGCCGATCAGCTCACCATCAAACCGCCGGCAGTGTCATGGGAAGCCGCGGGTGCTCTCTTCGTCGCCGGCACAACGGCATACGCCGCAGTCGGGTCGGTCGGGTTGACGCCCAGTGACACTGTCGCGATCGCCGGCGCCGCTGGCGGGGTGGGCACGATAGCCGTACAGCTGGCCAAACGCACGGGCGCGACGGTGCTCGGCATCGCCGGCCCGTCCAACGACCAGTGGCTGGCTGCCCATGGCGTGATCACCGTCAACTACGGCGACGGTCTGGCTGACAGGCTACGTTCGGCGGCACCTGACGGCCGGGTCGATGCGTTCTTGGACTTCTTTGGTGGCGGCTACGTTGAATTAGCCATAACCGAGCTGGGCATTGCACCCGACCGCATCGACACCATCATCGACTTCCCGGCGCTAGAGCGGTTCGGGGTCAAGTTCGTCGGCAATCAGGACGGGGCCGACCCCGCCGTGCTAGCCGAGCTCGCGGCACTGATCGCCGCAGGCCAACTGGAAGTGCCTATCGCCGAGGTTATTCCGCTCCACGAGGTCCAGCGCGCCTACTCCACACTCGAACGCCGCCACACCCGGGGCAAGATCGTTCTGACGCCCTAGCTATGGCCGAGGCAGTGTCCTAAGGACCGTCTATTTCGAGGCAGTGGCAACGACCTACCTAGTCACCGTTAGGTCATCGCCTCGGCCATCGCGATACTCCGCCGGGGGCGGAGCACGAACCGCGCACTATGACTCCGTGCGGTGGGACCTACTCGGTCTCGACCCGCAGGTCGGTCAGTTGCAATGACACCAGGGTCGGGAAGGGCAGCGAGCGGTTGCCAGGACCGATTGGGTGGACACGCCGGCGAGTCGAGAACAGGAGCCCGCCGGCCTGAACGTGGTCGGCGCAAAGATGAGCAGCCCTCGCCCAACGGCCGATCACCTCGGGGACGTAGTCGTGGCGTCGCAGCCGACCACCGGCATCGACGTAGAAGATCTGGCGGGGCGAGTGTGTATCGATGTCGGGCGGGAAGCTCGCGTTGAGGCACCGCCATGTCTCTCCGCCCTCCGGCCACGTTTCTCCCTCGGTGACCTCGACCCCTTCAAGAGTCAGCAGGTGTGGGAACGTGAGGTAGTTCCACATCGCATAGCCGGCGAAGTAGACGGCGTCCAGCGGGTCCCAGCGAATGTTCCGGCGCAGGCCCGAGCGGCCGAAGAACGCGGCCCGTGCGCTCGCGCGCGATCTGATGACCTCGCCGTCGTGATTTTCGATCCGCGCCGACCCGCGCTCAAAGACCCCGCGCAGCCCATCCCGCGGATACGGGTCGAAGACCGTCCGAGGCTCCCGAACGTGCACCGTGATGCGATAATCCGCGAAGCGGTTGCCCGGCACCCGCGTTCGGATCAGCAGCCCTCCCGTTTGTACGCGTGCGTGGACCGTCCCCGCCTTCCGCCATCGCTCCAACCCCCCGTGGGCGTTGAGCACCTCGTCCAGCAGAAAGGCCATCAACCCACGCTATCTGTCCGCTCCGGTCTGCAGAAGGTCGAGCTAACTCGGAGTACTTAGCGGTAACGCTTGCCGCGCGCGAGAGTGTTCGAAAGAACGGACTGAGGCTACTACGTGGTGTCGTAGACATCGGAACGGTTCTGAACCTGCACGAGGTTCAGAGCTTCCTCCGTTTTGGAGTGATCTCGCCGATATCGAATTCGATCGCCCACGGGCAATTTCAGTGCATTCCGAGCGGTCAGAGTCACCGGACGCACCCGGTTTCGAGACGAACCTCCGAGAGTCACAAATGTGGTCTTGAGCTCAAGG
>NZ_DASPSP010000202.1:0-2217 GCF_035623875.1 Mycobacterium sp. | reverse complement strand
CGAGATGACCGTCGTCGGCGCGCGATCCGGCGACGTCTCAAACCTTGCGACGAGGTTTGTGAAGTTCCTGTCGCAGCGATCGTCGGCGCCCGCGAAGTTGGCGGGTTCGGTCACCATCGGTCGTGCCAGCGACAACGACATTGTCGTTCCCGACGTGCTGGCCTCCCGTCACCACGCGACGTTGGTTCTCACGCCGCTGGGCACCGAGATCCAGGACCGCAGCAGCAATGGGACGTTCGTCAACGGCATCCGGGTCGGTTCGGCGATCTTGACCGAGGGTGACGTCGTCACCATCGGCAATATCGACCTGGTCGTCAGCGGTGGCATGTTGGTTCGCCGCAGCGAGACCGAGGCCGCGACGCGCACCGGCGGTCTGGAGGTACGCAGCGTCAAGTACGTCGTCGACAGCGGCAAACAATTGCTCGACAACATCTCGCTGACCGCGCGTCCCGGCACTCTGACCGCCGTGATCGGCGGGTCAGGTGCCGGCAAGAGCACCCTGGCCAGGCTCATCGCCGGCTACACAACGCCGAGCTCCGGCTCGGTCACCTTCGAGGGCCACGACGTGCACGCCCAATACGCGTCGCTGCGCAGCCGGATCGGCATGGTCCCCCAAGACGACGTGGTGCACCGCCAGCTGACGGTGAACCAAGCGCTGGGCTACGCCGCCGAACTGCGGCTGCCGCCCGACACGACCAAAGCCGACCGCGCCAGGGTCGTCGCCAACGTACTCAAAGAACTCGACCTGACCAAGCACGCTGACACCCGGGTCGACAAGCTGTCCGGCGGTCAGCGCAAACGGGCTTCGGTGGCACTCGAGCTGCTCACCGGACCATCCCTGTTGATCCTCGACGAGCCGACCTCGGGTCTGGACCCGGCGCTGGACCACCAGGTCATGACGATGCTGCGCCAGCTGGCCGACGCAGGCCGGGTGGTGATTGTGGTGACGCACATGTTGTCCTACCTCGACATCTGCGACCAGCTGCTCTTGGTGGCCCCCGGCGGCAAGACGGCGTACTCCGGCCCGCCTGACCAGATCGGTGATGCGATGGGCACCACCAACTGGGCCAAAATCTTCAGCCAGGTGGGCGCCGATCCGGAGGAAGCCAACCGCCGCTTCCTCGAGCGAGATCAAGGGCCGCCACCGGCACCGACCGACCAGCCGGCCGACCTGGGCAAACCGGTTCACACCAGCGTACGGCGCCAGATTTCGACGATCGCCCGTCGGCAGGTCCGGCTGGTCGTCGCCGACCGCGCCTACTTCGTCTTCCTGGCGCTGTTGCCGTTCATCCTGGGTGCGCTGTCGCTGACCGTTCCGGGCTCGAGCGGATTCGGCGTGCCCGGGCTGCACGCGGACACCCCGGACGAATCCGCCCAGATATTGGCCCTGTTGCTGCCGGCGGCGGCCTTCATGGGCACCGCGCTGACGATCCGCGACCTGGTTGGCGAGCGCGCCGTCTTCCAGCGCGAGCAGGCCGTCGGCCTCTCGACGACCGCCTACCTGCTCGCCAAGACCGCGGTGTTCTGCGGGTTCGCCATCCTGCAGTCGGCCATCATCACCGCGATCGTGGTGGTGGGTAAGGGCATGCCGACCCGGGGGGCGGTGCTGATGGGACACTCCAACCTCGCCGCTACCGTCGAGCTGTTCACGACGGTCGCCGCAACGTGTGTCGCCTCGGCGATTCTCGGCTTGGCCATTTCGTCGCTGGTTCGATCCAGCGAGCAGATCATGCCGCTCTTCGTGGTGGCGGTGATGGCCCAGCTCGTGCTGTGCGGCGGGATGGTTCCGGTAACCGGCCGGTTGGGGCTCGACCAGCTGTCCTGGCTGATGCCCGCGCGCTGGGGCTACGCCGCGGCGTCGTCGACGGTCGACGTGCGGCACGTGGTGCCCGTTTCGCTGCTCCCCCAAGACCGGTTCTGGCAGCACACGCAAAAAGTCTGGCTGTTCGACGTGGCCATGCTGGCCGCGCTGGCCGTGTTCTATGCCGGCTTTGTGCGCTGGAAGATCCGGCTCCGCCGCTGATCCCGGTTAGGTGACGTCATCCATCCACCCAAGCACGAGACGTTCGACCTGAACGCCCGCACCAACACCGATCCCAAAGGCATCGTGCGGGCTGTGGATGACTACATCCTGCGTCCATGGGGCCTATACCTGGCCCGCGCTACGCCTGGCCGCGCGCAGTTCCATTACCTCGAGTCGTGGTTGCTGCCGTCGCT
>NZ_DASPSP010000201.1:0-21157 GCF_035623875.1 Mycobacterium sp. | reverse complement strand
ATTAGTAAGGTCAGGCCATGGAAGGTTCTTCGACAGTTCATATGGCGGCGCCCGCGGACAAGATCTGGGAGCTGATCGCAGATGTCCGCAACACCGGACGGTTCTCCCCGGAAACTTTCGAGGCGGAGTGGCTCGACGGTGCGACAGGTCCGGCGCTCGGTGCCCGATTCCGCGGTCACGTCCGGCGAAACGGCATCGGGCCCGTTTATTGGACGACGTGCAAAGTGACGGCGTGCGAACCGGGCCGCGAGTTCGGCTTTGCGGCTCTCCTCGGGGACCGACCGGCGAACAATTGGCACTACCGATTGACGCCCGCCGGTGACGGCACCGACGTCACCGAGTCATTTCGCCTCACCCCTTCTGTGTTCACCACGGTGTATTACTGGTTGGGCGGCGGCTGGCTGCGTCAGCGCAACAACATCCGTGACATGACCATCACGCTCAATCGCATCAAAGATCTGGTCGAGGCGGGTTGACATGTAACCAACCCGACCGGTGTCATCGGTGATCACTCCAGTGGGTGATCGTCAGTCCGTCCGGAAACCGCCAGCGAGCTGACAGCCGGTGGGCTACTGCGACGCGACCGGCCTGACCGCACCCCAGCGCGACGAGCTGATCGTCAGGCTGAAGCGCCGGGGATACAGCTACCGGCAGGATCGGGAAGGTTGTCGGGATGTCGCCCCAGGGGGTCCTAAAGGCCCTACGGCGGATGGCCGACCCTCGGCGTGGGGTGGTCCGGGGTGGTCCGGTGCCAGCCGGTGCCAGCGGACCGCCCCGCAAAGCGAATCCCCTTACGCCACACGGGGAGGGCCTGCGTTTGCTCGGGATTGGCACCCTCCGAGCAGATCGGGGGGGTATTCGGCGATTCCCTCTCTCGCTGCTCATCGCCGCCATCGACTTTGAGGGCCCCATCCCCCTTGGGACTTCTGACTCCGCCCAACGAGGCCGAAACGCTCTATGCCCGCGTGAACGCGCGAATTCACACTCACGTATTGGATGGGCCCCGAGGAGAACCCGATGCGCACCGATATCACCTTCCACTCCGGCGACGACTGGTGCGCTGGCTGGCTGTACCGGCCCGAGGGCTTCGAGGGACCGCGGCCGCTGATGGTGATGGCGCACGGCTTCAGCGCGACCAAGGAGCTGCGCCTCCCCGCCTACGCCGAGCGGTTCTGCGCGGCCGGGATCGGGGTGCTCCTGTTCGATTACCGCCACTTCGGCGCCAGCGGCAGCGAGCCCCGCCAGCTGGTCGACATCTCCCGCCAGCACGCTGACTTCCGCCGCGCGCTGGCGTACGCGCGCGACCTCGACTGGGTCGATCCGGAGCGCGTCGGCCTGTTCGGCAGCTCGTTCTCCGGCGGCCACGTGCTCGCCGTCGGGGCGGCCGACGGGCGGGTCGCCGCGATCGTCTCGCAGTGCCCGTTCACCGATGGCCTCGCGACCCTCCCCGCGCTCGGGCTGAAGACGATCATGCAGGCCACTGTCGCCGGGCTGCGCGATCAGGTCACCGCGCTGCGTCGCGGCGCGCCGTATTACATCCCCGCCGCAGCACCGCCCGGCAGCCTCGGCTTAATGACCACGGACGATTCGCTGTCCGGCATGACCACGATCGCCGAGCAGTCGGTCGACGCGCAATGGGACAACCGCGTCGCCGCCCGGATCATGCTGCGGGTGCCGATGTACCGTCCTGGTCTGAAGGCAGCGAAGCTCCCCTGCCCGGCGCTATTCTGCATCACCGACCAGGACTCGCTCGCGCCCGCAGAGCACACGGCCAAGCTGGCCGCGCGCGGGCCGCGAAACGAGATCAAGCGCTACCCGATCGGCCACTTCGACATCTACGTGGGTGAGGACTGGGAGCGAGCGGTCGCCGATCAGACCGAGTTCCTCGTGCGCACGCTGAAGCCGTAGCTGCGCCCAGTTTATGGCGATGACCTACAGCGGATTTAGGAACGGCTTGCGGACACTCTGCGGCGGCGACGGACTTTGCGGCAACTCCTCTTTCAAACCGCGGCGACAGCTGCCTCGGAGTTAAGGATATGTGCCACGGCGTGGATGAGGGGTGCGCCGTTGGCGTGTGCAGTGGCGCTGCGCCAGGCGACGTAACCGTCGGGACGCACCAGCACGGCGCCGTCTTGTTTGATCTGGTACTCATCGAAAAATGCGTTGCCGTGATCGGCCAAACCTGGGGCACCGATCGTGTAGCAGCCGATCGGCACGTGCAGAACCCGGGAGGCGTCGGCAGCCGCCGTTCGCCAGACGTCACCGCCTGGTCCAGTGAGCACGGTCAAACCGGCGCCGAACAGGTCCAGCGTCGACACCGGGTCGGTGCCGTTACCCAGCCACACATGCGGTGCCCGGCAGCCCGGCGTGGCGCTTGGCGCGTAGTCCGAGTAACTGTCGGCAACGGCCGGAGGCTCGGTGCCATCGCTGATGACAGCTGCCGAGCGGTAAACGGTGCCGAATTCAACGCCGAGGTGATTGCCGTAGCGTCGCGACTCCCGGATGATCTCGTCAGTGCCCATGTCAGCGCCCGCTGGGTTATAGGCTCCCGCGATCACGCGCAACACATTGCGGTGATTTTCCAAAGACTGGCTGGCGGTGCGGATTGCCGGGACCCGACGCTCGGCGTCGTAGGTCTGTAACAGCGGCCAGCCGCCGGCGCCGCGGACACACAGCGCCAACTTCCACATCGCGTTGTGCATACCCTGCAGTCCCGTGTTCACTCCCAGACCGCCGGTGGGCGGAAACTGGTGCGCGGCGTCTCCACACAACACGACGCGGCCCTGAACCAGACGTTCGGCCACCGTGACGTTCATCTGCCACAAGCCGACGCTTTTGACCTCGACATCAAGATCACCCACACCGACCGCGCCGCGAACCCACCGCTGGACGCATTTAGTGTCCCACTGCTCACGACTCCACTGTTGGGGCTGGACCGCGATCTGGCACAGCCAGCGGCCGTGTGCATCCAGCGGTTGCAGCACTCCAGCGGCTTCGGGATTCGCGACAAAAAATAGGACGCCTTTGCGGTTGCCGACGTAGGTCTCGATGCCGGAATAGAAGTAGCAGTTGACGAAGTGATGGATGCCTTGTTCGCCTTTCAGGCCGATGCCGAGTTCGCGGCGCACCAGGCTGTCCACACCGTCGGCCGCGACAAGCGCCTCCCCGGGTAGGGTGTAGGACTCCCCGGTCGCGTTCACCTGTACCCGCACAGCGGCTTCTGTGTCATCGTCGCGCCAGCCCGACACCACCCCGGTGACGCTGATGTCCGCCGCATCAGCCGCGTCGCGCAGGATGGATTCGATCAAGTCCTGCGACGACATCACCGGCAGCGCCGGACTGATCTGAGGTCCGGGACCCTCGAACCCCCGCGACTCAATCTGACCCAACTGCCTGCCCACGACACTGTCGAAGAACCTGATCGGGCTCTTCCAGCCCGGCGGGGAATCGATACCGCGCAGACGCTGATACACCACCCTCCCCCAGCCGCGGGCGATCTCCATCGTGCGTGTGTTGAAGTTGCGAGTCTTGGGATGCCACGACGTCGAATCATGTTGTTCGAGTAGGACGGTGGGAATGCTGAACCTGGCGAGCTCTAGCGCGGCAGCCAGCCCGACAGGGCCACCCCCGACAATGATCACCGGCTTGGGCGACATCACCCTTCCTCCTCTCGCCGGCCCACCAAGACAAGGAGCGCATCGCCGCCGGTTAGGCGACACACGCGGCGCAGCCAGTGCCTCATCGCGGACCACTCCCGCTGTTAATCGGGCAGATTGTAGGCACGGACCACCAGCCGCGTGCTGCCATTTTTAAGTCCGTTATCCCGGAGTTCCTTTAGGGAGTTGTGGCTTGTGGTGCCTGAGGCTAAGTGGCGGGCGGTTGACGGTGTTCAACAGCTCGACACAGCGGCCCTCCTCAAACGCGCGCAGGTGGACATTGAGCCGCCTCATTTCGGACTCAGCGGATATCTTGCAGCCGTCGCAACAGAACCGTGACGGGCGCCCACCACGGGGACCCGGCGACTGCAGCTCACCCCCGCACTTGACGCACTCTGTTGGTCGATATTTCATTCTTGACCTGCACTTTCGTAGTTTTGAAATGGTTGTGCGTTGCTACACAACGGCGAATCGTGTTGAATAGCAACGCGTTTCGTCGTGGCTAATGGTTTTGGCCCGGAAACGCCCCGTTCGGATAAATCCGCCAGCAGACGCAAATCGATCTTCGTCCCACGCGCGGCCGGCTGTCGCCAGACGTGTCGATGCGGATCACGCCGCGGAGTCGGGCTCGGTCAGCTCGTCGAGGTCAGGTAGCGGCCGTCGGCAGATTTCCGCGGCCTCGTCGGCGGGCAGGCCGAACATGATCAGCACGCCTCGGGTGGCGCGATCGGCCGCCTCGGCATCGTGGCGTTCAGGCTGGTCATGCAGGAGCTGGCCGAGCCCCATCAGTGCGCCGCCTGCCAGCGACAACGCCAGCACAGGATCGTCCACGGTGAACCGGCCAGCAAGCGCAGCGAGACGGATGTCACGCAGAGCCCGCGGAGCCAGTCCGCGGTCGGCGGAGATCATCGTCAAACCGGTGTTGAGAAGCACCCGTGACATCTCCGGGCGCCGTCTGAACAGCCGCCCGGCCAGCCGGAAACTTCGGGCGAATGTCTCCGCCGGGTCCTCGCCTTCGGCGGTGAGCTTGTCGAGTATCGTGCCGAGTTCGTCGAGTACGTCGTTGACCGCGGCCTGAAATAGCTGCTCCTTGCTCTCGAAGTGGTTGTAGAACGAGCCCATGCCGACGTCGGCGGCCTGGGTGATCTCAAGTACGGGCACGTTGAACTTGCCCGCAGCGATAAACGTCTGGGCGGCGCTGATAAGGGCCGCGCGTGTGCGCGCTTTGCGCCGCTCGAGCCGGTTCTCCGCCGCGCCGTTCAGGTGGGTCATGGCCCCGATGCTAGCAGAAACCATCAATCTTGAGGATTTCGTCAAAACCCTTGACTGACGGGCCACTCGTAAGTGACGATATCGTCAGTCAATTTAAGGAGATCACCGTGACAGCCCACGTCGACGCTCACAAAGACCTGCACAGCGAGCAGGGCGCCCTGCGCGGCGAGCACCCCGGGCGCTCCCGCAACCCGCTGATCAAGATTCGTGATTTGGCCTGGCTGGAATTCGAGAAACCAGACCTCGTCCGCGCGGAAGCCTTCGCGCGGGCGTTCGGCTTCACCCCGGTGCTGCACACCGCCGATGAGTTGCACGTTCGCGGAACGGACGCCGGCTCGCCGTGCGTGATCCTCCGCCGCGGAACGCGCTCGCGCTTCGTGGGCCCAGCGTTCGCTGCACAGGACACGGCCGACGTCGAGCGGCTCGCGACCGCGACCGGGAGGAAGATCCGCACGCTGCCAGAGGCCATCGGCGGCGTCGCGGTAGACCTGATCGATCCAAGCGGGATGCCGGTCCGCGTCGTCGCCGGCATGCATGAGTTGGCCGAGCTGCCCACCCAACAGCCGCACATCTTCAACTTCGGGCACGAGCTGCGCCGCGCCAACGCCACCCAACGGCCGCCGCGTCAGCCGGCCCGCGTCCAGAGGTTGGGGCATGTCGTGCTGCAGAGCACCACGTACATGAAGGCGCTCAACTGGTATCTCGACCACTTCGGCCTGATCGTCAGCGACTTCCTGTACTACCCGGGGCAACGTGACCGCGGTCCGGCGATGAGCTTCATCCGCTGCGACCGCGGGTCCACCCCGGCCGACCATCACACGCTCGCGATGGTGCTGGGCCCGTCGAATCGCTATGTGCACTCCGCCTATCAGGTGTGCGACCTGGACGCGATAGCCGCTGGCGGTGAATGCTTGCGCGAGTTGGGATACAAGCGGTCGTGGGGGATCGGCAGACACATCCAGGGCAGCCAGATCTTCGACTACTGGCGCGACCCCGACGGGTTCTTGGTCGAGCACTTCGCCGATGGGGACATGTTCGACAACACGCTCGAGCCCGGCTGGGCGCCGTTTACGGCGTCAGGCCTTGCCCAGTGGGGCCCGCCGGCGACCAGGGATTTCCTCGGGATAGCTCCCGGCAAGGAAGCACTTCGCGAACTGCGGTCGATGCTGACCGCGATCCGCGGCGACAACGAATTCGACATCACCCGCCTACGCGGACTAATGAAAGTGGCACGGTCATGAGCATTTCCATCTATCGCACCTCCGACGCCTGGTGGGCGGGCACGGCTGAGGCCGTGGCCAAGGTCGACACGGCGGCGACGACGACGGCGCACCTGCTGGCCGAACGGCCGGCGATCGAGCGAGCGGCCGCGAGCACCGAGACCGTGGCGGTGGCCAGTCTGGACCTGGTCTCGCCGGTGACCTCGCCGTGCCGCGTCGTCGCGCAGATGACGAACTTCGCGTCCCATGTCGAGGACACGGGCGGAAACCCGGAGACGGTGCCGCTCACGTTTTTCCGCAAGGCATCAGGGTCGATCACCGGCCCCGCAGACGAGATCGTCAAGCCGGAGCATGTCCGCCTGCTCGACTACGAGGTGGAGGTCGGTCTCGTGATCGGCCGCGACATGCCCGTGGGCACGACGATCACCGCTGACAACCTTGCTGACTATGTCTGCGGTCTTGTAGTGACCAACGATGTATCGGCGCGCGACGTGCAACTGACGAAAACCCAGTTCTACGAATCCAAGTCGTATCCGACCTTCACGCCGGTAGGCCCGGCTCTGGTACTTGTCGATGCCGACGAGCTGGGTCGCTTCGGCGAACTGCGCCTGCAACTGCGGGTCAACGGCGAACTGCGCCAAGACAGCACGGTCGACGGCGACATGATCTATCAGCCGGTCCAGGCGCTTGCTGGGCTCGCCCGCTTCCAGCAGCTGTCCGTCGGCGACCTGGTGATGACCGGCACGCCTGTCGGGACGGCCCTCTCTGCGCCGCCGAAGCCGGTGCAGAAACTCGTGGGCCTATTGCCGGACGACGTCAAGTGGAAGTTGTTCTTCGCCGGACAGGCCAAGAACACCAAGTACCTGCACAACGGTGATGTCGTCAAGGCCAGCGTCACCACCGACGACGGCAAGATTGATCTTGGCACACAGCGCAATCGGGTCCGGTACGCATGAACGACAATCCCGGCTTCGTCCCGGTGGTTATCGTTGGCGCTGGGCCGACCGGGATCACCGCGGCAACGAAGCTAGCGCAGTACGGCGTCGACTGCCTCGTCCTCGACCGCTGGGAGGACGTCTACCCGCAGCCGCGTGCCGTTCATCTTGACGACGAGATCTACCGGCTACTGGCCGGACTGGGCATTGCTGATGAGTTCGCGACGATCTCCCGCCCGGCGCGCGGTCTGCAGCTGCGGGATCGCAACATGCGGGCGATGGCGGAGTTTGATCGGGAGTGCGCCGAAAGCGCCAACGGCTACCCGCAGGCGAACATGTTTGACCAGCCGGAGCTTGAAGCGCTGCTGCGGGCGAACCTGAAGCATTATCCACAGGTCGCTCTTCGGGGCAATGCTGAGGTGACCGAATCCGTTCAGATCGGCGCCGGCAGAGCGCGGGTCACGTTTACCGATCGGGTCAGCGGCGAGGAGCACCGGGTGGAGACGAGCTATTTGCTCGGCTGCGATGGCGCCAACAGCCTGGTTCGTGCCGCGGTCGGCGCCGGCATGGAGGACTTGAAATTCCAACAGCGTTGGCTCGTGGTCGATGTGGCAACGGCCGCGGAGCTGAATCAGTGGGAGGGTGTCCACCAGGTCTGCGATCCGCATCGAGCGGCCACATACATGCGGATCGGCAATACCCGCTACCGGTGGGAGTTCCGGCTCCTGCCGGACGAGACAGCCGAGGACTACAGCACCATGGCGGCCCTCTACCCGTTGATCCGGCCGTGGGTAGAGAGCGCTGCGCTCGACGAGCTGGAGCTCGTGCGCGTCACCGAGTACACGTTCCGCGCGCAAGTGGCGAACCGCTGGCGCCACGGCAACATGTTCATCCTTGGCGACGCCGCCCACCTGACGCCACCGTTCATCGGCCAGGGCCTGTGCGCGGGGCTGAGAGACGCGCTGAACCTCGCGTGGAAGCTCGCCGGCGTAGTCAACGGATGGTTGCCGGAAAATGTGCTTGACACGTATGAACAGGAGCGCATGCCGCACGTCCGGTACATGATTCGGTTCGCGCTTGCAGTGGGCACGGCGATGACCGCGGGCGGCGAGGTGGGCAACTTCGTCCGCCGAGTGGTGGTTCCGCGGCTGCATCTGATCCCGGGAGTGAGGGAGAAGATCGTCGACAGCACGACGCCCGCATTGCACAGCAGTGCATTGGTACAGAAATCACGCGGACGACGGCAATTGGCGGGCCAGTTGTGCCCGAATCCTGTTCTGGTCGACGGCAAACGGCTCGATGAGGTCGTCGGCCCCAGGTTCGTCCTCATCACGTCCGCTCCGCTCAACCCGTCCCAGCAGGACGAGGTGAGCCGCCGCGGCACGGTCGTCGTCTCGGCCCATCCCGGCATGGAACTGGCGCTCTGGCTGCAGGCCGGCCGGGCTCGGGCCGCGGTAGTGCGGCCGGATCGGACGGTGCTGTGCGCTGGCCGCGATGTGGCTGAAGTCTGCAACTCGGTGCCGGTTTTCGCGCCGCCTTGGACCGGCGGCGATGCGTAGGCCCGCGGCCACACGCTACGGCCGGGGCGCATGCTCGTCGGGAGCGTCGCCTGTTCGTGCGGCCGGCATCTGACTTGGCGCTGCGAGTGTGGCGCTGCCGTGTACGGCCCGGCGCTGGCCGAAGGGTGCAGCCTGCTCGACGGGCCAGCGCACGTCCGCTAACCGCTTGAGCGCCTCCCGCGTCTCTCGATCGCTCGGCACTCCTTACATCGCCCGATTCTCTGCGAAAGGCGATTCGAGCCTGCCATTCGTGCCCCCGCGAGCGCATTGCCACCAGACGATCTTGTTGCTCGTCTCCTCTGGATCGGGAGCCTAACGGGCATCACCGTAACCCTGACGCGCGTCTAGCGCAGCGCGGCCGGACCGGCGAGCACGCGGCAGTCGAGGCGTAGCGCCGGGCCGCGGTGCCACATTCCACCGAAGAATGTTCGACTGATACACCCTTATCGAAGGCTCACAATTCGGAATCAGCTTCGACTCCGCCTGCTCCCAATCGACGTAGCCGGTGAGCGTGCTGGCGGTGATCCCCCGGGGGTGTCGATGCGGTCGGCGATCTGCCGCAGCGCTATCGCCACCAGCGCCGGGGGGAACGGGTCGTCACACTGGTAGGTGTAGAGGCCGTCGTTGCAGACTTCCACGGTCAGTTTCATGGGTAGGACCTCGGTTCAATCGCCATCCCGGGGTAGCCGGTCGCCCCCTGAACAGTTCACGAACGCGCGGGCTGAACCGTTCAGGAACCCGCGGGGATGGTCGTTGGCGCCCTTACGCCCCGCGCATGAATCTCAGATAGAACGCCCCGAAGACCAGCACGATCCCGACGTTGATCATGAGGCGCGGCCAGAAGTGGTGGCGGAATAGCAGGACGTCGACGCCCACGATGAGCACGACCATCGTTAGCGCGTAGGCCACGAGTGCAGCGTGTTTGGACATGCGCTATGTCTACTTCAAGCGCCAGGCAAGCTTTGCGATAAGCATGCTTTTCTGCCCTGCTCATGCGGGCGGCATCTGACGTGGCGCTGTGACTGCGGAGCGGTGACTTACGGGCCGGCTCTCGCTAACGGGTGCAGTCTGCTCGATGGGCCGGCCAGGGTCCGCTGACGTATAACGTCGTTGGGCCGCAACATCTGTGCTGCAAAGCACGCCGAGCCATCCCGACCGCGCACTAAACTGCGCACACTCAACGGTTGAAGCGAGGAGGTGAGTGCGCACATGACAGCAGCTTCGGTGACCTGCCCCAACGGTCACCACAATCCCGAACACCATCATTTTTGTGGTGAGTGCGGGGCGGCCCTGCCGGTGACTTGTCTCCAGCAGTCGTACGGGCCTGCACCTCAATCGCAAAACCCATTCCGGCGGTACTGGCAGGGTCTAAGCACGGGTTACAAGATCGGCTTCTTGGCAATTGCCGTAGGCATCGTAGGCATCGTGTTACTGATCAACGTACTCATCACCGCGTCGCTAGAGTCAGCGAACAGCCAGAAATACAAAGCCTGCGAGGCGGCGATGCAGTACGAGGGATACAAGGGCGACGAGCTAAAAGCGGCCGTGCAGTTTTGCGTCAACTATCCGTGACAGGCATGCGCATGCGGACCCGATCGTTAAGGGTTACCGACGTGCGGGCGGAGACCATCGAACATCGCGATCCTTCCGGGTTCCAGCCATCGGGGTCTTGCCGGTGACGCCGGAATGCTCACTCATAGTCCATCGCCTTCTCAGGGTCGATGTGCCAGATCCAGTTGCCGTGGAGGGGCCTGTCAATGGCAAGAGCACCGACGGGAGCGATGACGAAGATAGAGAGCAACGTCCAAATCGTCGTAGCCATTAGTTACTCCTCGCACGGGTAGTCACAGCCGGTTACCAACGACTGTGCGACTTGGCGAAGCAAAGACCGTCGTCCAAAGGACGTAAATGTGAGCGCGCGGGGGTCGTAGATTTACGAGATGTCGGTCGTAGATTTACCAGCTGTCGGCCGCGGTTATAAATATTTCCGCTGATCGTTCGGGGTGTGACGTGCTGATGAAGATCGCAATCGCAGGGGTGGCCGCGCTGGCGGCCATCACCTTCGCCCCATCAGCGCACGCCGACAGCGGCGACCAGTCGGCAGCCGAGCAAGCCGTCACCGCCATCTACAACCAGGTGCAACGGGGCTGCACACCATCCACGCCGCCGCATCTGCAGTCGATCAGCTGGGACACCTTCACCCCGGCCAGCAGTGGCAGCGGGCGTATCCACGACGCCAACCCGGCTCTGGGCGGCCCGTTCCAGGTGACGTGGTGGAACCCACGCGTCGGCCCCGCGCAGGACAGTCCCCCGTTCCGGGCATCCGGCCAGTGGGGCGTAAACCTAGAGTTCTGCTGAGAACGCTAATCGGTGTACTGCCGCTGGTCGTCATCGACTTGACAACGGCCAGCTTCCCGCGCCGCTGCGCCCGCTTTGACATCCGTGTTCAGAATGGCGACCAATTGGCGAGCCGCCACCCTCATCTCTGCTTGAGGCGGGGCCGGGGCGGGCGGGGAAGAAAGAAGAAAACCCGCCCGCCCCGGTGTTCCCGCGCGCACCGCGTCCCGGGCGACGATTCCCATAACGGCGCAGCGGCGGGAAGCTTGGTTGGTGGCGCGGCGCCCCGGCCCAGTACACCGCGCCACCCATCCCACACAACCTCCGGTGTGCGGGATTCCGGTGCGGCGCGCCCGAAAGGGAGACGCTGCCCTCGGCCAGCACGACCACACCGAAGCATTACTACGATGGATACAACGTCGAAACTGTCGCCGTGCCGCTCGATACCACCGCGTACAACCACAGCGATTCGCTGCCCGTGGTGGGCACCAGGACGGAGGTGTTCGCGGCGATCGGGAACCCGGTCGTCGTGGTGACACCGGACCCGCCGATGTACGCGGCCGCGCTCGAGGACACCGGCAGGCCATCGGAGTCGGGTGCGGAGCCGACCGACGCCACCAAGGTGGCCTGGTGACCTGGGACGGGTCATCGACCCCTAGCATTACCCGCGTGGCGACGTTTGCGCTGGTGCACGGTGCGTGGCACGGCGCGTGGTGCCGCGCCGACACCAGCGCCGCCGATTCCCGGCCCCCAGAGCCACGCTGAGCCACGTTCGGCAGGCCAGCGAGCAACTACTTCACCAGCAGCTATCGTCGATAGTCACCTCATCGACCTGTCATCCGCACCGTCGCACTGCTCGAACGCGCCAGCAGCACCGGCGAGATCAATCGCAAGGCCGAGCAATTGCAGATCGACGACATGTCTCTTGATAACCCGTTTCGTAAAATCTCCATACACGCACTGTGGCTCGCGTGAATGATTGAAGCCGTGGATAGGAGATGCTCATGACCGTCGATCCCCCAGACCGGAATCGTTCAACTGGACAGTTGTTAGCTGGCAGCGCAACATTTGCAGCCGCCGCCCTGCTATTGACTAGCGGGATACTAACTCTTCTAACGGGTGTGTCAGCGGTGGCCAACAACCAGCTGCTGGTCGTCAAGTCAGATTACGTGTACAAATTCAACACGACTGGTTGGGGATGGGTACACATCGTTCTGGGAATTCTGTTGATCGTGGTGGCCTTTGGGCTTTTCTGGGGCACAACGTGGGCACGGCTTATGGCGATTATCTTTGCCTGCCTGGGAATCGTGGCCATGTTCCTTTTTCTGCCGTACTACCCGGTGTGGTCCATCGTGCTGATCGCACTTGACGTCCTGGTCATCTGGGCCATCGCGACATGGGACACGTCGCGGTCGCGCCGCGGGCAGTGATCATGTGATGGGGTGTGACCAGCGCCAAGACCATTCGGGCGATCCTCATCCAGCCCGGCACCTCCGGCTGCCTCGATGACATCGAGGACACGCTGCCCACGTTTCAGCGCATCGGCGGCGGATATATCGAGCAGGTGAGCAGCCAGGATCTGCGAATCTGCTTCTGGTGCAACGACAATGGCAAGATCGAGGGGCTGCCGGGCAACGAGTTGGCGACCCAATTGTGTTGGGCCACAAACCCTTTGATGGCCGGTCGTGATGTGCTATTGCGGGGCGGTGATCGTCGCCGGGCGGGCAGGCCCGCAGACGGCCTCGGTGCCGCAGGCGATGGTGGAGCTATGGCGCTCCTACCGTAGCGAATAATCTCGCACCGTAGGCGACCGAAATAGGTTGGCGCGGGTCGACATTCGCAGCCCGTGGCCCGAATACCCCTAGATCAGGGGCTGTTTCGCGCCAGTAACAGATCAAAACAAGCGTTATTCCACATCTAGATGCGTTACCTGGGAGCACAGGCCAGTGCACCGTGAATGTCGCGTTCGGCCTGCTCTCGCTCACCTCGTGCGATCGCGACCCGGGCGCGCGGGGTGAGCGACATCACGAGGTGCCAGCCCGTCGCCACCGAGACCGCGTCATCGACTAAGCGCCGGGCCGCGATGAGATAGGGCTGGGCCACACTGAAATGTCGGAACGCCGCCGCGCCGCTGCGCCACGGCGACGCGATAGGACGCCGCTACGGTGCCGATTGTTCGATGAGTGCGTCGAGGTTGAGCTCGCCGTCCCTGGTTTGCGCACCGGCGGCCATGACCGCTTCGAACCGTGCGTCTAGTTCGGGGTCTGTGAGCGTCTGGTCGAACTGGTAAGCCTCCTCGAGAAGGCCGGCTTTGATCGATCCCGTCGCGGAGTCAACTGCGATCTTGGCCCGCCGCACAGCGTCGGGTGGGAAGGACGCGATGCGACGCGCCAACTTTTCTACGAAGGGCGTGAGCTCGTCCGGCGGTAAGGCCCGGTTCACCCAGCCGTACCGTTCGGCGGTGTCGGCGTCGAAGTCGGAGCAGCCGAGCACGACTTCCAGCGCGCGGCCACGGCCCATGAATCGGGCCAGCCGTTGCGTGCCACCCCCGCCCGGGATAAGGCCGAGCGCAACCTCTGGCTGCCCGAGGACCGTACGCCCGCGGGCCGCAAAGCGAAGGTCGAGCGACAACGCGAACTCGCTTCCACCGCCGCGTGCCCGCCCCTCAAGCTGAACGATGGTCACCAGCGGCAATGTGCGCCAGCGCTCTACAAGTTGGTGAAACGGGCTCAACTGGTCAGTCCGCTCCGTTACGTCGCGGGGCAGTTGACGGATGAGTTCCAAATCGGCATGAGCCACAAAGAACTCCGGATTAGCACTGCGGAAGACCGCGACGCGCACCGATTGGGCCAGCAGGTCGTCCGGGAGACGCGCCAGATCCCCGATCATCGTGGCGTCAAGCAGATTAATCGGCGGATGATCGATCGTCACGAATGCGACCCCGCCATCGACATCAACACGCAACGCCTCATATCGGTCCATTAACGAAGATTCTCATGATGGCGTGGCAGATGGAAAGAATCCTCGCTAGGTGCGCCACGGATTCCGGTGGACAAGATCCGGCCCGCCAGCCGGGACGAGCTGGCGAAGCTGACCGCCGCGATGCCCGAGCCGTATCAGCCGATGATCCTGTTGGCGTCGTGGTGCGCGCTGCGCTTCGGGGGGCTCACCGAGCTGCGCCGCCGCGACATCGACCTTGAGGAGCGGGTGATCAGGGTGCGCCGCGCGGTGGTCCGCGTCGGCGGCGAATTCCAAGTCACCACACCCAAATCGGAGGCCGGGAGCCGCGACGTGGCGATCCCGCCGCACCTGTTGGGAGCCCTGGCTGATCACCTGATCGACCGCGTCGATGCAGGACCGGACGCGCTGCTGTTTGCGGCGAAGGGCGGCGGGCACCTGGCGCCGGCGAGCCTGTACCGGCGGTTCTATACCGCGCGTGAGGCTGCCGGCGGCCCGATCTTCGCTTCCACGACCTGCGCCACACCGGGGCCGTTCTCGCGGCGAGTGCGAGGTCCGCGGCGATGACATCGGCGGGATCGGCGTGCACATCGGCGCACGGGTGAGCGCACTGGCAGGGCCGAACGATGTGCTCGTGTCCCGCACACTGCGCGACCTGGTGATCGGGTCAGGACTTGAGTTCGACGAGCGTGGTACGCACCAACTGAAGGGCGTGCCCGGGGAATGGCGTCTCTTCGCCGTCGCTTCTCCGTAGCGCTGGGTTTCGGCGAACCTGGGGGGTGGGTAGGCCGCGCGAAACGGATGGGCAAGCACACTCCCCACCCGCTGGGTACATCCCCCCCTTGGATTTTTTCCGAAGAATTTTTGCCCCGCGAAAAGTTCCCGGCAGCAGCGCTTTCCGGGTGTTTGCGCTGGTAAGCCCTGTCCAGCAACGGGTTTCGGGGAAAGCGTGGAAAACCGAAGACGTTCGGTTTTGTGACTGGACACCCGGAAGTCGTGCTCACGCGCCGCCCCTGCTTAGGTTAAAGCGTCCACCACGACCGCCGAACAAACTGCGCCAAGGGTCTATTCGCTGCGCCGCCTACGCGCCCGAATTGTCGCGCGAGCGAGCGTTACGGGGTGGCTGAGTAGAGTCGTGAGCTTGCCAGCCCGCGTGTTGGGATCTCGTGCGACACCGAGCTGGATCAACAGAGTGAGGCGGTCGAAGTAAACACGTTCGCAAAGCAGGTCAGGGCCATCGAACTCGAAGATCGCCACAAGCGGCAGGTCGATTCGTCGGCCGGTCGGCGGGAGTCCGTGAAACGGACCTAGGTGCGTCCCCTGCAGACGAAACTCGCTGATGACCAAATCGCCGTGGTGACTAAGCGAGTCGGGCTCACGGTTGGGAACGTTCAGGTCGGGAAAGCCGGTGAACAATTCGCGATAGGCGTCCGCCACCTCATCGGAACCATCGGCAACTTCGCCCCCGGGCAACTCCAGGCGCGCCACGCCGACCTTGAACGTCGCAAGCGTGGCTTCCAGGTCTCGATGTTTTTCTGCGTTCACGTGGGCCTGGACCGTTGCCTCGCGTGATTGACGCGGGCTCGCGTCCACTGTTGCGGTCATTGCGCCTTCCCTTCTCTAGTCTTCAGCCTGACCTGTCCGATGAGAGTCCCTCTAATTTGCGGTATCTGGAGCGTCTCGGCCGCAGAATTTAGGGGTTGCGGAATAGGCGTAAGAAGCGGAAAGCAAGCCAAGGTTTTCGGCCCCATGCGACCAGGTGTCCGGTGAGAGTAGGACGTACTGGTCCTGCGCGCCCGTACAGGAGGAGAAGAAGTGCCGTCGGCTCGCCTGAGATGTAGCAGTCGGCTCGACCACCGCCGGGTTCTGAGATCTGCAGCTCGTCGTCCGTAATGGTAAATAGCGCACGAGTTTCAATACCGCGCAGCCGCATTTCTAACCGAGCATGCAAACCCGCCGACCTCTCGGGGAGAAAATACAACGGCACCACCTGGACCATCCCCCGGAATGTGGTGTCCGCCCATGCCGACGGGATGTGCCATCGGCGGCCGAGCGCGCGTGCAATGTCGCGCCCGTGAATCGTCGCTTCGCCCACCATCAGTGCGAGCACGGTGGAGATCGGAATTGATAGCCCGTTGTGCCATGCGACTCGCGGATCACCGCCCCGGCTGCTCGCCGCGTCGGTCAGTTCATTGACCGCGGCTTGTATTCGGTCAGCAAGCGCTTGGGGCCTTCGATCCTCCACCTTTTCGAGCGCAGATTGGGTCCAGTCCGGTATGGCTTCCATGGTGGCCACTGGTAAGACAGTCCCGCATGCAAGTCCGACGTTGAGTTCCAACACCGTCGCCACATGCGCGGCGACGTCCGACGCCGACCAGTACCCGATGCCGTGGACGTTGAGATCATCGCCATGCAGGAGCAAGCCGCAGAATTGTTCCATCGCGGCTGGTAACTCCGCCAAGACGCGGGTCTTATCGGGCGCCGCCATGGGGTGGTTCGACTCGTTGGCCGCACATGCCTTCTTGCTGACCATGGCTGACCCTCCGATCCATACTCCGATATCGGAGTATTATTGCTTACTCCGGTACCGGAGTAAAGTGTTTCGCGTGAGAGAGGGTTTGTCCACGACGTCGTACGCCGTCTTAGGGCTCCTGAGCTTGCGGTCCTGGACCGGCTACGAGCTAGCTCAGCAGGGGCGACGGAGCCTGCGATTCTGCTGGCAAAAGGAAGACAGCGTGCTTTACGAGGAGCCGCGCCGTCTGGTTGCACGCGGTTTGGCCTCAGCCGTCCGGGAACGAAACGGTGGCCGCTCGCGCAACCGTTACGAAATCACCGACGAAGGCCGGCAGGCGCTTCGGGAATGGCTCGGAGGAGAAACCAGCAGCCCGCCGCGGATCGAACTCGAGCCCTGTTTGCGCTTTTTGTTCGCCGACCAGGGTGATCGCGAGGATGTGCTCCGGGCCGGCGCGGCCTTACGTAGCTGGGCGCAGGAGCACATCGACAGCGTCAACGAAATCCTTCGCCAATATGAGGCAGGTGAGGCTCCGTTTCCAGATCGGCTGCACATCTCTGCGCTCGGTGCACGGTTTGTCTCAGACCTATTCCATACCATCATGGATTTCGTCGATTTCGCGGAGGAGGAAATCAAAAACTGGCCGCGAACTGATCGACTCGGCTTGACACCTCGCACCAAAGAGATCCTCGACGAGCTAGTCCAGCGCGAAGATCGAGCAACACCCCACCCGCGCACGACCGAGCCAAGTGGCTGACCAACGCCGCAAGGCTCCACTGGCCTCACCTTCAAACGCCCAAATACGGCGCGATCGAATATGGAGGGTTACCGGTACAGTGTCGCCTCTGATATGGCCTTGGTGACAGCGTGCTGCCGCTTGGGCGGGAGGGTGATGATTATGGCGGCGTCACGCTGAATTCGGCTATTGGGACCACCTTTGCCATCCCATGCGCGCGGTCATAGGTGTTCGAGCAGGCTGGCGGTGGTTGTTGAGTGCCCTCACTGCGCTGTGGCGATCCTGCCAGGTGATGCCACCGCTGCCGGCCGGCGAGCACGTCGACACTAGCCGTGTGCAGTTTTAGAACGTACTTCAGCAGTTCGTGGCCAGCCCCGGACCAACAGGTTCCACCACCCCGAGAAGCTCCTGTGCGAAGACGAAGAGGAGTAATCGCAGCTTGCTTTGTGGTGGTCAACTGGCATTCTGATGTCATGCCAGGCAAGGAAATCGATCCGATCCGAGCGAAGAGTGCGCTCGCAGTGATCAAGCAAAACCCCGGGATAGTGTTCTTTGCGCTGTCGCCGGCTCTCATAGCGTTGGGTCTTATCTGGTGGCTCGCCGGCGCGGGCTGGGCCATCTTCGCGGCGATAGTGCTGCTGCTCGCCGGAGGCGCCGCCATCGTATTAAAGCGCTGACGCCGTCAGCATGCGTTCGTGGTGGGGTTGGGGCACCGTCGAGCAGTCGCTCTCGGAGCAAGAGACTCACGATCTGGTGTCACGGGTGGCGGCGCTGCTACCCGGGCATGACCTGACCGATCACCCGTCGCCGGACCCGAACGCTCTCGGGTTAGCGACGCCCCGGATTACCCCGCCGACGTCGCTGGCCGCGCTGTGCTCGACCGACCCGGCCGATCGGGCCGGCCACGCGCGGGGCAAGGCGTTTCGCGATGTCGCGCGCAACCTGCAGGGCCGCCTCGACCGTGTCCCGGACCTGATCGCGCGACCGCGCAGCGAGCGGGACGTGGTCGACGTGCTCGACTGGTGTTCGCGCGAAAAAATCCCGGTCATCCCGTATGGCGGCGGTAGCTCAGTGGTCGGCGGCGTCGAGCCGCGGTTCGACGGGCCGGTTGTCACGGTGGACATCACCGCCATGGCTGTGGTGCTCGAGATCGACCGAGTCAGCCGGGCCGCGCGGATCCAGGCCGGGGCACTCGGTCCGGCGATCGAGGACCAGTTGCGCCCGCACGACCTGACGCTGCGGCATTTCCCACAGTCCTTCGGGTTTTCTAGCCTCGGCGGCTGGTTGGCCACCCGCGCCGGCGGGCACTTCGCGACGCTGTATACCCACATCGACGACTTGACCGAATCGCTCCGGATCGTCACGCCGGCTGGGGTAAGTGAGTCGCGGCGACTGCCCGGCTCCGGTGCCGGCCCGTCCCCGGACCGGCTGTTCCTCGGCTCGGAAGGCACGCTCGGCATCATCACGGAGGCGTGGATGCGGTTACAGGACCGCCCGCGGTGGCAGGTCACCGCGTCGGTGGCGTTCGACGACTGGGCCGCCGCGGTCGCCGCGTCGCGGACCATCGCGCAAGCCGGGCTCTACCCGGCGAACTGCCGACTGCTCGACCCGGCCGAAGCGTTCCTGAACGCCGCCGCGGCGGTGGGGGGCGGGCTGCTGGTGCTGGCCTTCGAATCGGCCGACCACCCGATAGACCCGTGGCTCGACCGGGCCGTGCAGATCGCCGCCGACCACGGCGGCACCGTGACCGCGCGGC
This sequence comes from Mycobacterium sp., assembly GCF_035623875.1. Lineage (GTDB taxonomy): Bacteria > Actinomycetota > Actinomycetes > Mycobacteriales > Mycobacteriaceae > Mycobacterium. The sequence goes on along the minus strand of NZ_DASPSP010000201.1, from coordinate 2,216 downwards.
GCAGTCGCGAAGCCGAAAGCGGCACAACGGAAACCGACGCTTCAGCCAACTGGCGCTCGGCGTTCCTGCGCATGCCGTACCAGCGCGACGCCCTTGCCCGTCGCGCCGTCATCGCCGAGACCTTCGAGACCGCCTGCACCTGGGACGCATTCGGCACTCTGCACGCCGCGGTGACCGAGGCCGCCCGGACAGCGATCGAGCGGGTCTGCGGGACCGGTGCGATGACCTGCCGGTTCACCCACGTCTACCCTGACGGCCCGGCCCCGTACTACAGCATCTACGCCGGCGGGCGCTGGGGCTCCCTCGATGCGCAGTGGGACGACATCAAGGGCGCCGTGTCCGAGGCGATCGCCGCCAGCGGCGGCACCATCACCCACCACCACGCGGTCGGCCGCGACCACCGCCCCTGGTACGACCGGCAGCGCCCCGACCCGTTCGCGGCGGCGCTGCGCGCAGCGAAGTCCGCACTTGACCCGGCCGGGATCCTCAACCCCGGGGTACTACTCGACCCCTGATCAGCCGTGCGATACCCGCAGTAGCTCGGCCAGGTTCGGCAGCTTCCGCCCGCATCGCTTGCGCGTCGGCCTCCCACCGACGGGTCGAACCCTCCACAGCTTCGCGGCGTTCATCCAGCCGCGCATTCGCCACGGCTATCGATGGCAGCGGCCCACCACGCTCCCGAGCCGCACCGCGAAGAGCCGCCACCAATCGCAGCTCGGAGTCGACGGTGTCGAGGTCGCGCATGCGCGGAGCATAAGTTTGCGCGCCACTGGCAGCGCTTCACCTTAGCGGCGACTGGGTCCTCGGTTTAGCTTTTGCGGACGGATACTGATGCCCTGACTGGGTTTCACCTGCCGCGTGGCTGACGGGTGATGTGTGGTGGACGAGCCGACCGATGGCGACACCCCGCGGGTTTGCGTCTGGAGTCGCGGTTCGCGGCGGGGTCTGACGGTAACCGTGGCGGCCTCACGGAGCACCACGACGCCCTCGGTTCAGGACTGCCAGCAGGCGTCCCAGGAGCCGCGTTCGGCGCGCACTGTAGGGATGCATGTGCAGGTCGCGCCGCGGGTTGACGCGTGAGATGAGCAGTGACTGCTGGCGGCAGTATTTGCGGATTCCGCCGGGGCCGTGTCGGTAGCCCACGCCTGAGCCGGGCTTGGCGCCGCCCATCGGCAGTTCCAGCGCGAAGTAATTCACCAAGGCGTCGTTGACGGTGACCGCGCCGGCGTTGACGCGGCGGGCCACCGCTTCGGCGCGCGCGGCGTCGCGCGAGAACACCGCCGCAGACAAGCCGTATTCCGAGTCGTTGGCCAGGCGGATCGCCTCCTCGACGTCGGCGACCTTCATGATCGGCAGCGTTGGGCCGAAGGTCTCTTCCCGCATACACGCCATGTCATGGTTGACGTCGACGAGCACCGTCGGTTCGAACCAGTACCCTTTGTCTCTTCCCCGTTGCCCGCCGGTGAGCACCCTTGCGCCGTGTTGCCGGGCGTCTTCGACGTGGCGCTGCACGGTGTCGACTTGCGGCGGGAATGTCAGCGATCCGACGTCGACGGTGCCGGGTCCGGTGGGCACGCCCTGGCGGATGGCGTTGACCTTGGCGGTGACGCGCTTGACGAAGTCGTCGTAGATTGGTGCCTCGACGTAGCAGCGCTCGATGGAGATGCATGTCTGGCCGCAGTTGAACATCGAGTAGTAGGCCGCGTGGTTGGCGGCGCGTTCGACATTGGCGTCGGCGAGCACGATCATCGGATCCTTGCCGCCCAGTTCCAGCGATGCCGGGATCAGCCGCTCGGCGGCGCGCACACCCACCTTGCGGCCGGTGGCGGTCGAACCGGTGAACATCACCATGTCGACTTCATCGATCACCGCCGCGCCGGTGGTGCCACGCCCGGTCGCCACGGCGAAGACGCCCTCGGGCAGCCCACACTCAGTGAGACCCTCGGCGAGAAGCAGGGATGTCAGCGGCGTGATCTCGGACGGCTTGAGGATCACGCTGTTGCCCGCGGCGAGCGCCGGGATGCAGTCACCAAACGAATTCGTCAGCGGGTAGTTCCACGGGCCGATGACGCCGACGAGCCCGAACGGGCGATACCGTACGACCAAGCGTTTGCCCTTGACAAAGATCGATGAGGAGCGGACCCGCTCGTCGGCCAGGTAGCGCGGCGCCTTGTCGGCCCAGAACCCGAACGCCGCTGCGCCGTAGCCGAGTTCGG
>NZ_DASPSP010000192.1:0-7956 GCF_035623875.1 Mycobacterium sp. | reverse complement strand
CAATCCAAACCCGGGAGTTCGAAAATCTCGGTGTCACTCCACGCATGTACAGCTACCAGGTTGACGCGGCGCCGCGACGCTTCGTCGAATGCGATCGCGGTAGCAAGCTCCGAGGCCGGTGAGCCGTCGATTCCCACCAGCACGGGAGCCTGGGCGGGATCCGGCATCCGCGGCTCCTCGTCCCGGATCACGGCGACGGGGCAATGTGCCTGCCGCACCAGGCTCGAACTGACCGAACCGAGTAAACCGCGCGCCAACGCTCCCCGCCCATAGGTGCCCACGACTATCAGGTCGGCTTCTTTGGACAAATCAACAAGTGTTGGAGCGGTGGCCGAAAAAATCAACTCGCTCTCGATTGGTATCCGCGGATTGTCGTTCACGGTGTCTCGGGCGAGCTTTAGTGAATCAGCGAGGATCCGGCGCCCCTCGTTTTCCTGCCATACCGCAACTCCGTCCGGCAACGGGCTATGCGGCCACGCGGTGACCACGGGATTGACCACGTGGACCACGGTTAGCGGAATACGACGCAAGACCGCATCCTGCGCGGCCCAACAGACGGCGGCATTTGATGCGGGTGATCCATCGGCGGCGACGATGATGCCGTAGCCCTCGGCGTGCGCTGACATTTTCGCCTTCCCTCAGCTCAAAGGAGAACGCTAGGCCAAATCGCGTCGCCGATCATGGGGCGTTAGTCCTTAACCGCATGGTCGTAGGACTCTGTCATACCTGCCAAAACCAAAGGTTCGTGGCGCACTTTATAGGCCAATGGCGGCGGCGTCGGGACCAATGACTCTAGGGACCGGGCCTAGTCATTCTTAAGGTCGCTCTCAGGCCGAATGTGGAGGACGCAATGCCGAAACCCATGCTGGACAGCGAGGTTATCAAGGACTTGGCGACGTGCACGTTGACGCATTCGATTGAGTTGGATGATAGCCGAGACGTCGTCCGCAAGCTCATCGGTAGTCGGCTGAGTCCGCGACGGTGGCGATGATGGTGCAGGTGACGATCGATCCGCGCTGCTACGACGCGGTCGTCCTCGATCTGCACAATGCCACGACGGATGCCGGAACTGAGCCAGGGATGGCCGACTCCACGTCGGCGCTGGTGGCGAAACTGCACGACGCCGGTGTCTGCACAGGTGTTTGCTCGTCGAGCCTTGACCGCCAACGGGTTTTGGCCGTGACGGGTGCCGGCGATCCGGCTTTCGCTGGTGTCGACCCCACCATCAGCAGCCAGGCGGACCTGCCAGGAGCGCCCCAGCCGAGCGATTTACCGGAGACCGCGAAACAGTTGGGGGTGCGGCCCGATCGATGCGTCGTCATCGTCGATTCTCAGGCGGGCGTAGTCGCCGCCCGTGCCGCCGGATTCGCGCTCGTCATCGCTCTCAGCCCAACGCGGAATGCCGAGGAGCTGCGCCAAAGCGGTGCGGACGCGGTGGTGACCGACCTCGCCGAGATTAGGGTGCGCGCCGGGGATCGACGGATGTCGACGCTTCCCGATGCTCTGCAGTCCTACGCCCAAATCGCGGCGGTGGTCGCCGCTCGACGACCTGCGGTGCTTCTCGACTTCGACGGCACGCTGTCCGCGATTGTCAACGAGCCCGACGCTGCCACACTTATTGATGGGGCTGCCGACGCGCTGAAGGCGTTAGCCGCACGGTGTGATGTCGCGGTGCTCAGCGGACGCGACCTGGCCGATCTAGTGCCCCGCATCGGGCTGCCGGGCATCTGGTACGCAGGCAGCCATGGCTTCGAGCTGACCGCGCCCAACAACATCACCCAACGCAACGAGACCGCCGCATCGGCTGTCGACGTGCTCGAACAGACGGCAGCCGAATTGCGGGAACGGTTCGCAGACCTTGATGGCGTTCATGTCGAGCACAAACGATTCGCGGTCGCGGTCCACTACCGGAATGCCGCGCCCGAGGCAGTGCACCAGGTGACTGCCACCGTCCACACCATCGGCTGGCGACGTGACCTTCGGGTCACCATGGGACGCAAACTCATCGAACTGCGGCCAGACATCCCGTGGGACAAGGGGAAGATGCTGCGGTGGATCCTGCACCAAATCGACGGACCGGATCCGTTGTTGCCCATTTACATCGGCGACGACCTCACGGACGAGGACGCCTTTGATGCGGTGCGACGCGACGGCATTGGGATCGTCGTGCGGCATGACGAGGACGGGGATCGTCCGTCGGCCGCCCGGTTCGCTCTTGACGGTCCTGACGCGGTTTGCCAGTTCATCGAGCGGCTGGCGCAAGACGTCGCTGCCGAACATGACGAATCCGACAATCCGTGGTCGATTACTTTCGGAGGCTATGCCGCTGCCGAAGAACCGCTGCGCGAAGCGCTGTGCACCGTGGGCAACGGGTATTTCGCCACCCGCGGCTGTGCGCCGGAGTCCACGGCAGACGGCATTCATTATCCGGGCACTTACGTTGGCGGCGTCTACAATCGGCTGACCGATGAGATCGACGGCAGCACCGTCAGTAACGAAAGTGTGGTGAATCTACCCAACTGGCTGCCGTTGACGTTTCGTGTCTGCGACGGGCCGTGGTTCGACATCGATGACGTTGAGTTGTTGTCCTACTCGCAGACCTTCGATCTTCGCCGAGCGTTGTTGAGTCGCCAGTTCCGGTTTCGCGATACCGCTGGGCGCACTACCGCAGTAACTCAGCGCAGATTCGTGGCAATGCATCTACCCGAAGTGGCTGCCCTGGAGACCAGGGTGACAGCCGAGAACTGGTCAGGCACAATCGAATTCCGATCTGCCATACACGGCGACGTCGAGAACCGACAAATCGAACGCTACGCCGAATTATCCAGCAAACACCTAACCGTGACGCAGGTACGCGAATTATCGGATTTCTCAGTGGTTTTGGAAGCGATTACGGTGCAGTCTCGAATCCCCGTTGCGGTGGCGGCCCGCACCACGTTGTGGCGCGGGGACGCGCCGACGCAGGCGGACAGCCGGCTCATGCAAGATGAAGCCCGCATCTCTCACCCGGCCCGCATCGGTCATGACATCGCAACCGACTTGGCTGTCGGGCAATCGGTGACGGTTGAAAAGGTCGTCGCCGTCGTCACCGGCCGCAATCCGGCAATTTCTGAACCGGCGGACGAGGCCGAGCGTCAGCTGCATGCTGTGGGCCGGGTGGCAGAAATACTGCACGGTCACACGGCGTTGTGGGCACATCTGTGGGAACGGTTCAACATCGGCATTGGCAACAACCCCGAGGAACTGCGGATCGTGCGCCTGCATCTGCTGCATCTGCTGCAGACCCTGTCACCCAACACCGCCGATCTGGACGCCGGCGCACCCGCGCGGGGCCTACACGGTGAGGCCTACCGCGGTCACATCTTCTGGGACGAGTTGTTCGTCTTTCCTGTCCTGAGCATCCACCTCCCGGCGGTGACCAGGGCCCTGCTGCAGTATCGCTATCGACGACTAGCAGAGGCCCGCCGCGCTGCCCGAGCGGCCGGCTACAGCGGCGCGATGTATCCCTGGCAATCCGGCAGTGACGGTCGTGAAGAAAGCCCGCAGCTGCACCTGAATCCGCGCTCAGGTCGATGGAATCCCGATCCCAGTGCCCGCGCCCACCATAGCGGCATAGCCGTGGCCTACAGCGTGTGGCAGTACTACCAGGTGAGCGGCGACATCGACTACCTCATCGACTACGGAACGGAGATGCTGACTGAGATCGCTCGCTTCTGGGTGAACCTGGCCCAGTTTGACACTACACGTGGACGCTACGTGATCCGCGGCATCATCGGGCCCGACGAATTCCATTCGGGCTATCCCGGTCGGGTCTACGACGGCATCGACAACAACGCTTACACCAACGTGATGGCGGTCTGGGTGATCGTGCGTGCAATGGAAGCCCTTGAGCTACTACCGTTGTCGTTTCGGCTTGATCTGTTGGCAAGGCTCGGAGTGGATGGTCCGGAACTTGACTTGTGGGACGACGTGAGCCGACGCATGTTCGTGCCCTTCCACGACGGTGTGATCAGCCAATTCGAGGGTTATGAGAATTTGGCTGAATTGGATTGGCACGCGTATCACCAGCGCTATGGCAACATGCAGCGACTGGACCGCATCCTTGAGGCTGAGAACGACAACGTCAACCATTACAAAGCATCAAAGCAGGCCGATGCGCTGATGCTGTTCTACCTGCTCTCCTCCGACGAGCTGCGCGAACTGTTCGAGCGGCTGGGCTATCGATTCACCCCCGAGCAGATCCCGAAAACCATTGATTACTATCGAACCCGCACCTCACACGGATCGACACTAAGCGCCATTGTTCACTCGTGGGTCTTGGCCCGCGGCGACCGCGACCGCGCGCTGAAATATTTTCAGCAGGTTCTACTGTCCGACATCGCAGACATCCAAGGCGGCACCGCGTTTGAGGGTATTCACTTGGCGGCGATGGCCGGCAGCGTCGACCTACTGCAGCGGTGCTTCACCGGCCTGGAATTCCGCGCCAACCGCATCGTGCTCAGTCCGCTGTGGCCGGAAGCGCTTGGCAGGCTGTCGTTTCCCTTGAGGTACCGCGGTCATCGCCTGCACCTGGAAGTCAACGGACGTCGGGCAAGGGTCAGTTCGGATTCCGAACAGACCAACTCGATCGACATCGAGTGCCGTGGCCGCGTCGAGCGGCTCAGCCCCGGCCACACCGTCGAATTCTCTTAGTGAGTTGCGAATGATGAGTCTTGGGGCAACACCGGTAGATGGCGGGACACGCACGGGCGCTGGGTGCTTCGACCGAGCGGCGATCGGGCGGTACGTGCTGGGGCGGCGCACCCCGGAAGGGGGTTACTGCTTCTACCGCACGCCGCAATGGGCCGTCGAGGAGCCGAACGCTCCAGACACGCTGGCCGCTCTCGAGTCGCTCAAGCTGCTTAACGCCGACATTCCCACGCCAGAGCAAACCGGCGATTGGCTCCGCGGCCTGCAAAACGAAACCGGCGGCTATCCAACGCTGACGATCGGCTGGGCGGCGCTTCGGGCGCTCGGCGTACTCACCATCCAACCGAAGTTCTCCCCAGATCAGTGGCTGCGTGGGTGGCTCGAGGCTTTCTGCGATCGCGATGGGCCGCGAGACTGGCGCGCGGCGATCGTCGACGCGACGCACCTGTGCGAATTAATCCACTTGCGCCACAGTGTGCTTTCTGGGTCAGAGTGCGACAGCATGGCGGGGCTGCTGATTGCAGCGCGTGCCGCCGACGGAGGATGGGCATCTCCGGGTGCGGACTTAGAGACGACGGCGATGGGCCTGCGTCTGGCCCAGCTGGTCGACCCGCACTGGCAGCCCGATCCACACCTGGTGACCTTCCTGGGTCGCTGCGAGGACGAACTTCTCGGCCTGCGCCTGGCCCCCGATGCGCGAACCACCGCGGTCGGGGCGCTCTGGGGCGGACTCGCGCTCGCCGATGCCCTGCACCGACGCCTGCGCTACCTCGACGCCATAGCACAACAACTCGTCTTGCTTCAGCGCCCGGACGGCGGCCTCGGCGCGCGCCACCGGGCAATCTCGGCGCTGCAGGCCACCTGGATTGGCCTCGAAGCTGTTGCCCTGCTCAACCGGCTAGGAGAGGAGTAAGCATGAGCATGCCCAAATACGTACGGTTCTTCGAGGAATTCGGGATCGAAGACGTTCCGTTGGTCGGCGGAAAGAACGCCTCGCTCGGCGAAATGTACCGCAAGCTCTCCGACGAGGGGGTCTTAGTACCGAACGGCTTCGCCATCACCGCCGACGCCTACTGGCGAATGCTCGAGGCGGCGGGTGCTTCGCAGCCGCTGCGTGCCACCCTCGACGGGCTCGATCCCAGCGACGTCGCCGACCTGGCACGCCGCGGCAAGCAGGCCCGCGAGATCGTCTACGGCGCCGGCCTGCCCGACGATGTCGCCGCCGAAGTGCTCGCCGGGTACCGGCGGTTGCAAAGCGAGTATGGCCAAGATGTGAGTCTGGCAGTGCGCAGCTCCGCGACCGCGGAGGACCTGCCGACGGCCAGCTTCGCGGGCCAGCAGGACACCTTTCTGAACATTCGCGGCGAGCAGACACTGCTGGACGCCTGCCGGCGTTGCTTCGCAAGCCTTTTCACCGATCGGGCCATTCACTACCGCATCGACCAGGGCTTCGACCACTTCAAGGTCGCTCTGTCGATCGGTGTGATGAAGATGGTGCGCTCGGACCTCGCGTCGTCGGGCGTGATGTTCTCCCTCGACACCGAATCCGGTTTTCGCGATGTCGTGTTAGTCACCGGCGCCTACGGCCTCGGCGAGAACGTCGTGCAGGGCGCGGTTGACCCGGACGAATTCTATGTGCACAAACCCACGTTCGCAGCGGGACACCGTGCCGTGTTGCGGCGCATGCTCGGCGACAAGGCGGTGAAGATGATCTTCGTCGAGGGCTCGGCCAAAGAGACGACCCGCAACATCCCCGCGCCCAAGGCCGACCGCGAACACTTCTGCCTGACTGACGAGGACGTCTTGGAGCTAGCCGATTACGCGATCAAGATCGAGCGGCACTACCGGCGGCCGATGGATATAGAGTGGGCGAAAGACGGCATCGACGGGCGGCTCTATATTGTCCAGGCCCGGCCGGAGACTGTCGCCTCCCAGCGCGCGGTGACCACCGTGCAGAGCTATGCGCTGAAAGGCTCAGGTGAGGTGCTTGTCGAGGGCCGTTCGGTGGGCGAGAAGATCGCCTCGGGCACGGCCCACATGATCGAAAACCTGGCCCACCTCACGGAATTCAGGCCGGGCGAAGTGCTGGTGGCTGACACCACTACACCGGACTGGGAGCCGGTGATGAAGACCGCGGCGGCGATCATCACCAACCGGGGCGGGCGCACCTGTCACGCCGCGATCATCGCTCGCGAACTCGGGGTTCCTGCAGTAGTGGGTTCCGGTAACGCGACCACGCGCGTGGCCAGCGGCCGGACCGTGACGGTGTCCTGCGCCGAGGGCGAGACCGGGCGCGTCTACGCCGGAGAAGTTCCGTTTTCGGTTGAGCAGACCGAAATCACCGCTCTTTCCCGGCCGGCCACCGAGATCATGGTTAACCTCGGCAATCCGGACTTGGCGTTCAAAACCTCGTTTTTGCCCAACGACGGCGTCGGCTTGGCCCGGATGGAGTTCATCATCAGCGAGTCGATCAAGGGTCACCCGCTGGCGTTGCTGCACCCCGATAAGGTCACCGATCCCGATGCGCGCGCCCAGTTGGCGCGGCTGACCCGCGGCTACCCCGACGGGGCGAGCTTCTTTGTGCAGCGGCTCTCCGAAGGGATCGGCACCATCGCTGCGGCCTTCTGGCCAAAGCCCGTGGTGGTGCGGATGTCGGACTTCAAGACCAACGAGTACGCCAGCCTTATTGGCGGGACAGACTTCGAGCCCGGTGAGAACAACCCGATGCTCGGCTTCCGCGGAGCCTCTCGCTACGCCCACCCCGCCTACGCGGAGGGCTTCGCACTCGAGTGCCAGGCGATGAAGCGGGTCCGCGAGGAGATGGGGCTCACCAACGTCATCCTGATGCTGCCGTTCGTGCGCCGCGTCGCCGAGGCCGAGCAGGTGCTTGATCGGATGGCTGAACGGGGGCTCCGGCGAGACGAGAACGGCCTCAAGATCTACGCGATGTGCGAAATACCCAACAACGTTTTGCTGATCGACGAATTTTCTAAGCACTTTGACGGCTTTTCCATCGGCTCCAACGATCTCACCCAGCTCACCCTGGGCGTCGATCGGGACAGCGAGATCGTCGCGTTCGACTTCGACGAGCGCGACGAGGGTGTCAAGCAGATGATCCGGCTGGCCGTCGACGGCTGCCGCCGCAACGGCATTCACTCCGGACTGTGCGGGCAGGCGCCGTCCGACTACCCGGACATGGCCGAATTCCTCGTCGAGATCGGCATCGACTCGATGAGCCTCAACCCCGACACCGTGCTCAAAACCACC
>NZ_DASPSP010000174.1:0-2980 GCF_035623875.1 Mycobacterium sp. | reverse complement strand
GTTATCCGGGGTTCGGTGAGCCCGGTGGGGGCGGAAGCTGCTGCCAACCGTCCGCGGACGAATACGTCCAGCCGCAGGGCACATACTCGGTATGCATCCAGCCGTCTGGGGTCGGTTGCCAGCACTTTGGCCCGTTCGGGTCGGGTGCCGGCGGGGCGGGGTCGGCAAGGGCAACGCCGCTGCCGCCGGATAGCACAGCAGCCGCAATGCCCGCGACGATCATCGGTTTCATCTTCATAATGCGATTCTTTTAGCGTCCTCGTAATTCGTCAAATCGAAACGGCAATTAGGAGAGTTGAGCCAATTCGCGCCGCGCTACGTTCGTCCTCGCTTACCGCGATAGCTGACACCCGGCTTGGCTCATCGGCGGGCCCATTCTTCGGCGAGTAGCCGGTAGGAACGCACCCGGTCTTGGTGATCGTGGGTGATCGTCGTAATGATCAGCTCATCGGCTTCGGTGGCGTCACGCAGTCGCTCCAGCTGGTCCGCCACTTGCACCGGTGACCCGACGAACTGTGTCTCCACTCGGTCGGTGACAAGTTCGCGGTCGGCGTCGGTCCAGGTGTGAGCGCGCGCCTCGTCCGGGGTGGGAAACGGGATCGCGCCTTCTGCGGTCCGGATACTGCGCACCCAGAGGCCATACCCGGCGGCCAGGTGACGAGCCGTGGCCTCATCGTCAGCGACAACGGCGTCAGCCGAGACCGAGACGTAAGGCTGGTCAAGTTCGGTTGAGGGTCGAAACGCAGCCCGGTAAGCCTCGGTCGCCTCCAGCACCGTGGCGGGCGCCACATGGTAGTTGGCGGCAAACCGCAGACCACGGTTACCAGCGACGGTGGCACTCTCACCGCCGCTGCTGCCCAGAATCCACACCTGCAGATCGGCGCCGCCGCCCGGCACGACGTGGGCCTCTTCGCCGTCGTCAGAACGATACGTGTCGGCGATCAGCGCGCGAATGTCGTCGACCTGCTCGGTGTAGTCCTGTGATTCCGCACCGGGCAGTTGGAGCAACGCTTTGTGCAACGCGAAGCGCGGCGACTTCAACAGGCGCGTCAGATCGAACTTCGCCGGGATGAGCAATCCATTGGCTGTACATCCATTGCTCGACCTTTGCAACGTCGAGGCCGTCCGTGCCGAGGATTTCGGCTCACGCGGCTTACCGCCGCTGCGCCCTAAGCCGAGGTCGAACCGGCCTGGATACAGCGCATCCAACAGGCCGAACTCCTCCACTGTGGACAAGGCGGTGCGGTGACCCATCTGTACTGCGCCCGACCCAAGCCGAATTGTCGAGGTCTCTGCGGCGGTCAGCGCAAGCAGGACAGCGGGTGAGGTGCCGGCGACCCCGGGATTGAGGTGATGTTCGGCGAACCAGTAGCGCGTGTAACCCAAACTTTCTGCCTGCTGGGCGAGATCAATGCTGTTGCGCAATGCCTGCGTCGCGGTCGAGCCTGAGGAGATCGGCACCAGGTCGAGCACTGCTAGCGGAGTCGGCATGACGCTTACGAAGCCACGCCGGTGGAGGCGCCCGCGGCGCCGGATCGCCGCGGTGCCCGCAGCGGCGCCAGACCCAGGTGATCACGCAGCGTCGTACCGGTGTAGTCAGCCCGGAACACCCCGCGTTCCTGAAGGAGCGGTACGACCTGCTCGACAAATGGATCAAGTCCACCGGGTGTGATGTGCGGGACGAGGATAAACCCGTCGCTGGCATCTGCCTGCACCAAATCGTTGATCGTCGCGGCGACCGTGCGCGGCGACCCAATGAACGATTGACGTCCGGTGACCTCGACGATCAGTTCCCGGGTGCTCAGATTCTCCGCCTCGGCTTTGGCCCGCCATTGGTTGGCAATCGGAATCGGGTCCCGGAACATGCGGACGCTGGCCCGGCCACGCGAGATAGTGTTCTCCCCCACAATGGGATCCACGGTTGGCAGCGGCCCGTCCGGGTCGTGGTCGGACAGGTCTCGGTTCCAGAGTTGTTCGAGGAACTTGATCGCTGTCTGCGGCGACACCTGGGCCAGCCGCACCTCGTGGGCGATCTCGGCGGCCTCCGCGTCAGTGTCGCCAATGACGAATGTCGCGGCCGGCAGGATGAGCAGCTCGTCGCGGTGGCGTCCATAGCGGGCAAGACGCCCCTTCACGTCGGCATAAAACACTTGCCCGGCCTCCAGTGTGCTGTGTCGCGAGAAGATCGCGTCAGCAGCAGAGGCCGCGAAGTCGCGTCCCTGGTCGGAGTCGCCGGCCTGGAATATCACCGGCCGGCCTTGCGGACTTCTCGGAACGTTGAACCGACCGTGGATGTCGAAATGGGCGTCCTTGTGCGCGAATGCGCCTGCGTTCGGATCGGACAAAAATACACCTGCCGCCTTGTCCGCCACGACCTCGTCGCCGCGCCAAGAGTCGAACAGCTCATGCGTGGTCTGCAGAAACGTCTTCGCCCGCTCGTAACGCTGGTCCTCGGCCAAGAATCCGCCGCGGCGAAAGTTCTCCCCGGTGAACGCATCCCACGAAGTCACCACGTTCCAGGCGGCGCGGCCGCCGGAGAGGTGGTCGAGCGAAGCGAATTGCCGCGCCACCTCGTAGGGCTCGTTGAAGGTCGAGTTGATGGTGCCCGTCAGCCCGAGCCGCTCAGTGACTGCCGCCAGCGCGGCCAGCACCGTGAAGGTGTCCGGACGACCGACCACATCCAAGTCGTAGATCTGGCCGTTCTGCTCGCGCAGCCGCAAACCTTCGGCGAGGAAGAGGAAGTCGAACTTGCCCCGTTCGGCCGTCTGGGCAAACTGCGCAAAGGAGCTGAACTCGATGTGACTGCCGGCCGCCGGGTCGCTCCACACCGTTGTGTTGTTGACGCCGGGGAAGTGCGCCGCTAAGTGAATCTGCTTGATTGGCTTGGTCATCGGAAGAATCCTCGGTGTTCGTTACGTCAGGCTGTCGCGTAGCGGTTGGCGGGACGAGCCAGTCCGAGCGACACGCGCAGCGTGTCGGC
>NZ_DASPSP010000167.1:0-86189 GCF_035623875.1 Mycobacterium sp. | reverse complement strand
TGGATACCGTCGGGGTTGCCTCGACCACTCATAACATGCTCGGCCACCGCCGATTTCAGGTCAACCAGCGGGATGTCGTGCTGCTGAGCCCATTGGGTGATCGCCCCAACCGTGCCGGCTCGGCCATGATGGGCCTTTCCGTAAGTCTCGGCGATGTGCACCGACGGCAGCGACGCCACGATCGGGATCCCGGGCCGATTGAAATCGATTGCGCCGCGGGTCTGTTCGAGGTATTCGGCGGACAGGTGGGGTGGCAGCGCGGCTCTGGCCACCGGAGACAGCCGCGGCTGCACCCAACCGTAGCCATCGCGGACCCATCGCCGCAGCCACGGCGGTCGCACGTAACGGATGAGCTCACGCAACGCGGTCGGCAACGGCGACGGCAGCGAATCCATTCCGCCTGTCGCGAAGATCACCGCCCCGGCGCGGGGCAGCGCCGCCCAGGCCCGCGGGTCCTGGGTGGCCGCCCACCACACATCCCGACACGTCCAGCCGATGCGGCCGATCAGCTCCAGATCCCAATTTAGCTGCGAGGCAACAATGTTGGGCCAGATGCGCGGATCGTCTGCAGGCAGGCCACCGGTTGGTCCGTAGTAGGCCAGTGAATCGGCGAAGATCAGCAGCGCCGGACGCGGCAATTGCTCAGAGGACATCGGCGGTGACCTGTGCCGATGCGTTCCACACGTCCAGACGCCACCGAATGTCGTCGCCGGCATAGGCGCCGTTCTGCGCATCGCCGGAGTGCCCGGCCAGCTGCGTCCAGCTGGCGTTGCCCATGCCGCCCAGCGCGGGCCAGTTGGCGACCGGCAGCCGCAGCAGCGCCGCGGTCAGGGCCGCGATCAGCCCGCCATGCGCGACCAGCACCACCGGTCGCGCCGGTTCCTCGTCGGCACCCCATTCGGGCTCACCGGTGACCAACTCGGTGATCAACGGCAGGCTGCGCGTGGCCACATCGACCCTGCTCTCGCCGCCGTGCGGTGCCCAGGTCGCGTCCTCGCGCCAGGCCAGCCGGGCACCCGGTGCTTTCGTGTCGATCTCGGCGTGCGTCATGCCCTGCCAGTCGCCGAGGTGGGTCTCGCGTAACCGCTGGTCAACCCGCACCGGCAAGCCCATACGCTCCCCCAGCGCGACTGCGGTGTCGTATGCGCGTCGCAGATCCGACGACACGATGAGCAGCGGCTGGCGTTTGGCGAGCGCCTCGGCTGCGGCGACCGCCTGGGCGCGGCCCAGCTCACTTAGCTCGGTGTCCAGCTGGCCCTGCATTCGACTGCCGAGATTGAAGTTCGTCTGCCCGTGCCGCAGCATCACCAGGCGGCGCGTCGTCATGACCGGCTCGCAGAGCTCTGGGGGTTTTCGGACAAGTCCACTAACACCACCGGGCAGTCACCCCAAAGCCGGTCCAGCGCATAGAAGTTGCGTTCGTCTTGGTGCTGGATGTGCACGACGATGTCGACGTAGTCCAGCAACGTCCAGCGGCCTTCGCGGGCACCTTCGCGGCGCGCGGGCTTGTAGCCGGCCCGACGCATCTTCTCCTCGACCTCATCGACGATCGCGTTGACCTGCCGTTCGTTGGACGCCGAGGCGATGACGAAGCAGTCGGTGATGACCAGCTGACCGGAAACGTCGATGACGACGACATCATCCGCAAGCTTCGACGCCGCCGCGCCCGCGGCGACGGTAGCCATCTCGACCGCCTCCGAGGTGGCCGTCACGTGTCGTCCCGGGGTTTGCGGTACAGCTCGCGCTTGGAGATGTACTGCACCACGCCGTCGGGCATCAGATACCACAGCGGCCGCGACTCTTGCGCCCGCCGACGACAGTCCGTCGACGAGATTGCCAGCGCCGGGATTTCCACCAAGGTCAACGCGTCGTCGGGCAGGCCGTCGAGGACATCGGCGAGATGTTCGCGGTCCAGCTCATAGCCGGGCCGGCTGACCCCGACGAACCGCGCCATGGCGAAGAGTTGCTCCAAGTCCTGCCACGACAAGATGGCGGCGAGCGCGTCGGCACCGGTGATGAAGTACAGGTCGGCGTCAGGGTTGAGCGCGTGCAGATCCCGCAGGGTGTCCTTGGTGTAGGTGGGCCCGCCGCGGTCGACGTCGACCCGGCTCACCGAGAAGCGGGGATTGGCCGCGGTCGCGATCACCGTCATCAGATACCGGTCTTCGCCGGCGCTGACCCGGCGTTGCTTCTGCCAGGGCTGACCGCTGGGCACGAAGACGACTTCGTCCAGATCGAACAGATAAGCGACTTCGCTGGCCGCGACCAGGTGGCCGTTGTGGATGGGGTCGAAAGTTCCACCCATCACTCCCAGCCGCCGCTTTCGCATGGTTTGCCAGCTTACTGGAGCGGCGCCGCACACCCGATTCCCGCAAGCGTCCTTGCTGGCCGGGCTAGACGGGCAGCAGCTGGTCGATCACCGCCGCCAGCTGCTTGGCGGAGCGGCATTCGTGCATGGTGATCACCTCTTGGTAGCGGGGCACCGCCGAGTCGCCGCTGCCCCACAGGTGCTTGGGCTCCGGGTTGAGCCAGTGCGCGTGCCGGCTGGCGGTGACCATGTGGGCCAGCACATCGGTGGCCGGGTCGCGGTAGTTGGTGCGGCCGTCGCCGAGCACCAGCAACGAACTGCGCGGTGACAGCACGTTCGGATGCGCCTGGATGAACGAGACGAACGCGTTGCCGTAATCACTGTGGCCGTCGCGGGTGTAGACACCGGCCTCCCGGGTGATGCGCTGGATCGCCACGGCCAGGTCGGCGTCCGGGCCGAACATGTGGGTCACCTCGTCGGCGGTGTCGATGAAGGCGAAGACCCGAACGCGGGAAAATTGTTGGCGCAGTGCGTGCACCAGCAGCAGGGTGAAGTGGCTGAAGCCGGCGACCGACCCCGACACGTCGCACAACACCACCAGTTCGGGGCGCGCCGGGCGCGGTTTGCGCAGCACCAGGTCGATCGGCACGCCGCCAGTGGACATCGACTTGCGTAACGTCTTGCGCAAGTCGATCGCCCCCGCGCGGGCACGGCGCCGACGAGCGGCCAACCGGGTGGCCAGGGTGCGGGCCAGTGGCTGCACCACCCTGCGCATCGCACGCAGCTGTTCGCCTGAGGCGCGCAGGAATTCGACGTTCTCGGCCAGCTGTGGGATTCCGTACATCTGGACGTGGTCACGGCCGAGTTGCTCGGCGGTGCGCCGCTTGGTCTCGGCGTCGACCATTTTGCGCAACTGGGTGATCCGCTGTGCGGCAAGCGCTTTGGCGATCTGCTCCTGGGTCGGCGTGGGCTCGTCGCCGTAGGGAGCGAGCAGTCCGGCCAACAGCTTGCCTTCCAGTTCGTCCAGCGCCATCGCCTTGAGCGCCTGATACGACGAGTACGACGGGCCGCGGCTTGAGTTGTACTTGCCGTAGGCGTCGACGATTTGGGCGATCATCGCCAATAGCCGCTCGTCCATGTCGGCGAGGTCGGCATTGGCGGTGAGCAGATCCAGTAGCATCTGCCGCATCGCCTCGACGTCGTCGGGTGGCAACTGGATTTCGGGATCGGCCTCGGCCTCCTCCGTCACGACGGCACGTGCACCCAGCGCGGCGGGCCACCACAGGTCGAACATCGCGTCGTAGGTCTCGCGGTGCTCGGGCCTGCGCAATACCGCGCAAGCGAGCCCCTCGCGCAGCACCTCGCGATCACCGAGGCCAAGGACCGCCATCACTTTGCCGGCATCCACCGTCTCCGATGGTCCAACCGAAATGCCTTGCCCGCGAAGCGCTTCGACGAAACCCACCAGATGACCCGGCAGGCCGTGCGGAGCAAGCGGATAGCTGGGGCGAACGCGGCGAACGGTCATCTGTGCGCCCTAGTTCAGCCGAAGTTCGCCGGTCGCGCGCTGCTGATCGGATTGGTGTTTGAGCACCACGCCCAGCGTCGCGGCGATGGTCGCATCGTCGATGGTGTCCATGCCGAGCGCGAGCACCGTCCGTCCCCAGTCGATGGTCTCGGCCACCGACGGCAGCTTTTTGAGTTGCATTCCGCGTAGCACCCCGATGATGCGCACCAGCTCGTCGGCGATGTGTCCGGGCAGTTCGGGGACGCGGGACAGCAGGATACGGCGTTCCAGCTCGGGGCTGGGGAAGTCGATGTGCAAAAACAGGCAACGTCGCTTGAGGGCCTCGGACAGCTCGCGGGTGGCGTTGGAGGTCAGCACCACGAACGGCGCCCGCTCAGCGGTGATGGTGCCCAGTTCGGGGACCGTCACCGCGAAGTCGGAGAGCACTTCTAGCAGCAGACCCTCGATTTCGATGTCGGCCTTGTCGGTTTCGTCGACCAGCAGCACCGTGGGCTCGGTGCGCCGGATCGCGGTCAGCAGCGGCCGCGACAGCAGAAACTCCTCGCTGAACACGTCCATCTTGGTCTGGTCCCAGTCTCCGGACCCGGCCTGGATGCGCAGAATTTGCTTGGCGTGGTTCCACTCGTAGAGCGCGCGGGCCTCGTCGACGCCTTCGTAGCACTGCAGGCGAACCAAACCGGATCCGGTAGCCTGCGCGACGGCGCGGGCCAGCTCGGTCTTGCCGACCCCGGCGGGTCCTTCCACCAAGAGCGGCTTGCCGAGCCGGTCGGCGAGGAAAACCGCAGTGGCGGTGGCAGTATCGACCAGATAACCGGTTTCAGCCAGCCGCTGCTCGACGTCGTCGATATCAGCGAACAGCGGCACGGGCCGCGCGGGCACACTCACGTTGTGTTTCTCCTCAGCATGTCAGGCCGGGCGTGTCTGACCGTCTCCCCAGACGATCCACTTGGTCGAAGTCAATTCTGGCAGTCCCATCGGGCCGCGGGCGTGCAGCTTCTGGGTGGAGATGCCGATCTCGGCGCCGAACCCGAACTGCTCACCGTCGGTGAAGCTCGTCGACGCGTTGACCATCACCGCGGCTGCATCCACTCCTTCGGTAAACCGTTGAGCAGCGGCCATATTGGTGGTCACGATGGCTTCGGTGTGCCCGGTTCCGTATTCGTTGATATGCGCGATCGCCGCGTCGACACCATCGACGACCGCAACCGCGATCTCCATCGCCAGGTATTCGCGGCGTAAGTGCGCCTCATCGGGGTCGAGATGCACGGTCACGCCGGCGTCTTGCAGTGCAGCGATCAGCCGCGGCAACGCCTGCCCGGCGATCGCGGCGTCGACCAGCAACGTCTCGGCGGCGTTGCAGACGCTGGGCCGACGGGTCTTGGAGTTCAACAGGATCCGTTCAGCCATGTCGAGGTCGGCGGCATCGTGCACATAGACATGGCAGTTGCCGACACCGGTCTCGATGGTCGGCACTTGCGCATCTCGGACCACCGCGTCGATCAGGCCGGCTCCGCCACGCGGGATGACCACGTCGACCAGGCCGCGGGCCTGGATCAGATGGGTGACGGTCGAGCGGTCGGCAGCCGAGAGCAGCTGGACGGCGTCGGCGGGCAGGTCCTCGCTCAGCAGCGCAGCGCGTAACACGGAGACCAGCGCCTCGTTGGACTTCGCCGCCGATGCGCTGCCGCGCAGCAGTGCGGCGTTGCCGGACTTGAGCGCCAAACCGAACGCGTCAACGGTGACGTTGGGCCGGCCCTCGTAGACCATACCGATCACGCCGAGCGGAACCCGCTGCTGGCGCAGCGCCAGCCCGTTGGGCAGGGTGTAGCCGCGCAGCACCTCGCCGACCGGATCGGGCAGTCCAGCGACTTGGCCCAGTCCGGCGGCGATGCCCTCGACGCGCTTCGGGTCCAATGCCAACCGGTCGATCATGGCGGTCGGTGTCTGCGCTGCCCGCGCCGCATTCAGATCTTCGGCGTTAGCCGCCAGGATCTGATCGCAGCTAGCCACAATTGCCTCCGCGGCGACACACAGCGCCTGGTCCTTGGCGACAGTCGGCAAAGAGGCCAGCACTCGGGCCGCGACCCGCGCCCGGCGTGCGGCGTGGTGCACCTGTTGGCGCAGGTCGGGAGCCGACGGAGCATGCACACTCATTAACCCAGGGTATCGAGTTTCCTACGGCCCGGTTGACACGGCCCTAGTCGACGTTCGGGCGAACGCTTCGGCAGACCGAGATTTACCTCTCTGCGGCGCGGCAGGATGCGCTAGAAGGCGGCTGAAATCCCTTTGATCATCGCTATTCCGGCGTTGTGGGCAGTGATATTCGGCTGGCCTTTGGTCAATCGCGGCCGTGGCGCCAGGGCTGGGCAATATCGAGATGGCCAGGTTCGAGTTGTGCGCATCGCACCTGTAGGCGCCGATGTAGCTGGCCCACGACGGAAGAAGGTCGCAATGACGCGCCTGATTCTTGAATTCGTTCGGGCCTTACCGCTGGTAATCGCCTTCATCCTGACAGCCATGCTGGTGCAGACTGCCATGAGCCTGGCCGGTCCCTGGCCGCTGAAGGTCATTCTCGACAACGTGGTGGTCGCGAATGCACTTACGACCCCGGGCTGCCGACGCGCTTTCGCCGGTCTTCGATGATGCGGCCCAGCTCCTGAAGCAGTAAAGGTGACCGCATGACCACATCTTCGATGTGCTCGCGATCGATCTCCAGCGCAGTCACCTCTTCGAGCGCATACGCTGTAGACAGACTTGGTTGACGGGTCAGTGTGGTCAGCCCGAGGAATGAACCTTCTTCCAGCACGCTAAGTGACAGGACAGAACCGTCTTCGGCAGTGGTGGTCAGCCGGACGCAGCCGGTGATCAGAAATGTCATCGCGGTGGGCACTTTACCGGCGAATTGCACGACTTCGTCGGTGCCGTATCGAACGATTTTCGCGTGCGAGGTCAGGGACTGTTGATCAGTGTGACTCAACCGCAAGGCTGGCGCCACGACAGTTCGCATCGCCATCTGCACCCGTGCCGGTGTGGAGAAGTCGTCGTCGGCGCCGTCGAGGTGGAGGCCCTCACGCCGCGCCGCGTACCAGATCCATCGGAGGAATGTCGCTCGCGCCGCGCCGTCATCGGCGGGCGACTTCAACCCGATGGTGACGCGGTACTCGCCGCTACCGGCGGCCACTGCGGTCGGTGTGCTGTCGGCCTTGCATTGCGGCAGTGTGCCGGCGATCCGCGATAACAGATGTCGCACGCGGTCGGGCGGGTCGTCAGGAGAAAATATGGTTGTTATCTCCAGTTGGTGTGCGCCGGGCGGACGGCTGAGATTCGTGAACGAAGTAGCGGCCAGTACCGAATTCGGTGTGATCTGCAATCCGCGGTCGGTTTGGATGTGGACGGCGCGCCAGTTCGCTTCCACGATGCGTCCCCGCGCCGTCGGGGTGTCCAGCCAGTCGCCGATCCGGAAGGGTTGCTCGAACAACATGAACAGGCCCGACACGATCTGGCCGACGGAATTCTGCAGCATCAGGCCGATGACCACCGACCCAACGCCGAGCGCGGTGAACAGGCCGCCGATACGCACTCCCCAGACGTAGGACAAGATCAGCGCCAGGCCTACGGCGATCAGCAAAAGCCGCGTTACGTCCCGAAATATCGTCGGTACCCGCGCGCGCCAAGAGCCCTGCGGGGCGCTCTCGAACAGCGTGGCGTTCAGCCCGGACAACAGCAGTACCAGCACCAAGAAGCCGAATACCGTCGCGAGCATCCGCACCGAGTTGAGCCGCTCCGGAACCTGCGCCACCTTGACCAACAGCAGCAATAGCGCTGTCAGCGGCACCAGATAGCTGCGCAGCAGGTTGACCGGTCGGGCCAGAGCGCTCTGCCTGCGGGCGAGCGCGTGGTGCAACTCGGTGAGAGCGATCAGCGTGAAGGGCAGTCCGACGGTTAGCCCGACGGCCCAGTAAAACCAGGCTGCGTCAACGAATTTCACTTGCGCTCCGACAATCGCCAAATCGGCTGCTCCGAGCCGCCAACCGTGATGGTGCCTGCGGGCGTGAAGTGCCGAATATCCCGCATCACCTCGTACACCTCCGAGGTGACGTAGATCCCCGACTCCGTTGCACCGCTATGCATCTGGTGGGCCAGATTGACCGCGGCGCCCCACATGTCGTAGATGACGCTGGTCCGGCCGACAAGTCCACTGATGACGTTGCCGGTGTGAACGCCGGCCCGAACGCTGAGGTGCTGGCCCGTCCGGCTATTGAATCGCTCGATGACGCGTTGCATCTCCACGGCGAAGTCGATGGTTCGGGGCACGCTGTCCAGCCGCGGAACATTCAAGCCGCAGCTGGCGAGGTAGCCGTTGTGCACGGTGCGAACCGGCTCGACGCCAAGGGTTTCCGCCGCCGAATCGAGTTCCCGAATCAGCTCGTCGACCATCCCCACCAGTTCGTCACCCGATAGCTCGTTGGAGATCTCGTCGAGGCCGACGATGTCCGCGAAAATGACGGCGACGTCCTGGTGCTCTTGGGCGATAGTTTGTTCGCCTTCGCGGTAGCGCCGCACGACCGGCTCGGGCATCAACGACAGCAGCAGCCGGTCGTTTTCATTGCGCTGTTCGGTAAGCAGTTCTTCTTTGGTCTGCAGATTCCGGCTCATGTCGTTGAAAGCGACAGTGAGATCACCGATCTCGTCACGCGACGTCACCGGCATGCTCACGTCGTAATTCCCGGCGCTGATCGCCTGGGCGCCGGCCTGCAGCCGCCGGATAGGCCGCACGAATATCTGGGCAATCAGCATTGCCGCCACGCAGATGACGAAAACCAATGCCGCGGTGGTCAATATCAGTGTTCGGGTGAATGAACTGATCCGGTCGAAGGCTTCTGCGCTGTCCCTGGTCGCCAGGATCGACCAGCGCAGGTCCGAATTGGGCAGGTGGAGCGGGGCGTAGGCCGCGAGCTCCCGGTCTCCCAGGTAGCCGGTATCGACGACGGTTCCGGTCTGCCCGCGTTGGGCGGCGCGAACAGCCGCGGTCTCGACGGGTTGAACCAGCGTCGTGCCGTGCCACCTGATCGCCTGGTCGACGATGTCGGGCGGGGTTCCTGCCGCTTCGGCCTCGCGCCGGTATCTCTTGGGGTCCTCCAGAAACAACCGCGAGTCAGAACGCATTAACTTGTCCGGACCGGCCAGATACGTCTCCGCCGTCTCCCCCATGCCGGCGGCTTTCCAGCCCTTGTCGGCAGTCATGATCCGGTTGACTTTGGAGATCGGTAACGGCAGCGCCAGCACCCCCGCCGTCTTGCCCGCCGCGGTGATCGGCGATACCAGCCAGGCGATCGGCACCCCGAGTGCGGCCTGAAACGGCTGGAAGTCGGTGATCCACACGAAGTCCACCGAGTCGGCGGCCATTGCCTTTTCGTAGGCGCTGCGCAAGTTGGACTCGCGATACGGACCGGTCAGGATGTTGGTGCCCAGCTCGGGACCTTTGTTCACGCTGTAGACCACGTTTCCCCGGGTGTCGAGCAGAATGGCGTCCCGGTATTCGAAGCGGGTCGCGATCTCGCGAAAGTAGTTGTTGAAACGGGCATTCGCGGCCGACCAGGCGCTGCCGTCACCGGCATCGTCGAGCGAGGTTGAGGCGCCGAACGACGGCAGGGTGTAGTGGATTTGCAGATACTTCTGCGCATTGCTGTCGGGCAGCACCGCATTGATACTCAGCTTATCGCCGGTCGCCTGCTGAATCGGTTTGATTAGCTTGTTGTTGTAGAAGTTCACCAGCGACTGTTGTTGGCCGGGGTCGATCGTCGCATTAGCCAGTTGGTCGAAGCCGTCGGTGAACGCCTGCACCGCCTCGACGGCGGTCGACCCGCTGCTGTAGACAATCAGCGAATTCGTCAGGTCCGCGAACAGCATCTCCATTGCCCGCTTCTGTGCCTCACGCAGCTGGATCATTCGTTCGGACTCGGCAGGCAACAGGGCGTGACGGGCGGATATGAACTCGACGACGCAAATGACCGCCAACGACGCAAGGCTGGAAACCAGCAGCAGCACCATGATCTTGGACTGGATGCTTAACCTGGGCAGCACCCGCAAGTGTCGCCTACCCTTGCCGGCCGGGACCGTTTGGTCTTGCGATACCGGATCAGTTGAGAGCCGCGTCAATCGGCTTCCTTTCGCTGACGGGCCGGAAAAGTCCAGATCACGCAGCAGCGTAACGCGAACGGTGTACTGAAATTGGATTTGCCGAAAACCGTTATCAACGCGCCGTTGTGAAACCGCGCGCGACTCCATACCGTCGGCGGAATGACACGCGTATGCGTGGTGGGCAGCGTGAATATGGACATGGGGTTCGAGGTCGACGCCCTACCGCACCCGGGCGAGACGGTGCTGGCGACTACAACCCGATCGACACCCGGTGGTAAGGGCGCCAATCAGGCGGTGGCGGCAGCGCGTGCCGGAGCGCAGGTGCAGTTCGTCGGCGCGGTGGGTGACGACTCGGCGGCGACAGCCCTGCGCGAGCATCTGACCGCGAACGGCGTGGGCACCGACGGACTCATCACCTCGCCGGGTCCCAGTGGCAGCGCAGTCGTCGTGGTCGACTCCGCCGGCGAAAACCTCATCGTCGTCGCGCCCGGCGCCAATGGTCACCTGACGCTGCACTCCCCGGTGCTCCGCGGGCTGGCCGCCGACTGCGATGTGCTGTTGCTGCAGTTGGAGATTCCGGTCACGACAGCGACAGCAGCTGCCCGCGAAGCCCATTCGGCCGGAGCGACCGTCATCGTCAACGCCTCACCGTCCGGTGGGGACCCAGCCGAGCTGGCCGAACTGGCCGAGCTCACGGATGTGGTGGTGGTCAACGAAGCCGAAGCCGCGCACTGGGTTTGGCCAGTCCCGCATCGGGTGATCACCCGCGGCGCCCACGGCGCCAGCTATGCCGGCGACGGTCAGGAATTCAGCGCCACGCCGCCGGCCGTGGAGGTGATCGACACCTCCGGCGCCGGCGACGTGTTCGTCGGCGTGCTGGCAGCGGGCTGGGCCAACGGCCACGACCACGCGTTGCGCCGCGCCTGCGCCGCCGGCGCGCTGGCGACGCTGGTGCCCGGCGCCGGGGACTGTGCACCGTATTCCGAGGCGATCGACGAAGCGATTCTGCGGGACTGATCAAATACCAGAACCGAACGAATCGCGCCGCAAAGGAGAGACGCAATGCCGCCAACCCCAGCAGACCTGCCAGACAATGGCAGCCCACGCCCGCCCGAGGGTGACTGGCTGGGAACGCCTTATCTGACGTTTCGGCGCGACGGGCCGTTCGCGATCGTGACGCTGGACCGCCCGCAAGCCCGTAACGCCATGACACCGGCGATGTACTTCGGCATCCGCTATGCCGTTTCGCGGGTCGACGCCGACGCCGATCTGGCGGGGCTGCTCCTCACCGGAACCGGTGACGTGTTCGCGCCGGGCGGCGACCTGGGCGGTGGCGGAGCCGACAACTGGATGCAGTGGGGATCGGCGCTATCACTGGATGTGACCCCGTTCGACACGTTGCGGAAGTCGGCCAAGCCGGTGGTTTCCGCAGTCAACGGGCTGTGCCAGGGCGGCGGGCTGCAGATCGCCATGTGCAGCGACGTCGCCGTGGTCAGCGAGCAGGCAACCTTCCGAGTCCCCGAGTTGTACCGCGGTATCGCCGACACCTATTACAGCCAAATGCTGGCGCGAATCGTGGGCCCGATCCGCACCCGCGATCTGATGCTGACCGGGCGGACGTTGTCCGCGTCGGAAGCCGTCGAGTGGGGCATGGTCGCGCGGATGGTGCCGCACAACGAACTGATGACAGCCGCCAAGGAGGTGCTGGCGCAATGTTGCCGTACCGCGCCCGGAGCGCGACGGGTCGTCAAGTCCAGCCTGGATAACTACCTCGGCCTCTACGACCGCATCGGGATGGAAGCCAGCATCGAGAGCGCCGAGGCCGTCGAAGGCTTCGTCGCATTCCGGGAGCGCCGGTCCCCGAACTGGGTGCATCCCGACCTGCGCGTCGATGGACGGCTGTGACGATGTCTCCCGTTTCTGCGGCGGTGATCGCGCTGGCGTTGCTGATGGTGTTCGGTCTGCTCGGATTCGTCTGGCGCGCTTGGCTTCAACTTCGGCGAACGGGATCGACCGGGCTTCGCGGTACCAACGGCAGCATTGGCTCAGTGGAATGGGTCGCCGGGCTGGGCTTCGTCATCGCACTGGTCGTCGCGGTGATCGGCCCGTTGCTGCAGCTGTTCGGCATCATCACTCCGCTGTCCGTCCTGCACGCCGACGGAATTCAGACCGCGGGAATCGCGTTGGCCATGCTGGGCATCGTGTTGACGGTGTGGGCGCAGCTCGACATGGGAGATTCGTGGCGCGTCGGCGTGGACGAGAGCGAAACGACCGCACTGGTGCACACCGGCATGTTCGGGCGGGTGCGTAACCCCATCTACATGGCGATGCTCACATTTAACTTCGGAATCGCCTTGCTGACACCGAATTTCGTGACGATCGCCGGACTGATCCTCGCGGTCAGCGCGCTCGAGCTGCAGGTACGCCGAGTCGAGGAACCGTATCTGCTGGGCAAACACGGTGCGGCCTACCGTAGCTATACGGCCCGTGTCGGCCGGTTTCTCCCCGGCATCGGGCTGCTCCGTTAGGTCGAGCCGCGCCGCACGTCGTGAGCGATCGCCAGGCCGTCATCCGTTTGGAGTTCGGCGGCGGTCTGGCTCATCAGCACGCGACTCCGGTTGGGCGAGAGCAGGATCGATACGTAGTGATGCGGCGAACCCGCCACGAACGCCAGACGGTTGACGCGAAGCAGCGCCGAACCGATCGCAGTGTTGAGCAGACGCGCGTTGCGCGGACCCGCGATCTCCGCCGTGATCTCATGCTGCATCCGGTCGATGACGACACCGGCGGTGGAGAGCAACTCGTAAAGCGGTTTTCGGCGCAGCGCCGAGGTGCTCAGCGTATCGGCGAGACCCGTTGGCAGCCAAGCTTCAGTGACCATCAACGGCTCGTGGGTTCTGCGCTCGCGGCGCACCCGCAATATGTGCAGTATTTCGGCGGTCATCCCGAGCGCATCGCCAATTGAGGACGGCGGCGTTCGGAGGTCGTACTCCACCACGTCGATGGACGTCTGGAATTGCGCCTGCCGAAGACCGTCCATGTACGAGCCGACCGGAGGTGCCTGGTCAGATCGGCCGCGTTGACGGACGAACGATCCCACGCCTTGCCGGCGATCGATGTAGCCCTGCTCGGCCAGGTCGGCCAACGCCCGACGCACCGTAATGCGGGAAACGCCGAACTGGTCGCACAGCGCTTGTTCGGTCGGCAGCGCCGCGCCGGGAGCGAGCGCTCCCCGGGCGATCTCGTCATGCAACACCAAAAACAGCTGACGATGCAGCGGCACCCCGGCACCGGTGTTCACCGGTCCGACACCGCCGTCGGTCTCCTGCATGAGCATCAATGTTCGCACACTCCCTTGCCGACCTCGCCATCATTTGTTATATCTATATAACAAGCATACAACAACGGATGGAGGGCAGACAAAATGACCGCGGTTCAGCAGGCCGCCGCCACCGATCCGAACGGACCGACCGGACGGCTCGCCACTTGGGTCGCCGACGTGACACTTGACGACGTGCCGTGCGATGTCGTCGAACGTGCCAAACACCTGCTGCTCGACGGGGTTGGCTGCGCCCTCATCGGATCGCAACTGCCCTGGTCGAGGGTGGCCACTGGGGCGGTCCTGGAGTTGGAGAACACCGGCGGCGTCGCGGTCATCGGGACCGGCAAATCCACCAGCGCACCCGCGGCAGCGGTGCTCAACGGCACCTTTATTCAAGGATTCGAGCTCGACGACTTCCACCCGATCGCTCCGGTGCATAGCTGCTCCCTGGTGATTCCATCACTGATCTCGACAGCCGCTGCACGGCCCGGAACCACCACGGGGGCAGACTTTCTGCTCGGGGCGATCGCCGGATTCGAGGTCGGCCCGCGCGTCGGCTACACGCTGCACGGCACGCAGATGCTTGACCGCGGTTGGCACTCGGGACCGGTCTTCGGCACCCACTCCGCGGCCATGGCCTCTGGGAAGATGCGCGGGCTCTCCCCCGCACAGTTGGAAGATGCATTGGGCCTTGCCGGCACCCAATCCGCGGGGCTGATGGCCGCGCAGTACGAGGCGATGAGCAAGCGGATGCACCATGGGTTCGCCGCCCGCAACGGCTTCTACGCCGCCGGGCTGGCCGCGGCGAACTACACCGGCATCAAACGGGTATTCGAGCGCGAATACGGCGGATTCCTTAGCGTTTTCGGCGAAGGCCACGATCCCGACGCGTCATTGCTGACCGAGCAACTGGGTGAGCGCTGGGAGACCAGCATCATCATGGTCAAGTCCTACGCGGTCATGGGTGGCCTGCACGGAGCCGTCGACGCGGCCCGGCAGCTGCGCCAATCGCTTGTCCCCGAAGACATCTCAAAGATCGACATCATGGTGGGCGAGACTGTATACAAGCACGGTTGGTGGAAGCCTGAGCGGCCGCTGACCGCGATCGGCGCCCAGATGAACATCGGCTACGCGACCGCCGCCGCGTTGCTCGACGGTAACGCTCTGCCCGAACAATTCACCCCTGCGCGGCTAGGCGCCGACGACATCTGGTCGCTGATCGACAACACCGATGTGCACCTGGACGAGTCGCTGGCCGGCGCCCCCCTTACCGAGCGGTTCCGCACCGACCTCTCGGTGACCACCCGCGACGGCAGCGTGCATCACACCCGCGTCATCGCACCCCATGGTGCGCCGTGGGACCCGGTCACCAACGAGGAGCTGGTCACCAAATTCCATGCCCTCGCCGACCGGGTCACCAGCCGCGATCGCGCGGACGCGATCGAGCGAGCAGTGGTCGGTCTCGAGGACCTCGACGACGTCGGTGCCCTCGTCGATCTACTGGCCCCGCCCGTCGCCGGCGCACTCGACTGAAAGGATGACAGATGGCCACCACACCGGCCCGACACAAATTGCGCGCCTTGCTCGATGACGGCGAACTCATCGTCGCCCCAGGCGTTTTCGACGGGATAACCGCACATCTGGCACAGCGCACCGGTCAGGCGGCGGCGTACATGACCGGCGCCGGCGTGGCGGCGTCCGGGTTCGGCCTGCCGGACATCGGACTGGTCACCGCCACCGAGATGGCCGACCGGGCCCGGATGCTTGTCGGCGTGCTCGGCGACGTCCCGTTGATCGCCGACGCCGACACCGGCTACGGCGCCGCGATGAACGTGGTGCGCACCGTCCGTCTCTACGAGCAGGCGGGCGTCGCTGCAATCCAATTGGAAGACCAGGCATTTCCGAAACGCTGCGGGCACCTGTCTGACAAGCATGTCATCGACGCAGCGGCCTTCGAGCAGACTTTGGCCGCCGCGCTCGACACTCGCGATGACAACAACGTGCTGGTCGTCGCGCGGACCGACGCTCGGGCCCAGCTCGGATTGGAGGCCGCGATCGAGCGGGCGAATCGCTACGCCCGGGCGGGTGCGGACGTCATCTTCGTCGAGGCGCCGCAGAGCATCGAGGAGATTGAACGTATCGCACGCGACGTCGAGGCTCCACTGCTGATCAACCTGGTACTTGGCGGTATGACACCGCTGGAGTCGGCGACGCGACTGCAAGAACTGGGTTACGCCATCGCCATCCATCCGAGCAACCCGCTCGCCCGTGCGGTCCTCGGCATGCTCGAGGGGCTGTGTGAACTCAACGGGGGCAACGTCGCCGACTACCTGCCCACCCGACCCGCCGACTTCTTCAACCTGGTCGGGATGGCGGAGTGGCTGCAACTCGACGCCAAATACGCACGCATGAAGGACCGCCCATGAGCATGACCATCATCGAGAAGATCTTCGCCCGCAAGGCCGGTGTGGACAAGGTGTCCGCGGGCGAGACCGTCGTCGTCGACGTCGACATGACGGTGCTGATCGATCTGCAGTTCGCGACGATGTGGATCGAGCCGCTTCGCATTCACGACGCCGACAAGCTGGCGATCGTCATGGACCACGCCGTACCCGCACCGACCATCAAAGACGCCGCCGGCGGCCCGCATGCCCGAAAGTTCGCCGCCCAGTTCGGCATCGAGCGCTTCTACGACGTCGGCAGACACGGCATCTGCCACCAGGTCATCGCCGAGAACGGGCTGGCGCGCCCCGGAGAAATACTGGCCTGCACCGACTCTCACACCTGCGCAGCCGGCGCCTACAACACCGCCGCCCGCGGGCTGGGCCCCGCCGAGGTGTACTCGATCATGTGTACGGGCAGCACCTGGTTTCAGGTCGCGCCGACGATCCGCTACCAGCTCGAAGGCGTCAAACCCGACACGGTCAGCGGCAAGGACATCTTCTTGCACATCGCCAACGAGTATGGCGACGCCGCGAACCTGAACCTGGAATTCGGCGGCCCCGGGCTGGCGAGCATCCAGATGCACGACCGCCGCACCATCGCCACCCAGGGTGCCGAGGTGTCGGCCGACTTCAGCACGTTCGAGCCCGACGAGGTGCTGACGTCCTTCCTCGACGAGCGCGGCGTCACCGGATATGACTCTGCGGCACCGGATTCCGATGCGGCCTACCGCGAGGTGCGGCAGGTGGATCTGGCCGCTCTGGAACCCTACGTGGCCCGGCCGGGCACGGTGAGCCGCAACGGCTTGCCGGTCTCCCAGTTGGGCATGCAGAAAATCGATCAGGCCTTCATCGGTTCGTGTGCCAATGGCCAACTCGCAGACCTCGAAATCGCCGCGGACGTGTTGCGCGGCAAGACGGTTGCCGGCGGTGTCCGGCTGCTCGTGACTCCAGCATCGCAGGCCGTCTACCGCGAGGCGATGCGGCTCGGCTACCTGCAGGACATCGCCGACGCCGGCGCGGTGATCACCAACTCCACTTGCGGCGCGTGCTTCGGGTACCACATGGGTGTGCTAGGGCCCGGCGAAGTCTGCCTGACGTCGAGCACCCGGAACTTCACCGGTCGCATGGGCAGCCCCGAGGCGCAGATCTTCATGGCCTCACCGGCAACCGTCGCCGCATCGGCGATCACCGGCTACATCACCGACCCAAGGAGTGTGACCCGATGACGCTCGCCATCACCGGAAAGGTCTGGGTGTTCGGCGACGATCTGAACACCGATGCCATGTATCCGGCCTTCGCGATGAAAATGGATCCCCCAGAGGCGGCCAAGCACATCTTCTACGAGGTGCGCCCCGGTTGGACCGATCAGGTGTCATCCGGCGACATCGTGGTGGCGGGCAAGAACTTCGGGCTGGGATCGTCGCGTCCGGTCGCGGCGCTATTCACCGAACTCGGCGTCACCGGCCTGGTCGCCGAGGAATTCAATTCACTGTTCTTCCGCAATGCCGTCAACGCCGGGTTGCCCGCGATGACGATTCCCGACGCCACCTCCGTGTTCAGCGAGGGCGACACCGGCAGTTTCGATCTAAGCACCGGCGAATGGCGCAACGAGACGACCGGGGCGTCGGGATCGGTACCCAGGCTGCCCGACCTGATTCTCGACATCATCGCCAGCGGAGGCGTATTGCCGCGGCTGGCGGCGCAAGGTTACCTGCCGTCCGAATTGGGCGACATGCTGCGGTCCAGCACAGTGGCGATCCGCGGCGCCGGAAGCGGCGCGTGATGGGCACCCTCGGCAGACTGCTCCACAGTGTCCGAGCCGGCGAGCATCGAAGCCCGCTGGCCGGTTCGGATTTCACCGCCCCCTATGACATCACGATCACCAGCACCGCATTCAGCGATGGCGGCGCGATGCCGGCGTCGAGCGCCGGAAAGGGCGTTGGTGACAACAGGTCACCGCAGCTGCACTGGACCGGGCTGCCGGCACAGGCCCGTCAGCTGGTGCTGATCATCGACGACGTCGACGTTCCGCTGCCGCGCCCGCTGCTGCACACCGTCGCGGTGATCGAGTCCGGCATGCAGGATGTTGAGACCGGCGCGTTGCAGCCGGGTACCGCCGGAATGCGCTTCATCCCGGGCAGTTTGGGGTATCGCGGATACGCGGGCCCACGCCCGATTCCCGGTCACGGGCCACATCACTACCGGTTCCATGTGTTGGCGCTTGACGAGCCGGTTCCCGACCACGTCGCCACCGCTAAGGCACTGCTGAAGCAGATGGCCGGACACGTCATCGCCCGCGGGGTGCTGACCGGAACGTACGAACGCCCATGACCGGCTTGACATCGGAATTGGGTGAACGGTCGGCCCGTCTGAGTTTCGAGCAACTGCCTGACGACGTTGTCGCCGTGGCGCGGTTGTGCGTGCTGGACTGGCTCGGCGTCACCGTCATCGGCAGCCGAGAACCGGCTCCGCAGACACTGCTGCGAACGCTCGCGCCCGACGCCGTCGCGGAAGGCGCCAGCGTGATCGGTCACGGGGTTCGGGTGAACCCGCTGCAGGCCGCGCTGGTGAACGGCACCTCATCGCACGTCCTCGACTTCGACGATGTGAACGCGACGCTCATCGGTCACCCGTCGGTCGCGATACTCGGAGCGGTATTGGCGTTGGCCGAATCGCTGCACAGCTGCGGGCCAGAGTTCCTGTGCGCCTTCGTCGCCGGCTACGAGACCGCTTGCCGGGTTGCCGCTGCGGTTGGCCCGCTGTCGTATCTCCGGGGCTTTCACCACACCGGGACGATCGGCACACTGGGCGCCGCGGCGGCGTGCTCGCGTCTGCTGTCGCTCGACGCGCAACGCACGACGATGGCACTCGCGTTGGCCGCCACCCAGGCCGCCGGGCTGGGCTGCATGGTGGGCACCATGTCCAAGTCGTTCCATGCGGGAAAGGCATGCGAAAACGGGCTGCTGGCCGCGCTGCTGGCCCAGAACGGATTCACCGCAAACGAATCAGCTATCGAGGGCGCAAAGGGTTTCGCCGCCACTGCGAGTGGAGCATGCGACGCGGCTGCCGCGCTGGCCGAACCACCGATGGGCTGGCACATCTTGAGCAACCTGTTCAAATTCGACGCGTCCTGCTATATGACACATTCGACGCTGGGCGGCATCCGTAAGCTACGCGCGCAGCATCAGCTGAACATCGATGAGGTCAACGAGATTCGGCTACATCTGGGCGAATTGGAATTTGCCACCTGCGCATTGCCCAGGCCGGCAACCGGACTCGAAGTCAAGTTCAGCGTTGCGCACCTGGCCGCGATGGCGACCCTGGGCCGGTCGACCATGGTCATCGACGACGCGGCGGCCAGCGACCCGGCAGTCATCGCGCTGCGCGACAAGGTGACCGTCACCGACGACGGAACATCGGGCGCGCCCACCCTCGTTGAGGTGACCCTGAACGACGGCAGGCAGTTAAGCACCACTCATGACGTGAACACACCTCAAGCTGATTCGGCCCTGCAGCGCCAACGGCTCGAACAGAAATTCCGGACCATCACCACACCGCATCTCGGCGCGGACCGCGCCGAAGCGGTGATCGCCGTGCTGGCCAAGCTCCCAGCCCTCCTCGACATGGCCTCGGTTACCGAACTCACCTGCCATCATGCCGATGCAGGACGCAACGACCTGGGTTGAGTACGCTGAGCAGATGCCGCAACGGGTGTTGCGTGACCGCCTGATCGATCTCGAAGTCCCGAGCAAGGATGTGGCGCGCGGTCGGGCGCTGCGAAAGACCGCCCCACGGCGCGCTCTCGCACAGCTGACTCCCTCTCCGCGAACGGCCGCCGAAATCCTCGTCGAGCAAAACGCCGACCGGCTGCGCGAACTCGTACCGCTGCGTTTTGCCCGGATGCTCGCCGACCCATTCTCGTTCTACCGCGGCTCCGCCGCGGTCATGGCCGCCGACCTCGCCGCCAGCCCATCGAGTGGGATCGAGATCATGTGCTGCGGTGACGCTCACATCTCGAACTTCGGCATGTACGCCGCCCCGGACCGCGCAATAGTGTTCGACCTGAACGATTTCGACGAGGCTGCTGTGGCGCCCGCCGAGTGGGACCTCAAACGCCTGATCACCAGCGCGATCATCGGGGGCCGCCATGCCGGGTACCCGGCCAAGGCTATCCGCCGTTGCGTCGAACAGGCGCTGGCGGGTTACCAAACCAGTCTGCAGGCGATGCTCGAGGAGATGAATGTTCTGGACCGCTATTACCTGCGGCTGGAGCCGGAGCACTACACCGGGAAGGTATCCAAGGGCCTGCAGGCCGTGATTCAGAAGACGACATCTCAGGCGCGCACTCGAACGTCAGCGCGAGTCTTTAAGCAAATTACGAAGATTGGGCCCGATGGGACGCCGCGCCTGCGGGAATCACCGCCGGTCCTCCAGCATGTCGACGAAGAGGTCGAAGCCCCGCTGGTGGAGGCGGTCCAAGAGTATCTGGCCGCAGTCCCGACCGACGTTGCGCTGCTGCTATCGCACTTCCGCATCACCGATGTCGCGCTGCGGGTAGTTGGCGTCGGCAGCGTCGGCACCCGCTGCTATTTAGTCATCTTGGTCGGCCCCAACGACACACCGCTGATCCTGCAGATCAAACAAGCCACGCGATCAGTGCTCGAAGAATACGGGGGTTGGCGCCAACCCAAAAGCCTGACCGAGGCCGTCGCGGCGAAGGGCCAGGGCGTGCGCGTCATCGATGGCCAGCGAATTCTGCAGGCAATGTCCGATGTGTTCCTCGGAACGACCCGCAAAGACGGCCACGACTACTACATCCGCCAGTTCCACGACATGAAGGGCAGCGTCGACACCGAAGGCATGTCGGCCTCGACGTTCCGCGAGTACGTCCTAGCCTGTGCGGTGCTGCTGGCGCGGGCGCACTCACAGAGTGCGAACGCGTCCATCCTGCGGGGATACGTCGGCACCAGCGACACCGCGCACGACGCGGTCGCCGAGTGGTCGTACGCCTACGCCGACAAGTCGCTTGACGACTTTCACCAGTTACGGGCGGCGGCCGCGGCCGGGGACATCGAAGTCGCGGACGATCCCGCCCGCTAGCGGGTCGGCAGGCAGCCCGCTCTCGTACTACTCTTCGGGAATGTCATGCTCGATCTCGTCGAGCCAGGCCTGCGCCGACATGTCCGACGGGGCGCGCCAGTCGCCGCGCGGGGACAGCGCACCGCCATGCGACACCTTGGGCCCGTTGGGCAGCGCCGAGCGCTTGAACTGGCTGAACGAGTAGAACCGCTGCACGAAGACCTGCAGCCAGTGCCGAATCTCCTTGAGCGAGTAAGACGGTCGCATGCCATCCGGAAACCCCGGTGGCCAGCCGCCGCAGTCGGGATCACTCCATGCATGCCATGCCAGAAACGCGATCTTCGACGGCCGGAATCCGTAGCGCAACACCTGGAACAGTGAAAAGTCCTGCAGCGCAAACGGTCCGACCTTGGCCTCACTGCTCTGCAGCTCCTCCTCCTCGCCACTCGGGATGAGCTCCGGGGTGATCTCGGTGTCAAGCACCGACTGCAGCACCTCACCCACCTGTGGGTCGAACTGGCCGGAGGAGATGACCCAGCGGATCAAGTGTTGGATCAGTGTTTTGGGCACACCGGCGTTGACGTTGTAGTGCGACATCTGGTCGCCGACACCGTACGTAGACCAGCCCAGCCCCAACTCGGAAAGATCACCGGTTCCCAGCACGATTCCGCCGCGCTGGTTAGCCAGCCGGAACAGATAGTCGGTGCGCAGGCCGGCCTGGACGTTCTCGAAAGTGACGTCGTAGACCCTCTCGCCACGTGAGAACGGATGATCGATCTCCTTGAGCATCAGCTTTGCAGTCTCGGTGATGTCGATCTCGGAGAAAGTGACACCGAGTGTTCGGCACAGCTCGACCGCATTGCGTTTGGTGTGCTCGCCAGTCGCGAAGCCGGGCAGTGTGAACGCCAAAATGTCGCTGCGCGGCCGGTCTTCGCGGTCCATCGCTCGCGCAGCGACAATCAGCGCGTGCGTAGAATCCAGCCCACCGGAAATCCCGATGACAACCTTGGGATATTTCAATGCCCGCAACCGCTGTTCGAGCCCGGCGACCTGAATGTTGTAGGCCTCGTAGCAGTCTTGCTGCAGCCGGTTGGGATCAGCCGGCACGAACGGAAACCGTTCGACCGTGCGCCGCAGCCCGATGTCGCCGGACGGTGGCTCCACGCGAAAATCGATGCGCCGGAACGACTCCGCCAGCGCCCGGTGGTGGCGCCGGTTGTCGTCGAAGGTCCCCATCCGCAGCCGTTCCGCGCGAAGCAGCCCAGTGTCGACGTCGGCGATCGCACGTCGTTCGCCTTTGGGAAAACGCTCGGACTCGGCGAGCAATACACCGTTCTCCCAGATCATGGTCTGGCCGTCCCAGGCCAGGTCGGTCGTCGACTCGCCCTCGCCTGCGGCGGCGTAGAGATAGGCGGCCAGGCAGCGCAACGACGCCGAACGGGCAAGCAGGCCGCGATCCTCGGCGCGCCCGATCGTGATCGGGCTGCCCGACAGGTTGGCCAGCACCGTCGCGCCCGCCAGCGCCGCTTCAGCGCTGGGCGGAATCGGCACGAACATGTCCTCACAGATTTCGACGTGCAACACGAAATCGGACAGGTCCGATGCCGCGAACAACAGGTCCGGGCCGAACGGAGCTTGCATGCCGGCGATTCGGATCGTGCCGCGCTCGTCGTCACCGGGCGCGAGCTGGCGGCGCTCGTAGAACTCCCGGTAGGTGGGCAGGTACGACTTCGGCGCGACCCCAAGCACAACACCGCGATGGATGATCACCGCAGTGTTGTAGATGCGGTGCCGGTAACGCAGCGGGGCACCGACCACCAGCACCGGCAGCAGGTCGGAAGAAGCCGTCACGACATCAAGCACGGCGTCCTCGACGGCGTCGAGCAACACGTCTTGCAGCAGGATGTCCTCGATGGAGTACCCGGACAGCGTCAACTCCGGAAAGACGGCCAGGGCCGCGCCGTCGTCGTGGCACTGGCGGGCCAGCCGCAGGACCGACGCGGCATTGGCCGCCGGGTCGCCGATCGCGGCATGGTGTGTGCACGCGGCGACACGGACAAACCCCTGGCTGTAGGCGTTATAAAAGTCCATCGCCCTTCCATTGTCGCCCGGCCGGTGTTCACACCCGACCATCGGGTATCAGCACAGCATGCGCGACGAACCGATAGCCGTCATCGCATTGATGTCGTACGGTCCGATACGAAAGGCTCGCGGGCGGGCCAACCACCCGCAACCGCGAGAATTCCGGCCACCGAGGGAAGTGAGCACAGTGGGCTCTAACCGTGTCATCGCAGGTCCGCTGCGGCCGGCTTTCGGGCTTCTTGGAGCGATCGTGTTCGCCCTCGTCGGCTGCACACAGTCGACGGAGCCGCCAACCAGCGCGGTGACCGCGACGACAGCCGCCGCCACGCCGCTTGCGTCAAGAACATTGGCCGCCGCACCGAACCTGCCCAAGGGCGCGCAGCCACAGCTGGCATCGGACCCCGCGCAGCTGGCCGACGACCTTGTCGCCGACGAGCACGCGCTGCGTGACCCGTCAACAGCGGAGGAAGCGCTGGTGGCGGCCGCACGCCGTGAGCAGGCGGCCTACCGCGCCATCGGGCGGCACCCCGAGTGGAATGCGATCACACGACCGCGAATCCCGCCGTCCCTGCTCGACGTCTACGACCGCAATGTCGATGCCCGTCGGCAGCTCAGCGCGATAACACCCGTGAGAAACACGCTGCCTGCGTGGCGCATCGAGCCACCAGCTCCGGCCGACGAACTCATGGGCTACTACCATGCGGCGGAGGCTGAGACCGGCGTCGGCTGGAACTACCTGGCCGCGATCAACCTCGTCGAGACCCGCTTCGGCAGCATCGTCGGCGCCAGTACCGCCGGCGCGCAAGGACCCATGCAGTTCTTGCCCGCGACCTTCGCCAGCTACGGGCAGGGCGGCGATATCAACTCGCCCCGCGACAGCATCATGGCAGCGGGCCGCTACCTCGCCGCTAACGGCTTTGCCAACGATCGTGATCACGCCATCTACCGGTACAACCACGCGAACGAATACGTGCGTGCGGTCAACCAATACGCAGCGCTGCTTGCCGCCGATCCCGCCACGTTCACCGGCTACTACCGCTGGGACGTCTATTGCGGCACGACCGCGGGCGATGTGTTGCTACCCATCGGCTATGCCGCGACGTCACCGATCCCCGCCGCAGACTACGTGGCAAGCCACCCACAGTAAGGTCGGCCGATCCGTACTCTCGAATGGGTGACGGCCTGCGCGGAATCTCCGGAGCTGATCGCCCTGTTGGCCGGTCGCCGTGTCGCGGTTTTGACCGGAGCGGGGATTTCCACCGACTCCGGTATCCCCGATTACCGGGGTCCCGATTCGCCACCGAGCAATCCCATGACAATTCGGCAGTTCACCTCGGATCCGGTGTTTCGGCAACGGTACTGGGCGCGCAATCATGTCGGCTGGCGGCACATGGACGCAACCCTGCCCAACGCCGGGCACCGAGCGGTGGCTGCGCTGGAGCGCGACGGCGTGGTGACCGGGGTTATCACCCAGAACGTTGACCTGTTGCACACCAAGGCAGGCAGCCACAACGTGATCAATCTGCATGGCACCTACGCGCGGGTGATCTGCCTGCATTGCGGCGACTCGATGAGCCGCGCCGCGCTCGGCGAAAAGCTCGATGCGCTCAACCCGGGATTCGTCGAGCGGGCCGAGGCAATCGGTGGGCTGGCGGTTGCTCCCGACGCTGATGCCGTCGTCGCCGAAACGGATTGCTTCCGCTACCTGGACTGCCCATCGTGTGGCGGTATGCTCAAGCCCGATATCGTCTATTTCGGCGAAAATATATCCAAAGCTGTTGTCGAACAAGCTTTCTCGCTAATTAACGGAGCTGACGCGCTGCTGGTGGCCGGATCATCGCTCACGGTGTTCTCGGGCTATCGGTTCGTGCGCCACGCTGTGGCGCTGGGCATCCCGGTCGCGATCGTCAACCGCGGGCCCACCCGCGGCGACGACCTGGCCGCCGTCAAGGTCGACGGCGGTTGCTCGGAAGTGCTGACGCTGCTGGCCGAGGAGCTCGCCGCCGCGTCGGTTCGTTAGTCGTCTAAAACGTGCAGGGCATTTCGCGAATGGCGTGGATGAAGTTGCCGGGCACGTATGCGGGATCGCCGGCCTGGATATCCGGCAGCTGACGGAGTAGCTCGCCGAAGATCGCGCGCAACTGCGCTCTGGCAACGTGTGCTCCGAGGCAGAAATGCACTCCGCCGCCGCCGAAACCGACGTGCGGGTTGGGGCTTCGGCTCAAATCAAAGCGCTCCGGATGGTCGAACACCTCGGTGTCCCAGTTGCCGGACGGGTAGAACATCACCGCCTTCTCACTGGCCCGGATGGTCTGGCCGCCGAGTTCGAAATCCGTTGCGGCCGTGCGGCGGAAGGTCATCACCGGTGTGGCCCAGCGAATGAACTCTTCGATCGCCCCGCCGATGCGGTTGTCGAAATCTTCCAGCAGCCAGGCGCGCTGATCGGGAAAGTCGGTGAGCGCCTTCATCGCGTGGCTGGTGGTCTGGCGGGTGGTGTCGTTGGCGGCCACGGAGAGCAGCACAAAGAAAGCGGCCACGTCGGTATCGGCGAGCCGGTCGCCGTCCACCTCGGCGTTCACCAGGCTACTGAAGAGGTCGTCGCCGGGATGCTCGCGGCGCTCGGCGGCGAGCATCCCGGCCACCTGATGGATGTACATCTGGGCCTCGAAAAGCACCTCCATCGGGTTGCGGCCGTCGAGGTAGACCGAGTCGGCCCACGACACCATGGCATCGGCGGCATGCGCCACGTGCTGACGTTCCGATTCCGGAATGCCCACCATGTCCGACAGTGTGCGGATGGGCAGTTCCTTGGCGCAGTGATCGACGAAGTCGACGCCGCTGCCGGCGGCGCTGAGCTCTTCGACGATGGTCTTGGCGTTCGCCTTGATCGAGTCCTCGATGCGCCTGACCTGCCTCGGGGTGAACGCAGCACTGACGAGCTTGCGCAAGAAGGTGTGCCGAGGCGGGTCCATCGCCAGGAAGGACTGCGACGCTTCGAGAAGCTCCTCGGGAACGTTTTCGAAGATGACGCCCTTGCCGGACAGGAACACCTCGTTGTTGCGACTGACCGTGACGATGTCGGCGCGTCGAGTGATCGCCCAGTAGCCGCGGTCGTCGGGATCAGTCATCAGAGCGTCTTCGACCGGAGGATGCCAGCTCACCGGGCGTTCGGCCCGCAGTAGTGCAAACGAGCGCTCCCGCTCTTGCGCGGTGGTGGACCAAAACGCCCGCGACGACAGATCGATGGGGTCGTAGGCGCGCGGGGTGGCGGCCGTAGCTGTCATGGTGGGTCCTCCATCGGCTATGACGTCGGTCACGAGTCTGGACAGCACCGACAATAAATCTAGACATAATGTCTAGTCAAGATGTCAAGATTTCGGCTACGCTCTGGCCAGCGGTGAGATGAGGAGGAGCCATGCCGTCGGTCACCCGCAAACCGCAAACCAAGCGGCAGGAGCGGCGCGAGCAGATCGAACGCCGGTTGCTCGACGCCACCGAACGACTGGTGCGTGACGGCGCCAGCTTCACCGAACTCAGCGTGGATCGACTCTCCACCGAGGCCGGGATGTCGCGGGCCAGCTTCTACATCTACTTCGAGGACAAAGGCCACCTGTTGCGCCGTCTGGCCGAGCAGGTGTTCGCCGATCTCGCTGACAGCGCCGAGCGCTGGTGGCGCGTGGCGTGGCGACACGATCCAGACGACGTCCGCGCCGGGATGGCCAGCATCATCGCCAGCTACCGGCGACATCAACCGGTACTCGTCGCGCTCAACGAGATGGCCGCCTATGACTCCCTGGTCGGAGCGACCTACCGCAATCTGCTGACTGCGATCACCGGGCGGTTGACCCGTGTCATCGAAGAGGGCCAGGCCGACGGCTCAATCCGCCGCGAGCTGCCCGCGGCGACCGCGGCCAGTGCGCTCACCTGGATGGTCGAGCGGTCCTGTCAACAGAACCTGCCGACCGAACCGCCCACATACGATGCCGAACTGGCCGCGACGCTCACCGAAATCGTCTGGGGCGCGTTGTATCTGAAGCCTATTGCAGGCTAGACGGCCACCAGATCGTCGGCGTGCACGGCGGGCCGGCGCAGCTCGGCGGGCAGATCTGAGGTCGACCGGCCGATCATGGTGGCCAGCTCGGCCGCGTCGTAGGCGACCACGCCGCGGGCCACCAGGGTCGCGTCGGGCGCATTCAGGTCGACAACGTCACCGCCGTGAAAACGGCCGGTAAGCCCCGTGATACCCGCGGGCAGCAGTGAACGGCGTTGGCCCAGCACCGCACGCACCGCGCCATCGTCCAGGGTGAGCGCACCGGCGGACTCCGCGGCGTAGCGCACCCAGAACCGACGTGCCGACATCCGGTTGGGCCGCGCGGCGAAAACCGTGCCCACCGAGGCATCCGCCAACGCGTTCGCGGCGTCCGCGGCGGCTGCCAACAGCACCGGCACCCCGGCGTCGGCGGCCAGTAGCGCCGACGACACCTTCGACGCCATTCCGCCCGTGCCCAGGTGGCTGCTTTGTCCCGCGATCACGCCGTCGAGGTCGGCGGGCCCGGAAACCTCAGGGATGAAACGTGATTCGCGGGCCTTGCGCGGATCGGAGTCGTAGAGCCCGTCGATGTCGCTCAGCAGCACCAGCGCGTCGGCCCCGACCAGGTGCGCCACCAATGCCGAGAGCCGATCGTTATCGCCGAACCGGATTTCGTTGGTCGCGACCGTGTCGTTCTCGTTGACGATCGCCACCGCGTGCAGCGCCCGCAGCCGGTCCAGGGTGCGCTGGGCGTTGGTGTGCTGCACGCGCATCGAAATGTCGTGCGCGGTCAGCAATACCTGCCCAACGCTGCGCTGGTAGCGAGCGAATGCGGCGCTCCACGCGTTGACCAGTGCGACCTGCCCGACGCTGGCCGCCGCCTGTTTGGTGGCCAGGTCAGTGGGTCGCTTGGCCAGCCCGAGCGGCTCGATGCCGGCCGCAATGGCCCCGGAGGAGACGATGACGACGTCGGAGCCGGCTTTCATCCGAGCCTCGATCGCGTCGACCAGCCCCGCCAGGCTGCCAGCGTCGAACATGCCGGTCGGCGTCGTCAATGCGCTGGTGCCGACCTTGACCACCACGCTTCGCGCTGTCCGGACAGCTTCACGCGCGGTGCTCATGCGCGCGGCTCGCGGCGACGACGGCGCGCCGCCTTGCGTTCGGCGGCCCCGACGCGGTCGGTGCTTTCCAGGCGGGCATCGGTGCCGCGGGCAGCCATCGTGGTGTCAACGCCGGACGGCGTCTGCGGCTCCCAGTCGAAGGTGACCTCGCCGATGGTAACCGCGCATCCAGGCCGGGCGCCCAGTCGCAGCAGCTCGTCTTCGACGCCCAGCCGGGCCAGCCGGTCACCGAGGTAGCCGACCGCCTCGTCGTTGTCGAAATTGGTCTGCGTGATCCAGCGCTCGGGTCGCCGGCCGCGGACGACGAAGCCACCCTGCCCGTCAGATTCCACCGTGAAACCGGACTCGTCGACCGGGATGGGGCGGATCACCGGCCGTCGCGGCACTAGAACCGGCTGTGCGGCGTGATACTGCGACACCATGTCGGCGAGCGCAAAGACCAACGGCTGCAACCCTTCCCTGCTGACCGTCGATACCAGGAACACCGGCCAGCCGCGCGCGGCGATATCGTCGCGAACAAACTCGGCCAGCTCGCGGGCCTCCGGCACGTCGATCTTGTTGAGCACCACCGCCCGCGGCCGCTCTACGAGATCACCTAGCGCCGAGTCACCCTGCAGCGTAGGCGTGTAGGCGGCCAGTTCGGCTTCCAGCGCATCGATGTCGGACACCGGGT
Source organism: Mycobacterium sp. (assembly GCF_035623875.1). Taxonomy (GTDB): domain Bacteria; phylum Actinomycetota; class Actinomycetes; order Mycobacteriales; family Mycobacteriaceae; genus Mycobacterium. Next base: position 57,461 of record NZ_DASPSP010000167.1, on the reverse strand, counting down.
CGCGGCCCGGCTCGGCAGTGGCGCAGTCGACGACATGCACCAGCACCGCACACCGCTCGATGTGCCGCAGGAAGTCCAGGCCCAGACCGCGGCCCTGCGACGCACCCGGGATCAGGCCCGGCACGTCGGCGACGGTGAAGGTGCGCTCCCCCGTCGAGACCACGCCCAGATTGGGCGCCAGCGTGGTGAAGGGGTAGTCGGCGATCCTCGGTTTGGCCGCCGAGATCGTCGACACCAACGAGGATTTGCCGGCCGACGGGAACCCGATCAACCCGACGTCGGCGACGGTCTTGAGTTCGAGTGTGAGATCGCGGGATTCGCCCTTTTCGCCGAGCAGTGCGAAACCCGGCGCCTTGCGGGCCCGCGAGGCCAGCGCGGCGTTGCCCAGCCCGCCGCGACCTCCGGCCGCGGCTTCGAAGCGGGTGCCCGCACCGACGAGGTCGGCGAGCAACCGGCCGTCCTCGTCGAGCACGACAGTCCCGTCGGGGACCTTGACTTCCAGGTCGGCACCCGCGGCGCCATCGCGGTTACCGCCCATTCCCTGCTTGCCTGAAGCAGCGACGATGTGCGGCCGGAAGTGGAAGTCGAGCAGGGTGTGCACCTGCGGGTCGACGACCAGCACGACGCTGCCGCCGCGGCCGCCGTTGCCGCCGTCCGGACCGCCGAGCGGCTTGAATTTCTCGCGGTGGACCGACGCGCAGCCGTTGCCGCCGGAGCCTGCCCGCGTGTGGATGACGACGCGGTCGACAAACCGAGGCATCGGGTTCCTCTTACTCGTCGAGTGCGAAGCTAGTGCGGCTTCACACTCGCGACGCTCAGTCGGTCTCAGTCAGAGGTGGTCGGGGCCGTGACGATGCTGATCGTCTTGCGGCCCCGCTTAACGCCGAACTGGACGGCCCCCGCCGCCTTGGCGAACAAGGTGTCGTCGCCACCGCGGCCGACGTTGCTGCCCGGGTGGAAATGCGTGCCGCGCTGACGGACGATGATCTCGCCGGCCTTGACAAGCTGACCGCCGAACCGCTTGACGCCCAAGCGCTGGGCGGCGGAATCGCGCCCGTTGCGTGAGCTGGAAGCGCCCTTCTTGTGTGCCATCTATTCGTCGCCTCCGCTACTTAATGCCGGTGACCTTCAGGACCGTCAGCTGCTGACGGTGACCCTGACGCTTGTGGTAGCCGGTCTTGTTCTTGAACTTGTGGATACGGATCTTGGGACCCTTGGTGTGCTCGAGCACCTCACCGGTCACCGCGACCTTGGCCAGCGCCGCGGCGTCGGTGGTCACGGTGGCGCCGTCAACGACCAAGGCCACCGGCAGCGACACCTTCGCGCCAGGCTCGGACTCGAGCTTCTCGACCTTGACCACGTCCCCGACCGCGACTTTGTACTGCTTGCCACCGGTCTTGACGATTGCGTAGGTCGCCATGGTTACGTCTACCTCTTCTTCTTCGCGTCCTTCGGGCGCCGCGCGGTACCGAAGGTGCGCGGGCTGGTCTGGGAGTGCCGACCAAAACCCGGTCAGCGGGCCTGGTGACAACTGGTCAAGGGTACGTGACCAGCGGCTAAAGGGTCAAACCAGTCAGTTCAGGCCTCATGGATCGGTGGGCCGGCCGGCCTGGCCGCTGCCCGACGCCGGCGGGGTTGCGCAGCGGGCGCGGTGAAGGCGGCGACGGCAGATTCGTGGCCCGATTCCTCGACATCGGAGTCTTCGGCGTCGTCGCTGTCCTCGACGTCGAGATCGTCGTCGAGGTCAAGATCCTCGTCCTCATCGACCTCATCGTCCTCGTCTTCTTCATCCTCGAGGTCCTCGTCGTCGAGGTCCTCGTCGTCGTCGAGGTCGACCTCGTCGTCTTCATCGCTGTCGTCGAAGTCGGCATCCTCCAAGTCTTCTTCGGCGGCCTCGCGCGCGACTTGCTCCTGGAGCTGACCATCGGTTTCCGCGTGGTCCCGGTCGTGCTCGCCGACTGCTGCATCGACGTCCTCGATGGGCGCAGCCTCGTCGGTTTCGTCGTCATGGCGACCGTTGGCCGCGGCCATGGCCTTGAACATCGGATGTTCGCCGGGAGTGTGCACCGGCACTTTGGCCACCGCCTGCTCGTCGGACCGGCTCTTCTTGGAGCGCCGGCCCCGCTTGCCGCCCGACTCGGGTTTACGACTGGTCGCCGACGTCGAGTCGACGGGGTCAGCGTGCAGGGTTATTCCGCGGCCGCCGCAGTGCGGACACGTCGTGGAGAACGCCTCGATCAGCCCAGTTCCGAGCCGCTTGCGGGTGAGCTGCACCAGCCCCAACGAGGTCACTTCGGACACCTGATGACGAGTGCGGTCACGAGCCAACGCCTCGGTCAGCCGGCGCAGCACCAGGTCACGGTTGGACTCGAGCACCATGTCGATGAAGTCGATGACGACAATGCCGCCGATATCGCGCAGACGCAGCTGGCGCACGATCTCTTCGGCCGCTTCGAGGTTGTTCTTGGTAACGGTCTGTTCGAGGTTGCCACCGGACCCGGTGAACTTGCCGGTATTGACGTCGACCACTGTCATCGCCTCGGCTCGGTCGATCACTAGCGTGCCACCCGAGGGCAGCCAGACCTTGCGGTCCATCGCCTTGGCCAGTTGCTCGTCGATGCGATGCACCGCGAAGACGTCAGGGCCCGCCTGTCCCTCAGCAAGCTCTGCGACCTCGTATTTAGTCAGTTTCGAAACAAGCTCGGGGGCAACCGAATTCACGTACTCGTTGATGGTGGTCCAGGCTTCCTCGCCGGACACGATCAGCTGAGCGAAATCCTCGTTGAACAAGTCACGAATCACTTTGACCAAGACGTCGGGCTCTTCGTAAAGCGCCACAGCGGCGCCGGCCGCCTTCTCCTTGGTCTCCTCCGCCTGCGCGGCGATTTTCGCCCACCGGTCCTGCAGGCGGGCCACATCGGCGCGGATGTCCTGCTCCTTGACGCCCTCGGAGGCGGTACGGATGATCACCCCGGCGTCTGACGGCACCACCTCACGCAGGATCTCTTTGAGGCGTTGGCGTTCGGTGTCCGGGAGCTTGCGGCTGATCCCGGTCGACGATGCACCGGGCACGTACACCAGGTAGCGACCGGCCAGCGACACCTGGGTGGTCAGCCGGGCACCCTTGTGTCCGACCGGGTCCTTGCTGACTTGCACCACGACGTAGTCGCCCGGCTTGAGCGCCTGCTCGATTTTGCGGTTGGACCCGCCCAGCCCGGCGGCTTCCCAGTTCACCTCACCGGCGTAAAGCACGCCGTTGCGGCCGCGGCCGATGTCGACGAAGGCCGCCTCCATCGACGGCAGCACGTTCTGCACGATGCCCAGATAGATATTGCCGACCAGGGATGCCGAGGCGGCACTGGTGACGAAGTGCTCGACGACGATGCCGTCTTCGAGAACGGCGATCTGGGTGTACCGGGCGCCGGGGTGCGGCGGTTCGGTGCGGACCCTGTCGCGCACCACCATCACCCGCTCGACCGCTTCGCGGCGGGCCAGGAATTCGGCTTCGGTCAGGACCGGCGGGCGGCGGCGTACGGCATCGCGCCCATCGCGGCGGCGCTGCCGTTTGGCCTCCAGCCGGGTCGATCCGTCGATGCCCTGGATCTCGGTGCTGGCGGAGTCGTTCTTGGCTTTGTCAGCGGCCCGGGGTGCCCGCTCGTGCACCACGGTGTTCGGTGGATCGTCGGGCGACGGGCTGTCGTCGTTGTCGTCGCCGGACCCCGATTTGCGGCGACGACGGCGTCGGCGACGACGGTTGCCGGCATCGGCCCCACCGTTGTCCGCGTCACCGGTGTCGGTGTCCTCACCGTCGCCACCGTCGGCTTCCTCGGATTCGTCCTTCTCGGCGTCGGCCGAATCTCGTCGTTCGCCGTTGTCACCGGCGTCGCCACCGTCGGCGTCGTCGCCATCGCGGTTTTCCGACCCGCCCTGCTCGCCGCGGCCGCGGCCACGCCCGCGGCGTCCACGGCGACGCCGCCGGCCGGCCGGGCGTTCGGTCTGGTCGTCGTCGGTGTCGAGGTCGTCATCGTCGGAGTCCGCCGAGTCGTCGGTGTCGTCTGAGCTGTCGTCGATCTCGATCGGCTGTGGCGCGACGAAAAGCGGCATGTACTCAGGACGGTCGGCCGCCGTCTCCAGCATCAGCCGGGATTCAGGTTCCTCCGCCGCGACGGCCGCCTCGGTCTCGGTCGCGATGACCGCCGCGACGGCGGTAGCTGGCGTGCTGCCCAGCAAGTCGCGCACCCGGACCGCGTCGACGCGGTCCACGGTGGAATGCGCGCTACGTATCCGGCCGTCGAGTTCGGCCAGTGCGTCAAGCACCCGTTTGCTGGTCGTCCCGAGCGCTCTCGCCAGCGAATGGACTCTTAGCCGTTCAGGCAGGTCCTCGTGCTGCGACGAGTCTTCGGGAAGCTCTGAGGATGGGCCACCGTCTATCACGTAATCTCCTCAAGCCCCCGGGCGCGTCCTTGCGACGCGGCCACGCGAGGGCTTTGCTATGTGTCCGGGCCACTTCTCCCGAACTTGTGATGGTCTCGCCCCGAGCAGCTCATTTCGAACGCGCTCGGCGCCGGTTTGAATGATGGCTGGACAGTCGGCGCCGCATCGCGGTTCGCGGTGGTCGCGCTTGTCGAAGTCTTCATTCGGGCGTCGGAAGCCGGTCCGGCGACGTTCACCCGCTACTCAGTATCCCATACCGCCGAGGCGCCTAGGACCGAGTGCACCGACCCGGGGTCAGGTCCCGGAAAACCAGAGCGCGATCTCACGCTCAGCCGACTCTGGCGAATCGGAGCCGTGCACCAGGTTGAACTGCGTTTCGAGGCCGAAATCGCCGCGGATGGTGCCGGGCGCGGCCTGCTCGACCGGGTCGGTTGCGCCGGCCAGTTGCCGCACCGCCGCGACCGCCCGTGGGCCCTCGACGATCGCGGCCACCAGGGGTCCCGACGTGATGAACTCCAGCAGGGACGCGAAAAACGGCTTGCCGTCATGCTCGGCGTAGTGCTGGCGGGCCAGCTTGTCGCTGACAACGCGCATTTCCAGCGCCGCGACGGTCAGGCCTTTGCGCTCGATCCGGCCGATGATCTCGCCCACCAGGCGTCGCTCGACCCCGTCGGGCTTGATCAACAGGAGGGTCCGCTCAGCCATTAGCGCCGCTCCTCCCCATCGCTTCGTCCCCCTCGCCGCTGCGCGGCTGGGGGTGCCCCCACTGCATCGTCGCCAGCGCAGCCATTAGCGCCGCTCCTCCCCATCGCTTCGCTCTGCATCGTCGCCGGCGCGGCTGGGGGTGCCCCCACTGCATCATCGCCGGCGCGGTCACGGCGGACAGCGTACCGAACCAACGAGGCGCACCGACGACGGCGATCAGTCCGGCGGGCCTTCTTGGCCCGGGAGGAGCCCACGTCGCTGCCTGCGGAGAACCTCGGACCGGTAATAAACGATCAGCGCCCAGACCGCGGCGAACAGTATCCCGATGAAACCCACCCCCGGGTAGACCAGGAAGCCGGCGATCGGTACCAGCTGCACGGCAAGGTTCGCCCAGATGGCCCACGACCGGCCCTGCAGCCCGGCGAGCACGACCAGGACCGCCGCCAAACCCAGCAGGTATCCCAGTGCGCCCGGCGTCAGCCCGCCGCCGACTGCGCTGACCACCGGCAACGCCAGCAGCACCACGATCACCTCCAGGATCAGCGTCCCGGCCGTCACCCCACGGAAGCTTTTCCACGGATCCGGCGACCGGACTCCACCGTTGTCGTCCGGGTCCGTCACGCCGGATCACGACCGAACAACGTACGTGCAGCCCCGGCGGTGACCACCGAGCCGGTGATCACAATGCCAGTGCCGGAGAATGCGTCCTCCCCGACTTCCCCTTCTGCGAACGCGTCGTCAACCAGCGCGGTCGCGGTTTCGATGGCGGCGGGCAGGCTCTCGGCGCCGATCACCCGGTCGGGCCCGAACCGCTGCTGCGCGGCAAGCTCCAGCAACTCGACGTCCAGGGCACGCGGAGACCCGTTGTGGGTGACCACGATTCGATCGAGCACCGGTTCCAGCGCGGCCAAGATGCCGCCGACGTCCTTGTCGGCCAGCACGCTGACCACCCCGACCAGGAATCGGAAATCGAACTCCTCAGCAAGCGTCTGCGCCAGCGCCGCCGCACCCGCGGGGTTGTGCGCGGCGTCGATGAACACCGTCGGGGCGCTGCGCATGCGCTCCAACCGGCCCGGGCTGGTGGCGGCGGCGAATCCGGCCCGGACGGCCTCCACATCGAGTTGACGCTGCGCGCCCGCACCGAAGAACGCCTCGACCGCGGCCAGCGCCACCGCCGCGTTGTGGGCCTGATGTTCACCATGCAGCGGTAGATACACGTCGGAGTACACCCCGCCGAGGCCCTGCAGTTGCAGCACTTGCCCGCCGATGGCGACTTGACGGCCCAGCACCGCGAATTCCGAGTCCTCGCGGGCGACCGCGGCGTCGGCGCGCACGGTCTGCGCCAGCAGCACCTCCATCGCCTCGGGCACCTGGCGGCCGATGACCGCCACGGTGTCGGGCGCGCCCTCCTCCGCCTTGGTCATGATGCCGGCCTTCTCACCGGCGATCCCGGCGATGTCGCCACCGAGGTATTCGACGTGGTCGACGCTGATCGGGGTGATGACCGCGACCGGCGCGTCGACCACATTGGTGGCGTCCCAACGGCCGCCCAGACCCACCTCGACGACGGCGACCTCGATCGGCGCATCGGCGAACGCCGCGAACGCCATTGCGGTGACGACCTCGAACTTGCTCATCGCCGGGCCGCCGTCGTCCTGCGACCGCCGGTCGATCATCTGCACGAACGGCTCGATCTCCCGGTAGGTGGCCACATACTGGGCCGGACTGATCGGGTGTCCGTCGATCGAGATCCGCTCGAGCGCCGACTGCAGGTGCGGGCTGGTAGTCCGTCCGGTGCGCCGGTGCAATGCGGTCAACAGCGCGTCGACCATCCGCGCCACCGAGGTCTTGCCGTTGGTGCCGGCGATATGAATCGACGGGTAGCCGCGCTGCGGTGAGCCGAGTAGGTCCATCAGCGCACTGATGCGGGTCAGGCTCGGCTCGATCTTGGTTTCCGGCCAGCGCTGGTCGAGCAAATGCTCGACCTGCACTAGGGCCGCGATCTCATCTGGGGTCGGAACCACGCCGGTAGATCCTGGGTCGGGCGGCTCCAGGGTCACTGCAGCCCGGCCAACCTGGCCGTTATCCGGTCGGCTTCCTCGCGAGCGACTCGCTGACGCTCTCGTTGCTTGTCGACGACAGCGGCCGGCGCTTTGGCCATGAAGTCGGCGTTGCCCAATTTGGCGGTTGTGGACGCCAGCTCCTTTTGTGCTGCGGTCAAATCTTTTTCGAGGCGTCGACGTTCGGCCTCGACGTCGATGGTGCTCGAGGTGTCGAGTTCGACCATTACGGAACAGTTCGAGCCCCCGCCCAGGCCAACCTCAAGCGACGCCGACGGCCTGAATTCCGGGCCCGACTGGGTCAGCCACGCCAGCGATGTGACGGAGCCCACCTGGCCGCTCAGGTCCGCGGTGTCGATGCCGGATAGCCGGGCCGGCACTTTCTGCCGGTCCGCCAAACCCTGGTCGCTGCGGAAGCGGCGGATCTCGGTCACCAGCTTCTGCATGTTCGTGATCCGTTGCGCGGCAACCCTATCCAGGCTGATACCGGACGACCTCGGCCAGTCGGCGATCACCAGCGACTCTTGACCGGTCAACGCCTGCCACAGCGCCTCGGTGATGAACGGGATCACTGGATGCAGCAGCCGCAGCAGGGTGTCCAGCACGGCGGCCAGCACCGCGGTGGTGTGGGTCAGACCGTCGGCCAGCTGCGTCTTGGCCAGTTCGACATACCAGTCGCAGAATTCATCCCAGGTGAAGTGGTACAGAGCTTCACAGGTCCGGCTGAATTCATATCCGTCGAAAGTCGAATCAACCTCGGCGCGAACTTCTTCCAAGCGTCCCAGGATCCAACGGTCGGCGTCGGTCAATTCGGCGAGGTCAGGCAACGGGGCGAGGTGGGCACCGTTGAGCAATGCGAACCGGGTGGCATTGAAGAGCTTGGTGCCGAAATTGCGCGACGCCCGCACGTGATCCTCGCCGACCGCGAGATCGCCGCCGGGACTGGCGCCGCGGGCCAGCGTGAACCGCAACGCGTCTGCGCCGTAAATGTCCAGCCAGTCCAGCGGATCGATGGCGTTGCCCTTGGACTTGCTCATCTTTCGGCCCGCCTCATCTCGGATCAGGCCGTGCAGGAAGACATCGGTGAACGGCACCTGCGGGCCCCGTTTGCCGTCCTGGGTGATGGCGTCGTCCCCGCCGACGAAGGTGCCGAACATCATCATCCGGGCCACCCAGAAGAACAAAATGTCGTAACCGGTCACCAGAACGCTTGTCGGATAGAACTTTTCCAGTTCCGGGGTCTTCGACGGCCAACCCAGCGTGGAGAACGGCCACAGCGCCGACGAGAACCAGGTGTCCAGCACGTCGGGGTCCTGTTCCCAGCCGTCGGGCGGTGTCTCGTCCGGGCCCACGCATATCTGCTGACCGTCGGGCCCATACCAGATCGGAATACGGTGACCCCACCACAGCTGCCGCGAAATGCACCAGTCGTGCATGTCGTCGACCCAGGCAAACCAGCGCGGCTCCAGGCTGGCGGGATGAATCACGGTGTCGCCATTGCGCACCGCGTCGCCAGCAGCCTTGGCCAACGATTCCACCCGCACCCACCACTGCAGCGATAACCGCGGTTCGATCGGCTCGCCGGTGCGCTCGGAGTGTCCGACGCTGTGCAGGTAAGGGCGTTTCTCCTCAACGATCCTGCGCTGCGCCGCAAGAGCTTCGCGCACTGCGACGCGGGCATCGAAGCGGTCCAACCCGTCGAATTGTGTTCCGGTGTCGGCAATCCGGCCCTTCGTGTCCATGATCGACGGCATCGGCAGCTGATGGCGCAGCCCGATCTCGAAGTCATTCGGGTCGTGGGCAGGCGTGACTTTGACTGCGCCGGTACCGAACTCGGGGTCGACATGGTCGTCGGCGACGACGATGAGCTGCCGGTCCAGGAACGGGTGCGGCAATGTGGTACCAACCAGCTGTCGGTAGCGGTCGTCATCGGGATGAACCGCAATCGCAGTGTCGCCCAGCATCGTTTCCACCCGAGTGGTGGCCACCACGATGTGCGGCTCTGCGTCGTCGAGCGAGCCGTACCGGAACGACACCAGTTCGCCTTCGACGTCCTCGTAGCGGACCTCGAGATCCGAGATCGCCGTTTCCAACACCGGCGACCAGTTCACCAACCGCTCGGCTTGATAGATCAGGCCGGCGTCATAGAGCCGCTTGAATATCGTCCGTACCGCTCGCGACAGGCCCTCGTCCATGGTGAACCGGTCGCGGCTCCAGTCCACGCCGTCGCCCAGCCGGCGCATCTGGCCACCGATGGCGCCGCCGGACTCGCGCTTCCAGTCCCACACCTTGTCGACGAACAGCTCGCGGCCGAAGTCCTCCTTGGTCTTCCCGTCCAGCGCGAGCTGCTTTTCCACCACGCTCTGCGTCGCGATGCCCGCGTGGTCGATGCCTGGCTGCCACAGCACCTCATAACCCTGCATGCGCTTGCGGCGGGTCAGCGCATCCATCATGGTGTGTTCCAGTGCGTGGCCCATGTGCAGGCTGCCGGTCACATTCGGCGGCGGCAGCACGATCGAGTACCCAGGCTTGGCGCTGGTCGGGTCCGCCGCGAAGTAGCCCGCGTCGACCCAGCGTTGGTAGATCGCGCTTTCGACCGCAGCCGGATCCCACGCCTTGGGCAGGGCTTCGGCCCGCTCGTTGGCGGCAGGTTCGGGGCTAGCGGTCACCCGTCAATTCTAGAAAGCACCGGGGTGCGCGACGAACACCGCCCGCATGCGGTGCCGTCCCTGGTTACTTCTTGCCGCCCAGCAAGCCGCCGAGAATGTCGCCGGCCTTGGAACCCAATACATTGCCCAACACGGTACCCAGCGACTTGTTGCCGCCCATCCCGCCGAGGATGCTGCCCAACACGTCGTTGAGCGCGCCTCCGCCGGCGCCGGCGGGAGCTCCGCTCTTTCCGCTGAGTTGCTTTCCGACATAGGCGAGCACAATCGGCGCCAAGATCGGCAGCAGCTGCTTGAGCAGATTGCTGTCGCCTCCGCCGCCGCCGGCCAGCGCGCTGGCGACCTGGGCGGCATCATTGCCGCCGAAGATCCTCGCGATCGCCTGCTGGCCTTCCTGCTCGTCGACATGATCAAGGTTCACGCCGCCGTCGAGCAGGCCGACGTGGCTGTCGGCCGCGGACTCGATTTTGCTGGCATGATCGGGGTCCTGTGCGTTCTCGTGCAGTCCGCCGACCAGCACCGGTACCAACAGCTGAACTGCTTTGTTGACTTCGCCCTCGTCGACGCCGATCTTGCTTGCGATGTCACTCGTGGGGATCTGAGCGAGAAGATCTTCAAGGCCAGACATGAACCCGTCCACCTAACGTTGCTGGGATGGTGTGGTAACTCGATAACGACACTAGTCGGAGCTGGAGCGCTCCGACAGGAGTTCGTCAGAGCAGATTTAATTGCTGATTGCCCGCCTCTCCCCCGCAAGCGGGCGGTACCCCCACCTCGGGCCGCTCCACGGCCCGCATCGTCACCGGGCGTTAGCGGGGCGTCAGCTTGGCGGTTTCCAGCGACACCCCTGCGGCCGGGAGCCGCGCCAGTAGTGCGTCACCCATCGCGGCTGCGGGTGTCAGCACACCATGTAGCTCGGAGAGTTCATCGCGATCCTTGGCCAGCGCCAGCCCGCTTTCCCCCAACAGCACCGAGGTGGCCTGGTATCCCGGGTCGCCCTGCTGGGCGATGGTGGCGACATAACGGGCACCGGTGGTCGTGGTGGTGTAGGTCTCGACCTTGTAGAAGCCGCGCTGCCGAGCGGCTGCGCTGGGCCCGCTGCCGGGTTTGGGCAGCACCCGCTCCACCAGTCGAGGCGGCAGCAGCCGGAAATAGCGGCTGCCCAACCCCGATACTGCGTTGCCGACCACGTTGACGACGGCTGACGCCACCGGCGCCGCGGCCGACGACCCCAGACTCATGTGCTCGCTATACCGGAATTGTTTGCCGTACGCCCACCCCTGTAATGCGTTGCTGCGGCGCACGATTCGGGTGTTGGTGGGCGCCATCGCGAATCCGGCCGTCCACAGACCGGTGAGCTCCGGGGCGATCTGGCGACCACGACGCCACCGCAGGTCGGGCTGGGCGCCGAGTTCGGGTTCGGCGCCGCGGTCGGGGCTCAGCGTGTAGGGGTCGGCGAACTGACGGCGCGCGTCGGGATCACTGGAAACGGTGCGCAGCACTTCCACACCCGAGGCGATCGTCCCGCCGGATAGCCCGCCGGACATGGAGCGAACCACGAAGTCGGTGCCGACCAGCTCGCCGGTGCTGTCATCACGTGCCCTCCGATACAGCGCGTACACCGTGAGATCTGAAGGGATCGAGTCGAATCCACACGCGTGCACGATGCGTGCGCCGGTATCCAGGGCCTGCTTGTGGTACAGGTCGATGCTGTCGCGAACGAATGGCGGTTCGCCGGTCAGGTCGGCGTAATCGGTACCCGCCGCGGCACACGCCGCGACCAGCGGCAGGCCGTACCGGCTGTAGGGCCCGACGGTGGTGACGACCACCCTGGTGTGGGCGGCCATGGCATCCAGCGTTGACGGCGAGGAGGCATCCGCCACCAGGACCGGCCAAGACTGCGCCGACTCTCCCAGCGTTTCGCGGATCGCGAGCAGGCGTTCGGTCGACCGGCCGGCCAGCGCGATCCGCGCGTCTCCGCCCGCGCGGGCCAGGTATTCGGCGGTCAGCTTACCCACGAAGCCAGTTGCCCCATATAAGACGATGTCGTATTCGCGCGTTCCGGTCACAGGCGCGACGCTACTCCGAGCATCTCGGGCAATTCGGCGCTCTCCCCCAGCACGTGCTCGGCCAGGAAGGCGACCACCACCTGATACCAGATCTTCGTGTGCTGTGGCGCGGCCACCCAGTGGTTCTCCGACGGGAAGTACAAGAACCGGTGCGGACTGCTGCCATCCTCGCTGGCCGGCAGCGCCGACTTGGCGAGCAGCTCGTACCACAGCCGCAGGCCCTCGCCGATCGGCACGCGATAGTCCTTGTCGCCGTGGATGACCAGCATCGGCGTGCCGATCCGGTCGACGAACTGGTGTGGCGAGTGTGCGGCGGTCATCTCCGGCGTCATCTCACGGCGCCAGTAGTAGGCGTGATCGGTTGTCGGACTGAATTGGTCCAGCGCCCACAGGCTGGCGTGGGTCACGATCGCGGCAAACCGGTTCGTGTGGCCGGCGACCCAGTTGGCCATGTAGCCGCCGAATGAGCCGCCCATCGCGGCGACCCGGGTCGCATCGATGCGCGGGTGAGCACAGGCCACGTCGGTGGCGGCCATCAGATCGTCGAACGGCGGTCCGCCCCACGCCCCCCAACCACGCTGGATGAACTCCTGTCCGTAGCCGGTCGACAGCGCCGGATCGGGCAGCAGCACCGCGTAGCCCTTGGCGGCCAGCAGCCACGGGTTCCATCGCCATGACCAGCTGTTCCAACTGTCTAGCGGCCCGCCGTGGATCCATAACAGCAGCGGGGCGGGCGCTGCGTCGTCGGGCAGCACCAACCACGATCGCAACACCGTCCCGTCTGCGCCGGGGGCGGTGACATCGGTCAAAGTTCCCGGCAGCGTTGGCAAGTCGACGCATGGCAGCACGGTGACGGCACCACCGGGATCGATCCGCACCGGATGCGGCGGTGCCGCATACGAGCTGCGCAAGGCGTACAACACACCGCCGGGCGCGGCGACGACGTCCGTGTAAGCGAAGTCGTCGTCGGTGAGCTGCGTGACCGTCGAGCTCGACAATTCGACGAGGAACACCGGAGCCCGGCCGCCCTGATCGGCCGTTACCACCAGCGAGGTGCCATCGCTCGACCAGGTTATCGACGTCGGCCGGCGATCCCATGTTTGCGCCACCGATCGCGGTTGGTCGCCGAATCGCAGGTATTGCAGCGTCATTCGCGGGGCAAGGTCTGGAGTGGTGATGGTTTCCCGGGCGAACGCGATCGCCAACCCGTCTGGCGAGATCGCGGGTTGTTCGAGGTCGGCGTCCGGATCGTCAGCAATCACGCGGCGTTCTCCGGAAGCCAGGTCAACCCGCACCAGCACCGAGCGCTCGGTGGCCTCGGGCCCGGTGACCCGCCAGGTCGTCACCAGGAATCGGCCGTCGGCGCTGATATCAAATACGGCGTCATCGAATCCGGCTTCACGCAGCGCCCCGCCGGGCTGCGGCGTCAGATCCCGCAGATCCGCCGCGTCGAACAGATGAGGTTCATCCGGGCCAATGTCCTTGTCCCAGAAGCGCACCGGATACCCGGAGTGCAGGATCGCGCTGACGTTGTTGGCCTTGCGCAAATCGCGCAGCCGCCGGTCGTCGTCGACGTCGCGCGCCGACGGCAACAGCGGGGCGCCGATTACCGTGGCGTCGGCGCCGCGGGCGGTGCGTACCACGCTGACCCCACCGGGCATGCTCAACACTTCGACGGCCTCGCCGCCCTCCGCGGGCAGCCGCCACAGCGAGGCCGATGGCTTGTCGGTGTTGTCGCCGGTAGGTCTCGAGGAGACGAACAGCAGGTCGCCGTGCACGCTGAACGCCGGTGAGGAGTCCCCCTTCGCGCCACGGGTAAGCCGGTGTGCGGGCCTGTCGCCGGTCGGATCGACTTCCCAGACGGCGCTGACGTACTCGGTGCGTTTCTCGTTGAGTTCGGCCACGGTGGTTACCACCCGCGAGCCGTCCGCCGAGACTGCCAGGCCCGAGACACGTGGCAGCGCCACGTAGTCGTCGAGGTTGTCGAATGCCGTTGCGGTCACGAGTCGTTGGTAACACAGGGCGGTGCTTGGTGCGGTGTGCGCAGCATCACGTGGAGTAAGTTTGATTTTCAAACTCGATGTTGACATGCTGGTCTTGTGCCGGCTGTCACGCTGGCCGACCTGCCCGGCCGGCCTTGCCCCATCGCCGCCGCCCTGGATTTGGTCGGCGAGCGATGGGCGTTGCTGATCGTCCGCGAGCTGGCCCTGGGTAACAGCCGCTTCGAGGACATCGTTCGCGGCACCGGCGCGCCCCGGGACCGGGTGGCGGCCCGGCTCAAGGCGCTGGACGACGCCGGGGTAATCCAGCGTGTCCGGTATAGCGCAGCGCCACCGCGATTCGACTACCAGCTCACGGATTCCGGCCGCGCGCTGCTGCCGGTGTTGGATGCGTTGCTGGCCTGGGGCCTCGACCACGCGGTCCGTCCGGGCGACCCGGGTCGTGACCGCTACCACTGGGCGACGGCCTAGCAGCGAGCAGAAAGGACACCATGACCACCGTCGACAACAACACGGAAAAAGAGCTGTGGGGACCGCAACGCTCACGCACGGTGACGTGGCACGACCCCGGCCCGGGCACTGCGCGCGGCCTCGCTATGGCCGGCATCGACTATCTCAAGGCGATGATCGCCGGGGAGCTTCCGCCACCCCCGATGACCGCGCTGCTGCAATGCGAGCTTGTCGACGCAGAACCCGGCAAGGTCGTGTTCGCCTGCCGACCGGACGGGTCGGTGTATAACCCGAATGGCGGCGTCCACGGCGGCCTGGTTTGCACGCTGCTGGATTCCGTCGCCGGGTTAGCAGTGCACAGCACGCTACCAGCCGGCAGGGGCTACACGTCGATCGAGATCAAGGTGAATTACCTCAAGCCGGTCCGGCTCGGCGCCGGCCCGTTGACCGCGACCGGGACCGTCGTCAAAGCGGGTTCGCGGGTGGCCTTTACCGAGGGAGCAGTCACCGACGCGTCGGGTGCGATCGTGGCGACCGCTACCAGCACCCTGCTGGTGTTCGACCTCTAGCCGCGTGAGACGCCTGACGGCGGTGGCGGGCTCAGCCCGGCCACCGCCGTCAGTTTGTTCGCGTTGGTCAGCCGCGTCGGCCGCAGACCGGCCAGGCGCCGATGCCCTGCGTGCGTAGCACGTTCTCGGCTACCCGGATCTGCTCCTCACGGCTCGCGCCGTTAGGGGATCCCCAGCCACCGTTGGCCCGCCAGGTGCTCGGCGTGAACTGCAGACCGCCGGAGTAGCCGTTGCCGGTGTTGATCCCCCAGTTGCCACCGGACTCGCACGCAGCGATCGCGTCCCAGTTGACGGTGTACGCCTTGACGGGCGCCTTGGCCGGCTTCGGCGCGGGCGCGTCATCGGCCGGCGGAGCCGGCGGCGGGGGCGCGTCCGGTGCGGGCGCAGCTTCCGGCGCCGGAGGTGGCGGCGCGTCGGGCGCCGGGGGCAGGTCGGCCGGCGGGGCCGGCGGCGGGGGCGCGTCCGGTGCGGGCGCAGCTTCCGGCGCAGCGTCCGGAGCAGGCGGCGCGTCCGGCGCGTCCGGAGCCGGCGCAGCGTCGGGCGCGGGCGGTGCCACAAACCCAGCAGGCAGGAAGGGCGCGCCTAGCGTGTTCGGGTCCCACCGCATGTCGTCTGCTGCGAAGGCGACGCCGTTGGACAGGGTAAGCGGCGCCGTCGCGAGCACACCGGTGATCGCAGCCATGGTGAGCGCCTGGCGGACGTTCTTCAACATCGTTCCTTTCGCGGTGCGCGCGCCGAAATAAGCCCAGCCATGTGGGCGGGTGCCTGTGTCCAGGGCGGGGTGATGCTTCGAGTCGCGCCGTCTCGTTCGGGCACGACAGCGGGGGCCTGAGCCGCCGACCGGGCTTCTGCCCGACGGCTATACGGAGGCGTCGTCGCCGTCCGCAGCCTCCGCTCACACGCGGGTCCGTGGATTCGATTTTGCTTTGCCTTTTTCGGGCCGAAACGGACCGTACGAGACCGGGGAGCATTCGTCATCTCACGACACGCCGCTATCTCGAACCAATAACGGGCCGATTGCGGCTGCGTCAGCTAATTGTCCCCCCAGGTCACGTGCGCATTTTTCGCTCACGTCAGCGGCTCAGCGCGTAGGTGTGATCGTGAGCCAAATCACGCACTTTTTGTGAACTGTGCCACGCATTTGCCGTGGCCAAACTGCTCGGCCCGGAGCGCTGCGCGACCATCGCCTTGCGCTAAGGACGATGTCCAGGTCGGCGTGTTAGCCAGACCGGTGGCACAAGGCCCCCGACGGAAGGTGTCCACCGGCAGTCCCGCCACAACGGCTTGAGACTCTTAATCCCAAGCAGGATAGGCTATTTCAACAAAATATGCCGCGTTCGAGCCAACGGTGCGAGAATCAGGCCTGTCCCAGGCCAGGCGAAGCGGTGGATCGCTAATATTACTATTTGCCACAGGATTTCACTAACATTGCGGGCCGGCGATCACCATCCGGCGAGGGCCGGCGTGAATCCTCGATCGGAGCGGCGACAATAGCTTGGGTCATTTGCCAGAAGTCGGCTGACTATCCCGCTTCACGACGGCGTGACTCGCCGTCGGCGTCGCCCGTGCCCGATCGCTGGATGCCCCAAACGTCCGCTGCCGCAACGTGATACGAGTCGAATTTCAGATTTGACTACTGCACCAATGCTGACCAATCAAAACATAATCGACGGAATTCACTGTAGCTAATCGCACGTTTATTAATCAACATTTAAATGCGCACAAATTTCGGACGTGTGAACGCGTCGAATAATTGTCGATGGAAAGCGTTGCCCGACTAAATTGAACCCGCGTGAAAGAGGGTTTAGCTTGTCAGCTCCCGGTCCGCTGCAGCAGGCGCAGATCGGCCGCCGAGTTGACGTTCGCCAGCGACCGGGACTCGGGTATCACGATTCGTTGCGCGTCGACCCGGTCGACCAACGCGCGCATATTCCGTTCGCCGGCGGCTATCAGAGCATCGACCTGCGCGGCCAGTTCGGTCCGGTATACCGCAGCCAGGTAGTGATCGCGGCCGTCCCACGGCAACACGACGTCGGCGTCCAGTTCAATGGCCCGGCTTTCCAGCAAGTCGATCAAATCGACAGTCAGCAATGGCATATCGGCGGCGCACAGGAACGCCCGCTTCGCGCCGGCCTCGGCGGCGGCGCGCAATCCGCGCCCGGTGGCGAGCAAGGGGCCCAGTCCTCGCACCTCGTCTCGCACCACGCGGGCCGGCAGTTCCGGCAGGGATTGTCCCGGCGCGGCGACGACGAAAACCGGCTGACACCGCTGCCCGACAACGCTGACCACCTGCTCGACCATCGTTGTGGGCGCTTCGGACCCGTCTTTGGAGCCGAGGAGACCGGCGGGAACCGGCATGGTGGCCTTGTCCCGGCCCATCCGTAGCGACGCTCCCCCTGCCAATACCACACCGGCCAACGAAGCCGGCTTCGCCGCCGGCGTCACCTCAGTTCACAATCCAGGTGTCGCGCCCGTGCAACAGCGACTGCAATGCGGCGCGGTCGCCCGGCTTGGACTCCTGCGCGGCGCGGACCTGTGCTCGGGCCGCGTCATCGTAGGTTGGCCGACTGACCTGACGGAAAATGCCCATCACCGTGTGCTCGAGGTTCTGCTCAGACAGCCGCGAGAGCGCGAACGCGTAAGCCGAATCGGCGGCGTGCGCGTCGTGCACCACGATCTCGTCGACGCTGACGTCGGCGGTCTTGGCCACCTCGAGTCCGTATCCCGACCGCACTACGCAGTATTCGCCGTTGGCGCCGAAGATGATCGGCTCGCCCTGGCGGACGTTGATCACCCGCTCCTCGGCGCCCTCTTTGCGCAGCGCGTCGAACGAACCGTCGTTGAAAATTGGGCAGTCCTGCAGGATTTCGACCAACGCGGACCCGCGATGCTGCGCCGCGGCACGCAAAACCTCGGACAGGCCGTTGCGGTCGGAGTCCAGCGCCCGGCCGACGAAGCTCGCCTCGGCGCCGAGCGCCAGCGACACCGGGTTGAACGGCTGGTCAAGCGATCCCATCGGCGTCGACTTGGTGACCTTGCCGACTTCGGATGTCGGCGAGTACTGACCCTTGGTCAGGCCGTAGATCCGGTTGTTGAAAAGCAGGATGGTCAGGTTGACGTTGCGACGCAACGCGTGGATCAGATGGTTGCCGCCGATCGACAACGCGTCCCCGTCTCCGGTGACCACCCAGACCGACAGGTCCTCACGCGCCAGCGCCAGACCTGTCGCGATCGCCGGCGCACGGCCGTGGATCGAGTGCAGGCCATAGGTTTCCAGGTAGTAGGGAAACCGACTCGAGCAGCCGATGCCGCTGACGAAGACGATGTTCTCGCGGCGGAGTCCCATCTCCGGCAGGAAGTTGCGCATCGTGTTGAGGATGACGTAGTCGCCGCACCCGGGGCACCACCGGACCTCCTGGTCAGTGGTGAAGTCCTTGGCCTTCTGCGGTTGGTCGGTGGTGGGCACACCGTAGTTCTTGGACAGCACGTCCGGCAGCCCGAGATCCACGCCCGTGCCGATCAGGTCAGTCATCAGTTAGCTCCCGCTCCAACCGTAGCCGCCGCCAGTCTCGCGACCATCGTCTTGTCCTGCTCGATTTCGGCCAATGTCCCGCCCAGCGCGGCGCGGATGACACGCCCCACCTCGTCGGCCAAGAACGAGACGCCCTGGACCTTGGTAACCGATTGCACGTCGACCAAGTACTGGCCACGCAGCAGCAGCGCCAGCTGGCCCAAGTTCATCTCCGGCGCCACGACCTGCGGGTAGCGCCGCAGCACCTCGCCCAGGTTGGCCGGGAATGGTCGGAGATACCGCAGATGGGCATGCGCAACCTTGATGCCGTTGCGCCGCGCACGCCGGCAAGCCTCGCCGATCGGACCGTAGGAGCTGCCCCACCCAATCAACAGCAGTTCGGCGTCTCCGGTCGGATCGTCGACCTCCAGATCGGGAACAGAGATGCCGTCGATCTTGGCCTGGCGCAACCGCACCATGAGATCGTGATTGGCCGGCTCGTAGGAGATGTCGCCCGCACCGTTCGAAGCTTCCAACCCGCCGATGCGATGTTCCAGACCGGGGGTGCCGGGTACGGCGAATTGCCGAGCCAGGGTTTCCGGGTCGCGGGCATACGGCTGGAACGGCTCGTCCGACTTGGCGAAGATGTGCTGTATGGGCTCCAGCGTATCGACGTCCGGGATTCGCCACGGCTCTGAGCCGTTAGCAATTGCCCCGTCCGACAACACAATTACCGGGGTGTGGTACGACACCGCGATGCGCACCGCCTCCAGTGCGGTCTCAAAGCAGTCCGACGGCGACCGCGGCGCCAGCACCGCCACCGGCGACTCCCCGTTGCGGCCGTACAGCGCCTGCAGCAGATCAGCCTGCTCGGTCTTGGTCGGTAAGCCGGTCGACGGCCCGCCCCGCTGCACGTCGATGACCAGCAACGGCAGCTCGGTCATCACCGCCAGTCCAAGCGCCTCGGACTTCAGCGACAGGCCGGGTCCCGATGTGCTCGTGACCCCGAGCGCACCGCCGTAAGAGGCGCCCAGTGCAGCGCAGATCCCGCCGATCTCGTCTTCAGCCTGGAAGGTAATCACGTTGAAATTCTTGTGTTTGGAGAGCTCGTGCAAGATGTCCGAGGCCGGCGTGATCGGATAACTGCCGAGCACAACCGTAATGTCGGCCAGCTGACCGGCGGCGACAATGCCGTAGGCCAACGCGGTGTTGCCGGAGATCTGCCGGTATTCACCTGTGGGCAGCTTCGCCGGCGAGACCTCGTAGGTGACGGCGAAGGCCTCGGTGGTTTCCCCGTAGTTCCACCCCGCCTTCAGGGCCAGCACGTTCGCCTCGGCGACGTCAGGCTTGCGGCCGAACTTCTCCCTGATGAATCGTTCGCTGGTTTCGATCGGCCGCCCATACATCCACGACAACAAGCCCAGCGCGAACATATTCTTGGCCCGCTGGCCATCTTTCTTCGAAGCGCCGATGACCTCGACCGCGCCGAGCGTCAGCGTGGTCATCGGGACGGCCTCAACCTTGTAGTCGGACAGTTCTCCGTTTTCCAGCGGGTTGTCCTGGTAGCCGACTTTGGCCAGGTTGCGCTTGGTGAACTCGTCGGAGTTGGCGATCACCAGCCCGCCGATGGGCAGGTCGGTGATGTTGGCCTTCAGCGCCGCCGGGTTCATCGCAACCAACACGTCGGGCCGGTCGCCGGCGGTGAGGATGTCGTAGTCAGCGATTTGGATCTGGAACGACGAGACGCCCGGCAGCGTGCCCTGGGGCGCGCGGATCTCGGCCGGATAGTTCGGTTGGGTCGCCAGGTCGTTACCGAAAAGCGCTGCCTCCGAAGTAAACCGGTCACCGGTGAGCTGCATGCCATCGCCGGAGTCCCCGGCGAAACGGATGACAATTTGTTCTAGTTTCTCCCGCTTTTGCGGTTCGGGCAGCGTCGCATCGGCTCGGTGTGAATCTGGGTGAGATTCTGACCTGGCTCCGTTGTCGTTCGGACCCACGTCCCCGCCTTCCATCGCTGTTCACCGCACGGGCACGCTGCAGCTACCGGTGCGTATCGTCGGAGTGAATCCCCGGCCGGGTTTTATGTCACTGGCGGTACCGATTATTGCACTATTCTTAGGATTCATTGACGCCGATACACACCGCCACGCTACCGCCACTTGACCAAAATACGAGGTCAGACACACGTCATCGGCCAATCTCGCGACGAAGTGTGGTGTTCGTCACTTTTGCTGGCGCGCGAAGTCTAAGAATCGAAGTTACGCGCCGGTAATATTTGCTAGCGGCTTCCCTCCCCCGCGCCTCCCCCATTTGGGGGAGGCGCGGGGGACCTGCTTTTCACACTTGTCGCGGCATTGGGGCCGGTCTCGGGCATGGCAGCGAGGTAGAGCGCCAAGCCCACCCCGGCAAGGGCACCCAGCGAGCTGAACGCCGCGTCGTAGCCAGCGACCACCACGATCCATCCGGCGACGATGTTCGAGAGCGCCGCGCCCACACCCCACGCTGTGGTCACCGCACCCAGGCTGACGTTGAACCGCCCGGTCCCGTGCGTCAGGTCCTGCACGACGAGCGGGAACAGCGCGCCGAAAATCCCGGCGCCGACGCCGTCGAGGATCTGAACGCCGACCAGCCAGTACGAGTTGTCGGACAGCGTGTAGAGGAAGCCGCGAGCCGTCAAGACGGCGAAACCAACCAGGAAGATCGGCTTTCGTCCCCAGGGCCCCGGTAGTGACTGTAACTGCGCCGGCGATTACCAGCGCCCGCTTGGCGGTCGTCCGATCGACGAAAGCGCCCACCGGTGTCTGCGCGATGATCGCCGCGATGCCGCCGACCCCCATCACGAAGCCGATCGAGGCCTGGTCCCAGTGGTGGGTCAGCAGGAGATAAATCGAGAGGTACCGGCCCAGACCGTCGCGAACATCAGCCAGAAAGAAGTTCAGTAAATCCAGCGCGTGTGAGGTCCGCCGTGGGATTGTCCCAGCGGCGTCGGCACTCAACAGTTACCGAACGGGCCAGTTCTGCTAGGCGCTCTTGTCGCGGCGCTCGGTGCGAGCCGGCTTGCGTGGCACGATCGTCGGCAGCACGTTGTCCTGGACGGTCTCCTTCGTCACCACGACCTTGGCGACGTCGTCACGGCTGGGAATGTCGTACATGACCGGCAGCAGAACTTCTTCCATGATCGCGCGCAAGCCGCGGGCCCCGGTGCCGCGATGAATCGCCTGCTCGGCGATCGCTTCCAACGCGTCCTCGGTGAATTCGAGCTCGACGTTGTCCATCTCGAACAGCCGGGTGTACTGCTTGACCAAGGCGTTCTTGGGCTGAGACAGGATTTTGACCAGAGACTCCATGTCCAAGTTCGTCACCGACGCGACCACCGGCAGCCGGCCGATGAATTCGGGAATCAGCCCGTATTTGATCAGGTCTTCCGGCATGACCTCGGCGAAGTGGTCGGTGGTGTCGATCTCGGCCTTGGAGCGCACCTCGGCCCCGAAGCCCAAACCGCGCTTGCCGACCCGGTCGGAGACGATCTTCTCCAGCCCGGCGAACGCACCGGCCACGATGAATAGCACGTTGGTGGTGTCGATCTGGATGAACTCCTGGTGCGGGTGCTTGCGGCCGCCTTGCGGGGGCACCGACGCCTGGGTGCCTTCGAGGATCTTCAGCAGCGCCTGCTGCACGCCTTCCCCGGATACGTCGCGGGTGATCGAGGGGTTCTCGCTCTTGCGGGCGATCTTGTCGACCTCGTCGATGTAGATGATCCCCGTCTCGGCGCGCTTGACGTCGTAGTCGGCGGCCTGGATCAGTTTGAGCAGAATGTTTTCCACGTCCTCGCCGACGTAACCGGCTTCGGTCAGCGCGGTGGCGTCGGCGATGGCGAATGGCACGTTGAGCATCTTGGCCAGCGTCTGGGCCAGGTAGGTCTTGCCACACCCGGTGGGGCCCAGCATCAAGATGTTGGACTTGGTCAGCTCGACGGGCTCGCCTGACCGGGAATCACGGCCCTTCTCGCCCGCCTGAATGCGCTTGTAGTGGTTGTAGACAGCGACCGCCAACGTCCGCTTGGCGGTGTCTTGGCCGATGACGTAGCCCTCCAGGAAGTCGCGGATTTCGGCAGGCTTGGGCAGCTCGTCAAGTTTGACGTCGTCGGCGTCGGCGAGTTCCTCTTCGATGATCTCGTTACAGAGATCGATGCACTCATCGCAGATGTATACGCCGGGCCCCGCAATTAGCTTTTTGACCTGCTTCTGGCTCTTTCCGCAGAACGAGCACTTCAGGAGGTCACCGCCGTCTCCGATGCGCGCCATGGTGCTGGAGGCCTACTTCCTGTTACCGGTCCGATCGTGCTATGCCGCGTGTATTTTCCCGACGCTACCCGCTTGCTCTACAGCGATGCGACCGTTAGAGCCGAATCGCGTCGGTGATATTCGTGCTTGCCTGCCTGAACATATCGCCTGAGGCGGCCCCACGCTTGCCGGAACGCGCCGCCGTGTCCTTGGCGTGTCGCGGCCGTTATGCGACCGAAAGCCGGACATGGTCGGCGGACCTACATTAGGCCTGTGGGATTCGCCGTGCCCGAGAATACCGCCTTAATCGCCGATGGTGGCCTGGCGACCGAACTCCAGGCGCGCGGTCATGATCTTTCCGACGCGTTGTGGTCGGCACGGCTGCTGGCCGACGCGCCGCAGGAGGTCACCGCGGTGCATACCGCCTTCTTTCGTGCCGGGGCAATGATCGCGACCACGGCCAGCTACCAGGCGTCCTTCGACGCCTTCGCCGCCCGCGGGATCGGTCGCGACGACACTGCCCGGCTGCTTCGGCGCAGCGTCGAACTTGCCAGGAACGCGCGCGACGAAGTGGGCGGCGTGGGGCGGCGGATAGCCGCCTCGGTAGGCCCGTACGGCGCCGCGCTCGCCGACGGCTCGGAATACCGCGGACGCTACGGGCTCAGCGTTGCGCAGCTACAGGACTGGCACCGGCCTCGGCTGGAGGTGCTGGCAGACGCCGGCGCCGACGTGCTGGCCCTGGAAACCATCCCCGACGTCGACGAGGCCGAGGCGCTGGTGAACCTGGTGCGAACACTTGGTGTGCCGGCCTGGCTCAGCTACACCGTCGACGGCACACACACCCGCGCCGGTCAGCCGCTGGCCGACGCTTTCGCCGTGGCAGCGGGAGTACCGGAGATTGTCGCGGTCGGGGTCAATTGCTGCACACCCGACGACGTGCTGTCGGCGATCGGCCCGGCCCGAGTAACCGGCAAACCGGTGATCGTGTATCCCAACAGCGGCGAGCGCTGGGATAGCGCTCGGCGCGCATGGGTCGGCCCGTCGCGGTTCGCGCCGCAGTTGGCTGTGCAGTGGTTGGCAGCAGGCGCACGGGTGATCGGGGGGTGCTGTCGGGTGCGACCAGCCGACATCGCCGCTATTCGCCGAGCGTGTATCCAGGACGAAGAATCAGCCGCGGAAAAGTCGCCGTGAGTGCACGCTCGGCGATGGGCCGAAACCGTTACGCAGTCTGCGCCGACAGCTTCCGGTACTCCAGGACGGTGTCGATGATCCCGTAATCCTTGGCCTCTTCCGCGGTCAGGATCTTGTCCCGGTCGGTGTCCTTGCGGATCGTCGCGGCGTCCTTGCCGGTGTGGCGAGCCAGCGTGGTCTCCATCAGCGTGCGCATCCGCTCGATCTCGGCGGCCTGGATCTCCAGGTCGGAGAACTGGCCCTGGATCACGCCCGACAGCGAGGGCTGGTGGATCAGCACGCGCGCATTCGGCAGCGCCATCCGCTTGCCCGGTGTTCCGGCGGCCAGCAGCACAGCCGCGGCCGAGGCGGCCTGTCCCAGGCACACCGTCTGGATGTCGGCTCGCACGTATTGCATGGTGTCGTAGATCGCCATCAGCGAGGTGAACCCACCACCCGGCGAATTGATGTACATAGTGATGTCGCGGTCGGGATCGAGGGATTCCAGCACCAGCAGCTGCGCCATGATGTCGTTGGCCGACGCGTCGTCGACTTGGACGCCGAGGAAGATGATGCGTTCCTCGAACAGCTTGTTATATGGGTTGGACTCCTTGATGCCGAAGCTCGAATGCTCGATGAACGACGGCAGGATGTAACGCGCTTGGGGCTGGAGTTCGGGGTTCATAGTGATCGGGCTCCGTTGGTCTCGGCACGGGTAATGATGTGGTCGACGAACCCGTATTCCAGGGCTTCCGGGGCGGTGAACCAGCGGTCGCGATCCGAATCCGCCACGATGCGCTCGATCGGCTGGCCGGTGAATTCGGCGTTGAGCCGGAACATCTCCTGCTTGATGACGGCGAACTGCTCGGCCTGGATGGCGATGTCGGCGGCGCTACCGGTGACCCCGCCCAACGGCTGGTGCATCAGGATGCGGGCGTGCGGCAACGCGTACCGCTTGCCCTTGGTGCCCGCGGCCAGCAGGAACTGGCCCATCGACGCGGCCATGCCCATTCCGTACGTGGCGATGTCGCACGGCGCCAGCACCATGGTGTCGTAAATCGCCATGCCGGCGCTGATCGATCCGCCGGGCGAATTGATGTACAGCGAGATGTCCTTGTTGCTGTCTTCGGCCGCGAGCAGCAGGATCTGCGCGCAAAGCCGGTTCGCGATGTCATCATCCACCTGCGACCCCAGGAAAATGATGCGCTCGGAGAGCAAACGCTCATAGACCGAATCGACGAGGTTCAGACCCCCCGCGTTCGCCCGCATTTCACTCGCACGGCTCACAGTGGCTTACCTGCTTTCTTTGAGTTCCGTATGCACCGACACTAACCAACCGGGGCCGCCGCGCACTCCCCGAACTCCCCGCGTTCGCTCACAGCGTCACTTCGTGTCGCCCGACGGCTCTTCGGACGACGCCGCGGCGCCTCCGGCATCCGTGGCTTCGGCGACGTCGACGTCCGCAGTCTCCCCATCATCCCCGGCCTCCGATCCGGCGTGCTTGCCAAAGAACTCCTCGGTGTCGATGGCGTTGCCGTCGGTGTCGGTGACGGTGGCCGTCTCGACCACCTCAGCGATGGTCAGCCCGCGGCGCACGTCGGCGAACATCGCCGGCAGCTGATTGTTCTGCTGCATGTAGCCGAGCAACTGTTGGGGTTCAATGCCGTACTGCTGCGACGTCAGCACCAGCCGTTCGGTGACGTCTTGCTGGCTGACCTGAATGTCGAGATCGTCGGCCAGCGCGTCCAGCAGCAACTGGGTCTTGATGGCTTTTTCGGAGTTCAAGCGGGTGTCCTCGTCGAACTCTTCGCGCGACGAGCCTTGCTTTTCCAGCGCTTCGGCGAACTTGGCTTCATCGTGGTCGAGGCCATGCAGCGCGTTGTGCAGGGTGTTGTCCACCTGGGCCTGCACGATCGCTTCCGGCAGCGGCATGTCGACCTGCTCGAGCAAGGCATCCAATGTGGCGGTGCGGATCTCCTCCGCCTGGTGGACGCGCTTGACCCGGCGCACCTGATCGGTCAGATTGGCGCGCAACTCGTCGATGGTGTCGAATTCGCTTGCCAGCTGGGCGAATTCGTCATCGGGTTCGGGTAGCTCGCGTTCTTTGACCGAGCCCACGGTCACGGTGACCTCAGCCTCCTTCCCGGTGTGCGGCCCGGCTGCCATCGTGGTGGTGAAGCTTTTGCTTTCCCCGGCTGACAGGCCGACGATCGCGTCGTCGAGACCATCGACGAGCTGGCCGGAGCCGACCTCGTGGGACAGTCCCTTCGTCGATGCCTCGGGCACGTCTTCGCCGTCGATATTGGCCGACAGGTCGATCGAGACGAAGTCGCCGGTCGCGGCTGGCCGTTCGACTCCAGTCAGGGTGCCGAACCGGGCCCGCAAGGACTGCAGTTCGGCGTCGACGTCCTCGTCGCTGACTTCGATCGGATCCACCGTGATCTTCAGCGCGCTCAGGTCGGGCAGCGTGATCTCGGGTCGTACGTCGACCTCGGCGGTGAAAACGAGCTCCTGGCCGTACTCCTTCTTGGTGACTTCGATCTCGGGCTGGCCCAGCGGACGCACGTCGGTTTCGGTGACCGCTTGGCCGTAGCGGCTGGGCAGGGCCTCGTTGATGACCTGGTCGAGCATCGCCTCCCGGCCGATGCGCGCCTCCAGCAGCTTGGCCGGTGCCTTGCCGGGACGGAACCCCGGCAGTCGCACCTGCTTGGCCAGCTCTTTGTAGGCCCGGTCGAAGTCGGGCTGCAGCTCGGTGAAAGGCACCTCAACGTTGATGCGAACCCGGGTGGGGCTCAACTGCTCGACGGTGCTCTTCACGGGTTTGCTCCTCGGTTGTACTGGCGGACTTCTGGTGGTCTTGTACTGCTCAAGCCCGTTGCCTGTGACGTGCCGGTCGGGGTGACAGGATTTGAACCTGCGGCCTTCCGCTCCCAAAGCGGATGCGCTACCAAGCTGCGCTACACCCCGCGGTGACCTCGCGATCCTACGGCCAAGCCCCGCCATCCCAGTAGCGGCCTCACAACGAAGTTACGGAATGGCATCATTTGGATTTGATGTCTGCCGCAACGTACAGTCGCGCTCGACTAATACACGCGGGCGTAGCTCAATGGTAGAGCCCTAGTCTTCCAAACTAGCTACGCGGGTTCGATTCCCGTCGCCCGCTCGAGTCGGGCACTCGACATGCGGGCCTATTAGGCTGTGGAGGCGGAGCAGGCGGAGGACTAGCGGGTCCGGCGAGGCTGAGGAGGCCGACAATTCAGCACACTGGCACAATGGCCCACGTCAAAATCCACGGCTCATGCGCGTCGCGCTTCGAGCGGGTACGCGACGCGTTCGAGCAGAACTTTGTGCAGGGCAAAGAGGTTGGTGCAGCGGTCGCAGCCTGGGTGGATGGCGAGTTGGTCGTCAACCTCTGGGCCGGTACGGCCGATGCCGCCGGTACCCGACCGTGGCAGGTGGACACGGTGGCCACCGTGCTGTCCGGCACCAAAGGCTTGACCAGCACATGCGTACATCAGCTCGTCGAGTGCGGTGAGCTCGATCTGGATGCGCCGGTATCCCGGTATTGGCCCGAGTTCGGGCAGGCCGGCAAGGAGGCCATCACCATCGGGATGGTGATGGCTCACCAGTCGGGCGTGATCGGGCCGCGCAAGCGACTGCCCTGGCAGCAGATGACCGACTGGGATTTGGTCTGCGAACGGCTGGCCGCCGCCGAACCGTGGTGGGAGCCCGGAACCGCGCAGGGCTACCACATGACGACTTACGGCTTCATCCTCGGCGAGGTGTTCCGCCGCGTGACACGTAACACGGTCGGTCAATATCTGCGCACCGAAATCGCGGCGCCGCTCGGCGCCGAGGTCCACATCGGCTTGTCACGCGCCGAACAACGCCGCTGCGCCGATCTGGTGGAAAAGCCCCACATCCGCAAGATGCTTTCTGACGTCGACGCGCCTGGCTACCCCACCACGCTGGCTGAACACCCCAAAGCCGGCCTGGCCGTGTCGATGGGATTCGCACCCGACGACGAAGTCGGCTCCAACGATCTCGAGTTATGGCGGGAAATCGAATTCCCGGGCACCAACGGGCAAGTCTCGGCGCTGGGACTGGCGACCTTCTACAACGCGCTCGCGCAGGAGCAACTGCTCAGCCGCAGGCACATGGATCTGGTCCGGGTGTCGCAAGGTGGCTTCGACACAGATCTGGTCCTCGGCCCGCGCGTTGCCGACCATGGATGGGGTCTGGGCTACATGCTGAACCAGCGCTGCGTCAACGGCCCCAACCCGTGGATCTTCGGCCACGGTGGCCTGGGCGGCTCGTTCGGTTTCGTCGACCTGGAGCACCGGATCGGTTACGCGTACGTGATGAATCGCTATGACGCCACCAAGGCCAACGCGGACCCACGCAGCGTGGCGCTCAGTGATGAGATCTACGCGGCGCTCGGGGTTAAGAAGAGCTGACTGCGCGGCCCACGCTGCACCCAGTGACGACCAGGTCCGCCCGGTCTAGCAATTCACTACCCAAGGTTCACCCGGTCCGCCCTGGCCACTGGGTCCAGACGGCGGGTGGCCGGGCCCGCCAGATCGACCGGCTCAGGGCGGCGGCGACGGTCCACCGGGACCCCATCCCGGTCCCCAGCGCGGATCAGGATGAGGGTTGGGCCCAGGTCCCTGCCAGTTATCGTGGCAGCCTCCCCAGTCCCAGTTGGGACCCCACCCCGGGTCCCAGAAATCACCTGGGCACCACTGCGGGAACGGGCCCGGTTGAGCTTGAGTCTCGGTAGCAGCGCCCGAACCGGCCAGTCCCAGACCGGCAGCAATTATGGCTGTTCCTGCGGTCCAGCGCGCGACATTTTTCATGCTTCCGTTCTAGCAATACAACTACGGCTGAAATTGAGGATCCGAGAGCCGGCTGCACGTTCTCGCCTTCGCGGCTGCGACCCTTCGCCCGGCAGCGAGACGCAGTGCGTGGTTCGGGTTATACGGGGCGATTTAGACTCAAGCCGAATACCTTTGGCGACAGTGCCTGCCTGAGGCGCTGACCGCCTGCCCGTACATATCTGCGTCAGAGGCTAATTCGTCCTCGATAACGCCAAATTGCGCTGCGGAGATGAGGAATGAGCGCGCAGCCGTCGTGAAACGCCTTGTTACGCCAGCGATAGCGCGACACTAGTAGGGGCTAGTCAGCAAGGCCTATCGGCGTCGCTATCAGCTGTCCCCGGACGAGTCGGAGCTACCAGACGAGTCGGCTCCTCCGGACGAGTCGGAGCTGCCAGACGAGTCGGCTCCTGCGGACGGGCCGGTATCCGGTCCAGACGGGCCGGTGTCCGGTGCGGCCGGTCCAGCTCCGCTAGCATCCGGTGCGGGCGCGCCGGCGTCGGGTCCGGGTCCGGCAGGTTCCGGCGCAGGCGCGCCGGGTTCCGGCCCAGATCCGGGGCCGCCCGGTCCGCCAGGTCCCTGTCCCTCAGACCCCGGGCCGCCCGCTCCCGGCCCGCCCGGAGCCCCAGGATCATGTCCTCCAGGTCCTCCAGGTCCGGGCTCGCCGGTCCCAGGCTCGCCAGGCCCTCCCGGTCCGCCGGGCCCGTGTCCGCCATCACCCCCAGGGCCGCCCGGTTCGTGTCCACCGGGGCCGCCGGGTTCATGCCCTCCTGGCCCGCCCGATCCTCCTGGCCCACCCGGTCCGCCAGGCCCGCCCGGCCCGCCGGGGCCTCCAGGTCCTGGCCCACCAGGCCCACCAGGACCAGGTCCGCCAGGGCTACCCGGTCCTCCCGGCCCACCAGGGCCGCTGGGGCGGACCGGTCCCGGCACGCCCGGGTTATTAACGCTCGGCGGACGTTGGACGATGGTAGGTCCGTTGTTGATGATCGGGGGCGCTTGCCAGGTGCCGTGGCAGGCGTTCCAATCCCAGTTAGGCCCCCACGCCGGATCCCAGAAATCGCCCGGGCACCAATTGATGTTGGGCCCAGGTTGCGCTTCAGCCTCGGTCGCGGCGGCCGAACCGACCCACCCCAAACCGGCGGCCATCACCGCTACCGCGGCAACACTGCTTGCGAACTTGTTCATGCGGGTATGGATACCGGTGCAAGCTATGTGATTGCCCAGTAGACCCTTGCGCTCAGATGAGCAATTGCGAGCGAGGCCGGCGTGGTTCATCCCATCATGCTGCAACAATCCGCGTTAGGTCTGGCAGGTTTGGCACCAAAAGACGTTTCGGCCTTCCAGTTCGGCACTGCGGATCGTCGTGCCGCACACCCGGCACGGATCCCCGGCACGCCGGTATACGTAAGTGCGCGGCCGATTGCGGCCGTAAGACGGTGCACCGTGGTCGTGCTCGGGGCGTACCACGATGATCTTGCCGCGCCGCAAACCGATCTTCATCAAGTCCACCAAGTCGGTCCACGCTGCGGCAAACTCGGCTTCACCGATCGCCCGGCCGGCCCGATACGGGTCGATGCGATGGCGGAACAGCAGCTCGTTCCGATAGACATTGCCGACGCCAGCGATGATCGTCTGATCCATCAACAGCGCGCCGATTGGCCTGCGCGACTTGCTGATTCGTGCCCATGGCCACGCCGGGTCGGCGTCTCGGCGAAGCGGGTCAGGCCCGAGCCGAGACACCACATCGGCGACTTGCGCGTCATCCAGAAGCTCGCAGACCGTCGGGCCGCGCAAATCGGTGCCGTATTCGGCGCCGACCATCCGCATCCGCACCTGCCCGACCGGAAGCGGCATCGCAACATCGGGCGGCCGCGTCCACTCGGTGAAGGTCCCGTACAGCCCGAGGTGCACATGCACGGTCGAGCCGCCTACATAATGGTGGAACAGATGCTTACCCCACGCGCTGGCGCGCCGCAGTACCTGGCCGTCGACAGCAGATGCCGCCGCAGCGAACCGACCCTGCGGACTCGAGACCGCTACTGCCGCACCGGCATATCGACGCTGGTGCAGCCGGGCCAGTCGATGCAGGGTATGCCCTTCGGGCACGCCTGGTCTTAACCCACCGCGCCGGGTACCGGCGGCGCGTGGTGAGTGCGTTCGTATTCGGCGAGTATGTCGATACGCCGTTGGTGGCGTTCAGCTTTCGACCACGGTGTGGTCAGGAACGCATCGACGAAGGACAACGCCTCGTCGACGGTGTGCATCCGGCCGCCAATTCCGATCAGTTGGGCGTTGTTGTGCTGCCGGGCCAACGTCGCCGTCTCGACGCTCCACGCCAGCGCGCAGCGGGCCCCCGGCACCTTGTTTGCCGCGATCTGCTCACCGTTGCCCGATCCGCCGAGCACGATGCCCAAGCTGTCCGGGTCGGCCACCGTGCGGGTAGCCGCGTCGATGCAAAACGCCGGGTAATCGTCCTCGGGGTCGTAACTGAAGGCCCCGCAGTCGATCGGCTCGTGGCCGGTTTTCTTCAGGTGGTCGATGATCTGCTGCTTGAGCTCGAATCCGGCATGGTCAGAGCCGAGATAGACACGCATGCCCGCAATCCTTACCTGCCGGTGCTCACCGGCGCAACGCGGCCCGGCGGCGGCAATCGCAAGCGCGCCAAAACCGGGCGCCGCGGCTCGCCGCCCGGACTGTCTAGTCGAATTCGGGCTTCTCGGTGCGGGTCCGCTTGAGCTCCCAGAAGTGGGGGTAGGCCGCGAATGTCACCGACGCGTCCCACAGCTTGCCGGCCTGCTCGCCGCGCGGAATCTTGGACAGCACGGGGCCGAAGAACGCCACCCCGTTGACGTGGATGGTCGGTGTGCCGACGTCTTCGCCGACGGCGTCCATCCCGGCGTGATGGCTCTTGCGCAGGGCGTCGTCATAGGCGTCCGTGTTAGCGGCGTCGGCCAACTCGGGCGGCAACCCCACCTCTGCCAGGGATTGCTTGATGACATCGTCGAGGTCCTTGTTGTCCTCGTTGTGAATGCGGGTGCCCATCGCGGTGTACAGCGGCGCGAGCACCTCAGCGCCGTGGGCCTGCTCGGCGGCAATCGCCACCCGCACCGGCCCGAAGGCCTTCGCCAACCGTTCCCGGTATTCGTCAGGAAGCCCCTCACGGTTCTCGTTGAGCACCGCCAGGCTCATCACCCGGAAATTGACCTCGATATTGCGGACCTTCTCCACCTCCAGGATCCAGCGCGAGCTGATCCAGGCCCACGGGCACAGCGGATCGAACCAAAAATCGGCAACTGACTTCTCAGGCATTGGAATCCTCTCCTCGACGGCCGATCAACCGTCCAGCACAACCCTAGCCGCGGCGGTCCTGTTCCCGCCGCTGGCACTGATTGTCTCGGCACCAAGCGGCTGGCCGCGTCGCGCGCCTAAGTTGGACACGTGGCACTACCGAACCTCACCCGTGACCAAGCCGCCGAACGCGCCGCGCTGATCACCGTCGACGGTTACCGGATCGACCTGGATCTCACCGACGGCAGCGGTGGGCCAGGCGAACGGATCTTCCGGTCGATCACCACCGTCGAGTTCGCTGCACTGCCG
Organism: Mycobacterium sp.; assembly: GCF_035623875.1. Taxonomy (GTDB): domain Bacteria; phylum Actinomycetota; class Actinomycetes; order Mycobacteriales; family Mycobacteriaceae; genus Mycobacterium. The sequence goes on along the minus strand of NZ_DASPSP010000167.1, from coordinate 25,073 downwards.
GGTGCCGACACCGTCATCGACATCGCCGCGGACAAGATTCGCCGCGCCACCCTCAACGACCGCGAACTGGACGTGTCCGGTTACGACGAGTCGATCGGTATCGCACTGACCGGTCTGGCAGAGCACAACGTAGTCGTGATCGACGCCGACTGCCGCTACTCCAACACCGGCGAGGGCCTGCACCGATTCGTCGACCCCGTCGACAATGAGGTGTATCTGTACTCGCAGTTCGAAACCGCCGACGCCAAGCGGATGTTCGCCTGCTTCGACCAACCCGACCTCAAAGCGGTGTTCGACCTGTCGGTGACCGCACCGCAGCACTGGCAGGTCGTCTCCAACGGTGCCGCGGTAAGCACCGACGGCGGCGTGCGCACATTTGCCACCACACCGCGGATGAGCACCTACCTGGTGGCGCTGATCGCCGGCCCGTATGCCCGCTGGGACGACACCTACCGCGACGAGCACGGCGAGATTCCGCTGGGCATCTTCTGCCGGGCCACGCTGGCGGAATTCATGGACGCCGAGCGGCTGTTCACCCAGACCAAGCAGGGATTTGGCTTCTATCACAAGAACTTTGGCGTGCCGTACGCATTCGGCAAATACGACCAGTTGTTCGTCCCGGAGTTCAACGCCGGCGCGATGGAGAACGCCGGCGCCGTGACGTTCCTGGAAGATTACGTCTTCCGCAGCAAGGTCACCCGCGCGTCCTATGAGCGTCGCGCCGAAACCGTGCTGCACGAGATGGCTCATATGTGGTTCGGCGACCTGGTCACCATGCGTTGGTGGGACGACCTGTGGCTCAACGAGTCGTTCGCCACCTTTGCTTCGGTGCTTTGCCAAAGCGAGGCAACCGAATTCACGCAAGCGTGGACGACGTTCGCCAACGCCGAAAAGTCGTGGGCCTACCGCCAAGACCAACTGCCGTCGACGCACCCGGTGGCCGCCGATATCCCGGACCTGGCCGCGGTCGAAGTCAACTTCGACGGCATCACCTACGCCAAAGGCGCGAGCGTGCTCAAGCAACTGGTGGCCTATGTCGGCCTGGAACACTTCCTGGCCGGTCTGCGAGACTACTTCCGCGCCTACGCGTTCGACAACGCCACGTTCGACGACCTGCTGACCGCGCTGGAAAAGGCCTCGGGCCGTGACTTGTCCGACTGGGGTCGGCAGTGGCTGAAAACGACCGGCCTGAACACGCTGCGCGCGGATTTCGACATCGATGCCGGCGGGCGGTTCACCCGGTTCGCCGTGGCGCAGAGCGGCGCTGAACCCGGCGCGGGCGAGACACGCGTGCATCGGCTCGCGGTAGGGATTTACGACGACGATGGCAGTGGCAAGCTGGTGCGGATCCACCGCGACGAACTCGATGTAAGCGGTGAAAACACGGAAGTTTCTGCGCTGGTTGGCATTTCGCGTGGTCGGTTGATACTGTTGAACGACGACGACCTGACCTACTGTTCGCTTCGACTGGATCCTGAATCTCTGCAGACTGCGCTGGAACGCATCGGCGACATCGCCGAGCCCATGCCGCGCACGCTGGTGTGGTCGGCTGCTTGGGAGATGACCCGCGACGCCGAGCTGCGCGCCCGCGACTTCGTGGCACTGGTCTCGGGCGGCGTTCATGGCGAGACCGAAGTCGGGGTGGCGCAGCGGCTGCTGTTACAGGCGCAGACCGCACTGGGTTCTTACGCCAACCCCGACTGGGCCCACTTAAACGGCTGGCCGGCGTTCGCTGACCAGCTGCTGGAACTGGCCCGCGGCGCACAGGCGGGCTCTGACCATCAACTGGCCTTCGTCAACGCACTGTGCTCATCGGTGCTGTCGACCCGGCACGTCGTGGTGCTGGCCGACTTGCTCGACCACGACCCCGCCGATCTGGGACTGACCGGCCTGTCGATCGATACGGATCTGCGTTGGCGCATCGTCACTGCGCTGGCCGCCGCCGGCGATGTCGACGCCGACGGCCCGGAGACGCCGTTCATCGATGCCGAGGTCCAGCGCGACCCGACGGCTGCCGGCAAGCGGCATGGCGCCCAAGCCTCGGCCGCGCGGCCGCAGTCGGCCGTCAAGGAGAAGGCGTGGAGCCAGGTCGTCGAAGACGACACGTTGCCCAACATCACCGCCCGTTCGATCATCGGCGGCTTCGTCGAGCCCGGCCAGGCCGAGCTACTGAAGCCGTTTACCGAGCGCTATTTCGCGGCGATAGCCGGCGTGTGGCAACGCCGCTCGAGTGAGGTCGCGCAGACGGTGGTGATCGGTCTGTACCCGTCGTGGGACATCAGCGACGATGGCATCGCCGCCGCCGACCGCTTTCTTGCTGACCCCGGGCTGCCTCCGGCGCTGCGCCGGCTGGTGCTCGAGGGCCGGGCCGGTATCGAGCGGTCGCTACGGGCCCGCCGGTTCGACGGTGGCGGGGCGGCCTGACGGGGCGGAACGAGCTAGGTCGGCGAGATGCCGGCGCTGGTCACCCGGATTGCGCTGACCAGGCCGTCGATCAGCTCGCCGGCCTGGAACGCCGACGCCGCGGCGGCGACGCCCAGCGGCGCGGACGACTCGACACCCCGGCCGCGAACTTCCGAGCCGTAAGCCACCTCGATCGCGTGCTGGTCGGGTGAGACGGCGATCAGCACCGCATTGTTCGGCGTCGGCACCTTGCCCAGGATCTCGCGGGCCCGCGCCGCGGTGTCGCTGCCCAGGTCGCCGACGTAAACAGCGAACCGTGCGCCCGCGGCGCGCGACCCGTAGGTCAGCGCGTCGTCAAGGGCGACCAGGTCGTTGATGGGAAACGGGTAGTGCACCGACAGCTCTCCGGGCTCGGTGACCCCGGAGATCCGCCCGCTGGTGGTGATCACCGAGCCGCTGGGCAGCTCGGCCGGCCTGACGATTGCGACCTCACCACTTGCCACTGGCACCACCTCCCACGCTGATTTCCGACGTGCCGTGGCCGGAATGCGCCCCATGACCGAAAACCTCGTCGGTGGCCGCCCACAGGATCGGCGGATGAGTCCATGGCTCAGACAACTTGTAGGTCGCCGGATGCGGTCCCTTACGCGACCAGATCAGCGCCACCAGCACGGCCACCAGCAACAACGGGATTCCCACGAAGTAAAGATGGACTTCCATCATGCTCACGACGCAAACCGTATCCCACCGGCGATCACTCCACCGGGCGACACCAGGATTGCCGCTACGCGGCCCGCATCGTCACTTGGCTAAGCCGCGCCTTCGCCGAGGTATCGCGCCCATGACGGGTCAAGTTCTTTGACCGTCGACAGCAGCCGCCAGTGCTGGCCCTTCGGCGAGGTCGGCGCCAACCGCAGCGACCAGCCGAGCTCGGTGAGCAGCTTGTCGCCTTTTCGGTGGTTGCAGTTCGAGCAGCACGCCACGCAGTTCTCCCAGGAATGATCGCCGCCGCGGCTGCGGGGCACTACATGGTCGACGGTGTCGGCCTTGGACCCGCAGTAAGCGCAACAGAAGCGGTCACGGTGCATCAGTGCCGCCCGGGTCATCGGGACACGGGCCCGGTAGGGCACCCGAACGTACGACCGCAGCCGGATCACCGACGGCAAGGCAATCGCCCTGGTCGCCGAATGAATGACGGGGCCGGTTGGATCGTCGTGCACGACGTCGGCTTTGCCGCAGATCAGCATGATGATCGCCCGCCGGACGGGCAACGCCGTCAGCGGCTCGTAGGTGGAGTTCAGCAGCAGCACACGCCGGCGATTCCAGATCGAGCCGGCCTCATGCGAGACCGGCGACTGGTCGATGCGGGGGACGCTGGAGACACTGTGCAGACATGAACTGGTCGCGAGCCCGGTTAGGGCTGCCGCGGCACCGGAACTACGGTGGCGGCGTCCTTTGCGCTGCGCCATACATCCTCCGCCGAACAGTCCACCACGATTCGCCAGCGATCGCACGCCAAATTGGCCGGTGTTCGCTGGTCAATCCGATGAACAGCGGGTGCCAAGTTCCGCGACGGCGGATGACATGCACCCAGCGGTCGGTCCCGATGCCCCACAATGGAAGGTGATGGAACAAGTAGAACAATCCTTTTACGACGCTGTCGGTGGCGCTGACACCTTCCACGCGATCGTGTCGCGCTTTTACGAGCTGGTCGCCGAGGACGAAATTCTGCGTCGGGTGTACCCCGAAGACGACCTGGCGGGCGCCGAAGAACGGCTGCGGATGTTCCTCGAGCAGTACTGGGGCGGCCCGCGGACGTACTCCGAGCAACGTGGCCATCCCCGCTTGCGGATGCGGCACGCGCCGTTCCAGATCGGCCCGTTCGAGCGTGACGCCTGGCTACGGTGTATGCACACCGCGGTCGCATCCATCGACCCCGACACCCTCGACGATGCGCATCGTAAGGAGTTGCTTGAGTACCTGGAGATGGCCGCGCACTCGCTAGTCAATTCCGCCTTCTGATGAGCAGGTCGCAACACGAACCGTGGTGGGCGCGCGCGGTGTTCTATCAGGTGTATCCGCGGTCATTCGCGGACAGCAACGGCGACGGCGTCGGCGACCTCGACGGAGTGGCGTCGCGGCTGGACTATCTGGATCGACTGGGCGTCGACGCGCTCTGGTTCAGCCCGATCATGGTGTCCCCGATGGCCGACCACGGTTATGACGTCTCGGATCCGCGGGACATTGATCCGTTGTTCGGCGACCTGGCCGCTTTTGAACGACTGATCGCGTCAGCGCATGAGCGCGGCATCAAGATCACCATGGATTTGGTGCCCAACCACACCAGCTCGGAGCATCCCTGGTTTCAAGAGGCACTGGCCGCCGAACCGGGCAGCGCAGCCCGGAACCGCTACATCTTCCGCAACGGTCGCGGACCAGGTGGTGTCGAGCCTCCGAATAACTGGCAGTCAGTGTTCGGCGGGCCGTCCTGGACCCGGGTCGTTAAGCCGGACGGTAATCCGGGCCAGTGGTATCTGCATCTCTTCGACGTCGAGCAGCCCGACCTCAACTGGGACAACCCGGAGGTATTTGACGATCTCGAGAAGACGTTGCGGTTCTGGCTGGAGCGCGGCGTAGACGGCTTCCGCATCGACGTCGCGCACGGGATGGCCAAGCCGCCGGGGCTCCCGGACACCGATGTCGAAATGCGGCCGCGGATGCTCAGCGACGGTGATCCACGGTTCAATCATCCCAACGTGCACGCGATTCACCGCGACATCCGCACGGTCATGGACGACTATCCCGAGGCGGTGACCATCGGAGAGGTCTGGGTTTTCGACAACGCGAGCTGGGCCGAGTACTTGCGCGCCGACGAGCTGCACCTGGGTTTCAATTTCCGCATGGTGCGAGCCAAATTCGACACCACAAGCATCCATGATGCGATCGAGAACACCCTGGCCGCCGCAGCGATTGAAAACGCCACCCCCACTTGGACATTGGAAAACCACGACGTCGAACGGGGACCCAGCCGCTACGGCGGGGGTGTCGTCGGACTCGATCGGGCCCGGGCTATGGCGATGGTGACCCTCGCGCTGCCTGGTGCGGTGTTTCTCTACAACGGGCAGGAGTTGGGGCTGCCCAGTGTCGAGTTGCCCGACGAAGCGCTGCGGGATCGGACGTGGGAACGCTCGGGGCACACCGTGCGCGGCCGCGACGGGTGCCGCATTCCGATTCCGTGGCGCGGCGACACTCCCCCGTTCGGGTTCTCCACAGCGCCCGACACCTGGCTGCCGATGCCGCCGGAGTGGGCGACCCTGACCGTCGAAAAACAGCTCAACGAAACCGACTCGACGTTGTCGTTCTTCCAGCACGCACTCGGAATACGCCATAGCCGTGCGGAGTTCACTGGAAACCGGGTCGAGTGGCTGACCGCACGCCGCGGTGCTCTGGTGTTCGCCCGCGGTGAGCATGGTCTGCGCTGTGCGCTGAACACCGGCAAGCGGGCGCAGCCGCTCCCGGCCGGCGAGGTAATTCTGACGAGCGCGCCATTGGTTGACGGGAAGTTGCCACCCAATGCCGCCGCCTGGCTGGTGTAGGTAGAGTCGATGGCGGCCTTCGCGTGGACAGTTATCGGAGCCGGACCTGCAGGGATCGCGGCTGTGGGCAAACTCCTCGATCAGGGCATAGCGCCCGAATCGATCGCCTGGATCGACCCCGCATTTGGCGCCGGTGACCTCGGCGAGAAGTGGCGGTCGGTTTCGAGTAACACGCAGGTCGGGCTGTTCCTGAGCTACTTGGACGGCTCTTCCGCATTTCGGTTCTCAGCGGCGCCTCCGATGCCGCTACGGGACGTGGATCCTCAAGAGACATGCGCCCTGGCGCTGATTGCCGATCCTTTGGTTTGGATCACCCAACACGTTCGTGAGCGGGTAGAAGTTTTCCAAACGATTGCGACCGCCCTCTTCTTGGAAAGAAGGCAGTGGAGAATTGAAACGCACCAGCGGGAACTTGCCTCCAAAAATGTGATCCTCGCTGTCGGGGCAGTTCCGAAAAAGCTTTCCTATCCTCATCTGGAGGAGATTCCGCTAGAAGTGGCGCTCGACCCGGAGAAGCTCGCAAAACAGCCGCTGGAAAATGCCACGGTCGCCGTGTTTGGTTCTTCTCACTCGACGATGAGCGCGTTGCCGAATCTCTTGCGTCATCCCGTCGAGAGAGTGATCAACTTCTACCGCAGTCCGCTGAGATACGCTGTCTACCTCGATGATTGGATTCTGTACGACGACGTTGGCCTGAAAGGTCAAGCGGCTGAATGGGCTCGAGAAAATATCGACGGCACCTATCCGGACCGGCTGGAGAGATGCTGGGTGGATGGCACGGATTTTGTCGAGAAGCTCGAGGCATGCGACCGCGTCGTTTATACGGTCGGTTTTGAGCGACGAAAGCTGCCTGGCACGAGACAGTTTGGCCAGCTAGATTACGACCCCACTACCGGTATCCTCGCTCCCGGCCTGTTCGGGTGCGGCATCGCGTTTCCGGCGTATACAGCGGACCCGTATGGTTACTGGGAATACCGAGTGGGCCTTAAGAAATTTATGGACCACCTCAATTCGGTCCTGCCTTTGTGGTTCCGGTACGCACCATAATGCCGTCACGCCGCCTTCCGCTGCAGATCAGCGCAGCACGAGCGCCGGGTCGCCGCGACGCCGGTATACCGAACCGAACCGAGCGTCGATGCGCAGCCAGGCCGGCAACGTACGTACCCGGACGATCTCGTCGGCGTCGACGGCATCGGCTGACTGCGGCAGGAAACCCATTGCAGTCAAAGCGAATACACACCGCATAGGCACACCTACGCTGACGTCGGCTGAGCTGACCCGGATCACTTCCTGGTCGAGCAGCGACACCGGCGGCCCCTGGGCACTGCCGTGCTCTTTGGCCAACTGGGCGCCGCGCTGCGCCAAGTCAAGCATCAGGCGTGCCGGTACGTCGTCGAGGTGGGTGAAACCGGAGTCCGGCGGCAACACGCCCCGCCACGCGGAGTCCATCGGGAATCCGGGATTGACGTAGCCGGAGCTGTCTGCCGCGGCCAGTCCGCGCGCCAATTCGTCTGCGCCGACGGATAAGTCGTGGGGCCGCAGGGTGCCGGCCACCACCCGGCTCGCCAGCACGTCGAAGCCGGTGGCCGCCCAAGCCGTGACTAAACCGCCCGAACGAGCGCGCAGCCGGATCACCGCGGCGGCGTCCAGCCGCGCCGCCCGCTCGACGAACGCGGTCAAGTCCGCGCGGTGGGCCGCCATGGCTTCTGGACCCAGCCACAGTCCCCGCTCTGCTACCGGAGCCACCGCTGCAGGTATTCCCGATGATGTGGCGACAGGCGCACCAGCCGCTGGTCGTCGATGTGAAATGCGGCCAATTGCGACTCGGCGATCACGGCGGGCTTCGACTCTGGGTCAGCGTTGGCCGACCGCACCTCGTAGCCGAGCGTGAAATCGACCGCTCGCACGCGCTTTACCCACATGGTGACCTGAAGTGGCGAATCCGTCAGCCGTAGCTGACCTTTGTACGTGATGCGAACGTCGGCGATCAGCAGACCGACGCTGGTGATATCGGCACCGAACGCATGCGAAAGAAACGGGACGCGGGCCTCTTCGAGAATCGTGACCATGATCGCGTGGTTGACGTGCTGGTACATGTCGATGTCCGACCACCGCACCGGGACAGCCGCAACGAATCCCACGCTTTCTATGCGCCGCTCCTCCTCATCGCTCCGTCCCCCGCAAGCGGGAGGTGCCCCCACTGCATCGTCGCTGGCGGTCACCCCGACGATCCTCGCCCGCTGGTGCGCGTCATGCGGCGAATCTGCCGTGCCGCCACCGACAGCGTGGCCAAATCCTTTTGACCGCTCTCGTAGATTTCGGTCAGCGTCCGGCGCGCGCGCTCCACCCGTGAGGCGCTGGTGTGCTCCCACTCAGCGATCTTCTCGTCAGCGCTTTCGTCCGGTTCAGCAATGGCGAGCACGTCGAAACACAACGACCGCAGCGACGCGTAGATATCGTCACGAATCGCCAAGCGCGCCAACGAGTGCCAGCGATCGCTGCGTGGCAGTTCGGACACCGCGGTCAGCAGACCGTCGGTGCCCAGGCGGTCCATCAGCGCGAAATAGGTGTCGGCGACCTCAGCGGGGTCGTGGTCCTCGATATCGGCGATATCGATGATGTCGAGCAAGCTGTACCGGTACAACCCGGCGGCCACCATGTAGCCGAGGTCTTCTGATGCACCCTGCGCGACGAATTCAACGGCTTCCTTTTCCACGATCGCCTTGTCGTCGCCGCGCAGCCACTCCGACATCCGCGGTGTCAGCGTTTCCACCTTCTTTGCGAATCGGTTGATTTCGGCGCCAACCGCCAACGGCTGCGGACGGTAGTTGAGGAACCACCGTCCGGCACGGTCGATCAGCCGACGGGTATCCAATGTCATCCGATCAGAGACCGCGATCGGCACGTCGGCCGCGCGGATACTGTGCCACAGTTGCCCCACTCCGAAGACGGCGTCGGTCGCTACGTAGGTGCGCACCGCATCCACCAGACTCACACCGATATCCTGAGCGACCCGGTAGTCATAGCTGATGCCGGCTGTGTCGACCAGATCGTTGACCAGCATCGTGGTGACGATCTCCCGCCTTAGCTGGTGGGAGCGGATCGCCGGACCGAAGCGGTCGCGCAGCGGTGACGGGAAGTATCGCGGCAATCTGCTGGCGAACACCTCTTGATCCGGCAGATCGGTACGCAACAGCTCGTCTTTGAGCGCCAGCTTGACATGCGCCATCAACGTCGCGAGCTCCGGTGACGTGAGCCCTAGGCCGGCCTCGAGTCGCCGCGCTATCTCCTTATCCGACGGCAGCGCTTCGAGTTCGCGGTTCAGCCCCCGCTCGGTCACCAGGTATTTGATCTGGTCGGCATGCACGGGCAGCAGGCTCGGGGCATTGGCGCGGCTGGTGCCGATCAGGTCGTTCTGGTCGGCATTGTCGGCGAGCACCAGTTCGGCGACTTCGTCGGTCATCGACTCGAGCAGTTGGGTGCGTTCACCCGGGTCGACCTTGCCCGCGGTGATCAGGGAGTCGACCAAGATCTTGATGTTGACCTCGTGGTCAGAACAATCCACGCCGGCCGAATTGTCCATCGCATCGGTATTGATCCGACCGCCGCACAGGTCGAACTCGACCCGGCCGCGCGCCGTGACGCCGAGATTGCCACCCTCGCCAACCACCTTGGCGCGCAACTGATTCGCATTGACCCGTACCGGGTCGTTGGCACGGTCACCCACGTCGGCGTCGGATTCCGCTTCGGCCTTGACATAGGTTCCGATGCCGCCGTTGAACAGCAGATCCACCGGCGCACGCAGGATCGCGCGCATCAGGTTGGGCGGGGCCATCTCGTTGACGTCGTCCGGGATGCCCAAGGCTGCGCGAACCTGGTCGCTGATCGGAATCGCTTTGTGTTCGCGGCTGTACACCCCGCCGCCCTGGCTGATCAGTGACTTGTCGTAGTCCTGCCAGCTGGAGCGGGGCAGATCGAACATCCGCCGTCGCTCCTCCCAGGAAGCGGCCGGATCGGGATCGGGGTCCAGGAAGATGTGGCGGTGGTCGAACGCGGCCAGCAGTCGAATGTGCTTGGACAGCAACATGCCGTTGCCGAACACGTCACCGCTCATGTCACCGATGCCGATGACGGTGAAGTCCTCGGTTTGGGTGTCGACCCCCATCTCCCGGAAGTGCCGCTTGACCGCTTCCCAGGTGCCCTTGGCGGTGATGCCCATTACTTTGTGGTCATAGCCGACCGATCCGCCGGATGCGAAGGCGTCGCCCAGCCAGAACCCGTAGGACTTGGCGAGGTCGTTGGCGATGTCGGAAAACGTCGCGGTGCCTTTGTCCGCGGCCACCACCAGATAGGCGTCGTCGCCGTCGCGCCGCACCACCTCCGCGGGTGTACTGACCTTGCCGGTGGTGAGATCGACGTTGTCCGTGACGTCGAGCAATCCTGAGATGAACAGCTTGTAGCAGGCGATGCCTTCGTTTCGGGTGGCGTCGCGGTCAGCACCGGGGTCGCCGGTGGGCAACGGCGGCTGTTTGACGACGAAACCGCCTTTGGCGCCGACCGGCACGATGACGGCGTTCTTCACTGCCTGAGCCTTGACCAGACCGAGGATCTCCGTGCGGAAATCCTCGCGACGATCCGACCAACGCAAGCCACCGCGCGCCACATAGCCGAATCGCAGATGCACACCTTCGACCCGCGGCGAGTACACGAAGATCTCGAACTTAGGCCGCGGCAGTGGGAGTTCCTCAACCAGCTGCGCATCCAGCTTCAGCGACAGCACATTTTGGCTGCGAGCGGAACTCTCTTGTGTCACAAAGTAATTGGTACGCATGGTGGCCTGGATCAGCGAGGCGAGCGCCCGTAGGACGCGGTCGGTGTCCAGGCTCACCAACGCGTCGATATCCGCGGCAACCGCTGCGGCGGCAGCTTGAGCGTCGCGGTTCTTCGACGAACCGGAAGGGGTCGGATCGAACAATGCCTCGAACAGCCTGACCAACGACCGTGCGGTCTGTGGGTTTTCGTTCAACACCGATTCGATGTGGGACTGACTGTACGGAAAACAGGCCTGCCGTAGATATTTCGCGTAGCTGCGCAACAGCACGACCTGCTGCCAGGTCAGGTCGGCGCGCATCACCAGCTCGTTGAACCGGTCGATCTCGATGCGGCCTTCCCAGATCGCGGTGACGGCGTCGGCGAAGCGTTTCGCGGCGGCTTCCCGCTCAGGCCCCCCCGATGCCAGCGGAATGGTCAGCTGCGGCGTGATCTTGAACTGGTAGATCCACACCGGCAATCCGTCGGGCCGAGTGACGGTGAACGGTCGCTCCTCGAGCACCACCACACCCATGGATTGCAGCATCGGCAGCAACTGACTCAAAGACGCCGTTCGCCCACCCAAATACCAAGTCAGCCGGGCGGTGTCGTCGTAGTTGTGGTCGGAGAGAACCAGCTTGACCGAGTCGTCGGTCAGCTGCTCGAAGATGGCGATGTCATTGATCGCTTCGGTCGGGGTGACGGCCTGTTTATAGGCCTCAGAGAACGCCGCCGCGTAGTGCTCGGCCTCCAGGGGTCCGACAGCGCCGACGGATCCCCCAGTCGCCTCGCTGATCAGCCGGTCGGACCAGGTGCGCGCGGCTTCGGTCAGCAACGCCTGGATACGGACTCGGTTGGCTTCGGAGGTGTCGATCTGCGTAGCGCCATCGGGACGTAGCCGGACCATGAAATGCAGCAGCGCCCAAGGTGATTCGGTGACGCGAGCGGTGAACTCGAGGCTGGTGCCGCCGAACTCCTGGACCAGGATGTCCTCGATCTGCAAACGCACGGCCGTGGTGTAGCGGTCGCGGGGCAGGTAGACCAAGCACGACACGAAGTACTCGAGTCGGTCAGCGCGCAAGAACAGCAGTGCTCGGCGCCCGGATCCGAGATCCACCACGGCTTTGGCCATCGCCAACAGCTGCTCGGCGCTGAGCGCGAAAAGCTCCGAGCGCGGCATGGTCTGGATGACGTCGAGCAGCAGCTGCCCTGGATGGCCGGGGTCGAGGTCGGCTAGTGCGAGCGCCTCGCGGACTCTGCGCGAAATTATCGGGATCTCAAGCACGTCGGCGTTCATCGCGGCGACCGTGAACAGCCCGATGAGGCGGTGCTCGAAGACGCTGCCGTCGACGTTCTCCCGCACCGCGAGGACATACGGGTAAGCACCGAAGCGCAGGTAGCTGGCAACGTCTGTTTGCGCCAGCGCCAGCAGTTCGGTGTCGTCGGTCAGGCGAGGACGAGAACCCTTGCGCCGGCGCAGCACACCGAGGCTGGTGGTCGCGTCATCGCCCGACACGCGTCCGTCGCGAACTGGACACCGTTGATAGCCCAGCAGCGTGAAATGCCCGTCGGCCAGCCAGCGCAACAGCGCGGCCACATCGCCGCTATCCGGCCCCGCATAGCGCCCGCCCGCGTTGGTTTCCACATCCTTGGCCAGGTCGTCGAGGATGGCCCACATCGCGGCCGAGTCCGCTGCGACCCGACGCACATCGGCAAGCACACCCGGCAGCAGGCGTTCGGCTTCCTGCAGCGCCTCGCGCTCAACCGACGGCGAAAGCTGTACGTGCACCCAGGTCTCTTCGACACCGCCGCCCGCTGAGCCTTCTGCGGTCTTCGGCTCGACGCTCAGCAGATCTCCGTCCGTGTTGCGGCGGACCTGGAACACCGGGTTCATGATCGCCGCGTACGCCACACCAAGCCGGTGCAGCAGCACCGTCACCGAATCCATCAGCATCGCGCCGTTGTCGGTGACCAGTTGCAGCGCGGGCCCGAATCCGGCCGCATCGTCGGGTGGATAGATGGCGATTCGGCTTTCTCCGCTCGGCCGGTGCAGACCAAGCCGGTAGTGCGCGCCAAGCAGCGCCGGCGTCACCGCCGTGGCGACAGTGGGGCTGTCGGCCGACCCGCGGTCGGCCACGGCGTCGTCGCCACGCGGGCCTTGATAGGTATCTGTGTATGCCTTGGAGATCCAGTCTGGAATGTCCTCAGACTTCGCGAACGTCGTCCAGTCCACAGCGCCCTGAAGGCTGGTGGATCCGCGTTGACCCGTCATGCCGACTGCTCCTGCCTCAGCACGCATACCAGCGCTGGTAGGCCTGACACTAGTCCCGCGTCAGCCTTCGGTGAGTCACCCTGTGCGGACGCGCGGCTTCCACGCCAAGCCGTTCGACTTTGTTCTCCTCGTACGCACCGAAGTTGCCCTCGAACCAGAACCACTTGGCCTCGTTGTCCTCGTCGCCCTCCCACGCGAGGATGTGGGTGCACGTCCGGTCGAGGAACCAGCGGTCGTGGGAAATCACCACCGCGCAACCGGGGAATTTCTCCAGCGCGTTCTCCAAAGAGCCCAGCGTCTCGACGTCGAGGTCGTTAGTCGGCTCGTCCAGCAGGATCAGGTTCCCGCCCTCTTTAAGCGTGAGCGCGAGATTGAGCCTGTTCCGTTCGCCACCGGATAGAACGCCAGCCGGTTTCTGCTGGTCGGGTCCTTTGAAACCGAACGCCGAGACGTAGGCCCGCGACGGAATCTCGTTCTGCCCGACCTGGATGTGGTCCAGTCCGTCGGAGACGACTTCCCACACGGTCTTCTTCGGGTCGATACCGGCCCGGGACTGGTCGACGTAGCTCAGCTTGACGGTCTCGCCCACCTTGACGGTGCCGCTATCGGGCTGCTCGAGCCCGACGATGGTCTTGAACAGCGTGGTTTTGCCGACCCCGTTGGGACCGATGACTCCGACGATGCCGTTGCGGGGCAGCGTGAACGACAGGTCCTTGATCAGCGTGCGTCCCTCGAACCCCTTGTCGAGATGCTCGACCTCGACGACCAGGTTGCCCAGCCGCGGGCCGGTGGGGATCTGGATCTCCTCGAAATCCAGCTTGCGCGTCTTCTCCGCCTCGGCGGCCATCTCCTCATAGCGCTGCAGTCTGGCCTTGCCCTTGGCCTGGCGGGCCTTGGCGCCGGACCGCACCCACGCCAGCTCGTCCTGCAACCGCTTCTGCAGCTTCGCGTCCTTGCGGCCCTGCACAGCCAACCGCTCGGCCTTCTTTTCCAGGTAGGTGGAGTAGTTGCCCTCGTACGGGTAGGCGCGGCCGCGGTCGAGCTCCAAGATCCATTGGGCGACGTTGTCCAGGAAGTATCGGTCGTGGGTCACCGCCAGAACCGCCCCCGAGTAAGCGGCCAGGTGCTGTTCGAGCCACTGCACGCTCTCGGCGTCCAGGTGGTTGGTCGGCTCGTCGAGGAGCAACAGGTCCGGTTTGGACAGCAGCAGCTTGCACAGCGCCACCCGACGGCGCTCACCACCGGAAAGGTGTGTCACTGGCTCGTCGGGCGGCGGACACCGAAGTGCGTCCATAGCCTGCTCCAGCTGCGAGTCGAGGTCCCACGCGTCGGCGTGGTCGAGCTCCTCCTGCAACCGGCCCATCTCCTCCATCAACTCGTCGGAATAGTCGGTGGCCATCAGTTCGGCGACTTCGTTGAAGCGGTCGAGCTTGACCTTGATGTCGCCCAGCCCTTCTTCGACATTGCCGCGAACGGTCTTCTCCTCGTTCAGCGGCGGCTCCTGTAGCAGGATGCCGACCGTGGCATCGGTGGCCAGGACAGCCTCACCATTATTCGGCTTGTCCAGCCCCGCCATGATCCGCAAGACGCTCGACTTACCTGCCCCGTTGGGGCCAACGACACCGATCTTGGCGCCCGGATAGAAGCTCAACGTGACGTCGTCAAGGATCACCTTGTCGCCGTGCGCCTTGCGGACCTTCTTCATCGTGTAGATGAACTCAGCCATGCCGCGGTATTGCCTTTCTAGTGTCGCGAGGTTGCCCGCGACCCATCCTAGGCAGACGGTCGCGCCGCTAAGCAGACAGCGGCAACCCCGTCTCGGTTACCCGGGCGACGTCATCTCCGGCTTCGGCGTCAGCCGCATCGCGCTCGACCGCTGGTGTGCTCGCGGCATCCGTTGCCACCGAGACCGTCTTCTCGATTCGGGCGTGGCAGCGGGACAGGTCGGGGCCGATCGAGGTGGCGCGCATCTCCAACGTCGAGCGACGAATCCCGTCGCGGTCCTCGTATTCGTTGGTGTAAATGTGGCCCACGACGATCACCGGCGAGCCCTTACCCAGCGATGCGCCCACGCCGGAGACCAGCCGGCCCCAGCAGTTGACGGTGACGAACAGCGAATTGCCGGCCTCCCATTGGCCGTCGGCGCCGCGGCGGCGTGAATTGCTGGCTACCCGGAACTTCATCACTTCCTGTGCGCCCGCCGGCCGACGTTTCGGGTCGTTCACGATGTTTCCGACCACGGTCACCTGCGTTTCGAACATTGCTCTTCCTTTCTGAAATGGCGGTGATCTGCCTGACGACCCGGGCAATCCCAGTGACGCCACACCGCCGGGTGCTGGCTCCAGTCAGCGCAGGCGGACCGACAACCGCGGCGGTGCCGACTCGGCGACGGACGGAACCGGTGGATAGAGCCGCGACTGTGGATAGACGACGGATGGGGTAAGCGACCTCATCAGTCCCAGAAGCAACTTGAGCCGCCGGCTGAGGGATTAGCCGCGGTGATTGCGGATGCGATATCAGGGCGATTCGCCGCCACTCTTGGTAGTCCAGTGGCCTGCGAGGCGAGCCGCGCGGCTAATGCCGCGATGCGTCGCGACGGGCCAGCTCGGCCAGCATCGCGTTGTAAGCCGCCAGCTCGGCGTCGTCGTCGCGTTCTGCCGCACGATCCAGTCGCCTGGCGGTCCGCTGATCGCTGCGCGACCATTGCACAAGCAACGCGATCATCACCAAGACCAGCGGTATTTCCCCTGCCGCCCAAGCGATTCCACCGCCGAGCCGCTGATCGCCCAGCAGGTCGGTGTGCCAGTTCAGGTGCAGCGACCGATAAAAACTCTCCCCGAGCACCTTTTGCGTGCTCATCAGGACTACCCCGAAGAATGCGTGCAGCGGCAACGACGCGAAGACCACGGCGACCTTGGCCAGCGGCGGGATCGGCCGCGGCGTGGGGTCGACACCGATCACCACCCAATAGAACAGGTAGCCGCTCACCAAGAAGTGCACATTCATCGCGACATGCCCCATGTGGCTGTCAACCGCGGTGTCGAAAAGACCGCCCAGATAAAGCCCGTAAAACCCGGCGACGAACAACACCGTGGCGACCACGGGATTGGTGAGGAACCTCGAGAGCCTGCTGTGCAGGGCGGCCAGCAGCCATTCCCGCATACCCGGCGGGTCATCGCGGCCTGCTGTCGGCAGCGCCCGCAACGCCAGGCTGACCGGGCCTCCCAACACCAGCAGGATCGGGACCAGCATCGACAGCAGCATGTGATCGGCCATGTGCATGCTGAACATCGCTGGCATGTACCGGCCCAAACCCGACGACGTGACGAACAGCAACGCCAGGCAGCCCAGTAGCCAGGCCGCGGTCCGGCCCGCTGGCCAGTCGTCGCCCCGGCGCCGGAGCCGACGCACTCCGGCCAGGTACAGCGCGGCGAATACGAAGGCGGCCGTGCCGAAGATCAGGTCGAAACGCCAGTCGAACAACACCCGCGCCGGGGTGGGCGGTCCGGCGAAGTCGTAGCCGATCTTCACGTCGGGAATCGAGGGGATACCGATCGGCAGCGGCGGTGGCGGCGTGCGGCTCAGACCGACGGCGATGCCGAACGTGACGCCGAAGATCAGCGCCTCAATCAGCGCCAGCCGGGTGAGGGCGGCACGCGAACTCGGATCCGCTTGCAGCGCAGCGACTCCGCGCCGCCGTTGACGCCAGCCGGCCACACCGAGCAGGCACAGTGCGACGAACTTGGCGAGCACCAGCCGCCCGTAGTCGGTAGTGAGCAGGTCCGACGGCAGAACCCGCACCAGGGCGTTGACGATTCCGCTGAGCGCCATCGCGACAAAACACCACAAGGCGATGGCGGAGAATCGCCGCGCGGCCAGGTCGGCGTGCTGACCGCCCCGGATGACGTGGCCCAGCAGCGCCAGCAGGCCACCGGCCCACAAGCTCACCGCCACCAGATGGATCAGCAGGCCATTGGTGGCCAGGTCATGGGAACCGCCCGCCGACGAGTGGCCGGTCAACCCGAGCGGTATCAGGGTCACCAACGACCCGACCAGCAGCAGCGGCGTCCATGACCAGCGCAGCACCGGCAGACTGGCCAACGTCACCGCCGCAGCCAGCAACGCCGTCAACCGCCACGCCGCGGCGGTGTTGATCAGGCTGGCCAGCGACCAGATCGTAACCGGGT
Source organism: Mycobacterium sp. (assembly GCF_035623875.1). GTDB lineage: Bacteria > Actinomycetota > Actinomycetes > Mycobacteriales > Mycobacteriaceae > Mycobacterium. The sequence goes on along the minus strand of NZ_DASPSP010000167.1, from coordinate 7,806 downwards.
TGAGGTGAGCGGTCATCGGTTGACCGGAGACGTCGGAAATCGTCAACGGGACCAGCAGCGCGGCACATACCGCCCATGCACCGGCCGCTACCGTGCCGATCCGGACGGCTCGGTAGCCGTCGACGTCGAGGACGCCGCTCTTTTGCGGCGGAACCAGGAATGCGGCCAAAAGAAACGCTCCGACGGCAACCACAGCCGCGACCTCCCCGGCCGCGCGGACGAACGGCAAGCCCAGCGTGGTCACCGGACCCGGGTCGGGTAACCCGGTTGCGGTCAGCGCCGCAGCTACCGACAGCGCCCCGATCCCGGCCGCGGTGCAGCCGGCGAGCACCGCCACCCCGGCGAGCAGCGGCCACACCGCCGCGCCGCGCCCAGTGGCCGGAGCACCCGTCATGCATCAAGAGTATGGGCACGCTGACTGCCGGCACCCCGGACAGCTATTGATTGTCGCGCCGTCCGCCGCGCGCCTCCACCTCGCGCGCGACGAACTGGTTGCGGGCGATCCGCGCGACGTGGTTGAAATCCTGAAGAATCGACTGCAATTCCCGGCGAAACGCGATCCGGCGCTCAACCAAGTCCGGTGCGGGCTTCAGCAGGTCCTGGTCGGCGACAACCTGGCGTGCGGTCGCGAACAGGAGCGTGGATACCGGCTCGCTGCTGCGCACCCGGCCCTGCGCGACGTACTGGCGGCCAACACCGAGCGCCAACTTGGTGAGTTCCTTTTCACCGATATCCGCGGGTGCGTCGCGCAACACGTCAGCCACGATCTCGTAGGCCTCGAAGAACACCCGCAGCATCGCGTCCGACATCAACGGTCGCTTCGCATACAGCATTGCGTCGATCTCGTCGGCGCCCCCGGCGATGTGCGCTTCCCAATCCTCGTGCCACGCCATCTCTTCGGCGATGTTTTGCCGGAATGCGGTGGAATCGGCAAAGTAGAAGTCAAATTTCAGCAGATCTCGCAGCCGCATGGCCTGATTCCAGAACGCCTCCAGCCGATTACCTGTGGCGTGACCGGCATGCGCCAGCGCCAGTTCGACGATGGCGGTCTCCAGGAATGCGTGGATCACCGAGTTGCGGTAGAAGGCCGCGGTGTGCTCGTCCTCGGGGGCGATGCGCCACACGGGTTCTCGGCCACTGTCGACACGAGTAACCGGGTGGCCGTTGGACAGCGAGTCCACCGCCGCCCGGACGCCCTCGGGGGTGCGCAGCCGCAACGCACTGGTTGACATCGGGGTGTGCTTGCGTTCGAGATAGTCCAGTGAATCCTGCAGGGTGTGGTGCAGCTGCCCGAGCGTCAACGCAACCCCGTGGGTGGTCAGCAGTAGCGCCGAAACCAGACCGGTGGCATTCACCGGGGTCGCCTGCAGAATCCGCCATGCGACTTCGAACGACATCTTCTGCAGCGCAAGCCGTTTGGCGGCTTGATCCTCGGCGATCGGGCCGTGCGACGGGCCGAGGTATTCCCGCATCGAGACGGCTTCGGGGAAACGCACGTAGATCTTGCCGTAGTTGCGTTCCCCCTGAGCCTTGATGAAGTTGTACAGCCAGCTGAAACCCTCCGGCCGCTTTTCGCCGCCGCGAGCGTAGGCGGCGTATTCGGCGGTCTCGTGCAACTGGTCGAAACTGATCGAAACTCCCTGCAGCAGAATGTCGTCGCTGCGGCCGTCCAGATAGGCGTCGGCCACATAACTCAAAAGTCCAAGCTTGGGCGGCAGCATCTTCCCGGTGCGCGAGCGGGTGCCCTCAATGGACCAGCTCAGGTTGAAGCGCTTCTCGACGACGTAGCCCACGTACTCTTTGAGCACGTACTTATACAGCGGGTCGTCGCCGATATTGCGCCGGATGAAGATCACGCCGGCGCGACGCATCAGTGGCCCCATCACCCCGAATGCCAGGTTGACACCTGCGAAGACATGCACCGGCGGCAGCCGGTTTTCCTGCATCGCCACCGGCATCACCGCGCCGTCGATGTAGGACCGGTGTGAGAACAACAAGACCGCCGGGTGAGCTTCCAACGCGGCGCGCATCGCCGCGACCTGGTACTCGTCGTAGTCGATCTCCCGGTCGAATCCCCGGCTGAGCATCCTGCCCAGGACGGAGACCAGGTCGACGGAGACTCGGCTCCACCCGGTGGCGAGCTCGTCGAGCATCTTTCCGGCTTCCTCGACGGTGGCACCCGGAATCCTTTCCAGGCCGGCACGAAATCGCGCGGATGCCAGGATTTCCGGCCGCACCAGCCGCGGAGACTTGTAGTGCGGTCCGAGGATTCGGTATTCGGCGCGTTCCATTGCCAGCAGTGCTCGGCGGGTGACGAAATGCGCGAACTCACGTGGGTTGTCGCCGACCGTGATGTCTCGCCATTGCTGACGAAGTTCGGATACCTTGGCCGATTCGCCGGCCACCACCCGGGCGCGGGATGGATCAGTGCGCAGGATGTGGCGTTGCTGACGCTCGCTGGGCTGGTATGGATTTCGCCCCGGGAGCAACGCTGCCACCCGGTTCAAAGCCGACGCGTCGGCTTGCGGCATCCAGAAGACCCGCACCGGCACGATCGATCGGTCCTCGTCCGACTCGAGCTGTTCGACCAGCTGCGCGAGCGCCGCGGGTGGCGCATTGCGTGCCGGCAACGGCAGCACCTCGAGCTTAGTCTCCGGGTGCTGGGCACGTTGCTGGTCCAACCATTTCGCGAGCAGTTCCGATTCCACCGGCGAGGACGCTGACGCCAACACCAACGTGTCGTCGGCGGTGGTGAAGGTGCCGGTGTCGGCGGCCGATCTGGTCACGATCGTCCTCGCGGCCGAGGCGTGCGTGGTTGGGCCTTGGTGACCTTGCTCGCCGCAGTTTTGGGCTGGGCCTTGGAGACCTTCTTCGCCGTGGCCTTGGCCGCCCCCGCCGCAGCGGGCTTGCTGGTGGTTTTCCGCGGCGCCTTTTTCGGTGCCGCCTTCTTTGCCGGGCGGTACAGGCTGGCTTCGGGTAGCTCGTCGACCGGCCAGTCGGCCAATGTGTCCACATACAGTTGGCGGACCTCGGCGATCCGATCCGGCAGCGTGTCAAGTGTCCAATCTTTGACCGAAATCGGCGGGAACACAGCGATATCCACCGTGCCCGGATTCATCGTCATCGAGTCCCGCGCAGCGACGATCTCCGCATTGCGGATGACGATCGGGACGATCGGGATACCGACCGTCATCGCGATCCGGAACGCCCCCTTCTTGAATGGGCCGACGCTGGTGGTGTCGAGCCGGGTGCCCTCGGGCGCCATCACAATGGACAGCCCCTTTGCGGCGCGCTCTTCGACTTGATGCAATGTCTCCACCGCGGCGGCCGCATCGTCGCGGTCGATGAAAGCGGTGTCCAACAGCTTGCCGAGGGTGCCCATCACTGGGTCGCTGGCTAATTCCTTCTTGCCCACGCCAACCCAGTTGTCGCGCACCAGCGCACCGCTGATAACCGGGTCGGCCTGGTTGCGGTGGTTGAAGATGAACACCGCCGGGCGTTCGGCGGTCAGATTCTCGGCGCCGATGACATTGAGATGCACGCCGCTAGCGGCCAACAACAGCTGTGACCAGGTGGAGGTGAAGAAGTTCACCCCGCGGCGGCGGCTGCGGGTGAGCAGTCCGATACCTACCGCGCCGGCGGCCACCGGGACGATCGAGCCGAAGCCGGCCAGCGTCCGCAGTTGTGAGCCGATACCCCCGCCGCCGCGGCTGCTGAACCGCAGGATCGGCCAGCCACGCCGGCGGGCGACGGCGGCCATCTTGCCTTCCGGATTGGTCGGCCGCGGATTGCCGACCAGGTACATCAACGCGACATCTTCGTCACCGTCGGCGTAGAAATAGCTGTCCTTGAGGTCGATGTCGTTCTCGGCGGCGAATTTCTGCACGGCGGCGGCCTTGCCCGGTCCCCACAGGATCGGCTTGAGCACACCTCCGGTGAGAAGCCCGTCCGCGTTGGTCTCGAGCTTATTAGTGAGCGTGTTGAGGATGCCGAGGAAGCGGGCCACGGGTCCGACCTGAATGGTCAGCGCCGACGAGCTCAGCACCACGGTGTGACCGCGAGCCAGGTGGGCGCGGACCAGCTCACGCATCTCCGGGTAGATCCGTGACTCGATTTTCTGGTTGAACAGCCGCTCGCCGATCTCTTCCAGGTCGCTCAACGCGCGCCCGGCCAATGCCGCAGAAGCCTTGCCGATCAGTTCTTCGAACTCGATGCGCCCGAGCTGGTGGTTGAGGCCAGCGGTAACCATGCTGAACAGCTCGCCGACACCCATGTCGCGTTGGCGCAGCCGCTCCTGAGTGAGGATGACCGCGGTGAAACCCGCCACCAGGGTGCCGTCCAGGTCGAAGAACGCGCCGATCTTGGGGCCAGGCGGGCTGGCCATGATTTCGGCGACCGACCCGGGCAACCGAAGATCACGGTTCGATTTCCGCGACGGGCGGTCTTCGTCGGCGGTCATGAGCCCGACACCGATCGGTTCGGCGAGTCGGACGGCTCGGCGGCGAAGGACGCGGGCACCGCATGCAGGTCGGGCTCGCCGGCCAGCGCAAGGATCTCGTCGAAACCCTCCAGCAGGCACCGGGCGAACAGTGCCTCATCCCGTATTGCGGCGCGGTCGTAGCGCGCGGTAATGGTGCAGTAACCACCCCGCGATATCAGCACGACCATCATCGCCACGCCCGGCAACGGGCCAATGCCGTACTGCCGCAAGACCTTTGCACCGGCTAGATAGGTGTCGCCGGGGAAGACTGGAACGTTGCTGGCCTGGACGTCGGAGCCGACGATCGAATCCGTCACCGCCTCCAGCAGCGGCCCGGGCAAGACGCTCAGCACTGGCGCGATGGACCCGAGCACGTTAAGCGCGCGTTCCTCGCGGCGCTGTGTCATCTGCGCGCGGATCTTTCGGATGCGAGCAACCGGGTCGGCCGTACCAACTGGCGCCGCCAAATTGACGCCGGTGAACCGGTTGCCGCCGGCGGGGTCGGCTTCGGCGCGCATGTTCACCGGCACAGCCATGGGCAGTGTGCTGACGGGCACGCCCAGCGCCTCGTGGTAGCGCCCCAACGCGCCGCACAGGCCGGCCAGGTAGGCGTCGTTGATCGACCCACCGCCCGCCTTCGCAGCCCTGTGTAGGTCGGAGAGCTTCATATCGATAGCTTCGCTGCGGGTGGAAAGGCTGCGGCGGCGCAGCAACGGCGACGGCTCGGCAGCCTGCTGCAGCACTCGGGCACCTGAACTGGCGTAGCCGAGGACCCCCGTGACTGCCGACGCTGGGTTGAGGACCGCCCGACCGACTGTCGACACCACTCCGCCCAGCGCGCCAAGAACCCCATTGACAACATTGGCGGGCAAGTGGTTGAGCCCTGCGCGCATCAAGTCGTTGGCCGAGAGATCCTGCGGAATGGGTTGCGCAGGCGTCGGCTGGGGCGGTGGATCCCGCTCGAGGTCGTAGATCTGGGCGAACATCTCCACACTGCCGACACCGTCGGTGACGGCGTGGCTGAGGTGCAGCAGCGTCGCAGCCTTTCCCTCCGCGAGACCCTCGAGCAAGGTGGCGGTCCACAGCGGTCGGGCGATGTCCAATGGCGACTGCAGCATCACCTCTGCTAGATCGAATGCCTGCCTCAGCGTGCCGGGTTCGGCGAGACGCATCCTGCGCACGTGGAAGTCCAAGTTGAAGTCGGGATCGACCACCCAACGCGGCGCAGCCGTCGGCAGCGTCGGCACCACGACCTTCTGTCGCAGCCGCAACACCCGTCGCGACGCGTTTTCGAACCGGGTCCGGAAGCGGTCCCAATCCGGCGTGCTGTCGAGGACTTCCAACGCCATGATCCCAGAGCGCGTCCGCGGATGCGCTTCGCCCCGATGCAGCAGGTAATCAAGCGGTCCCAGCGCGGCGGGCAATCCGGCCGCGTCGACCGTCTCAGCCACCGGCACTCCTCCGTCCTGTCACCGCGCCCGCTACTCGACGCGCTAATACCCTTTGCCACAGCCCAGCGTTGTGCCGCGGGCCACTCCAACGCTAGCCCGGTTGGCGCGGTGGCGGTAGCCGATTGTGCGGATCAGAACACCAGGTTAAACGTGTCCGCGACGGCCTGCGAATTACTCTGGTGGGCTGCCGAATTGGAAATACGCGGCGGGTTGCGCACCGGGAAATTCAGCTGGCCGGTGTTGCACGTCTGCGCAAAACCGTCGATCGTGAGCGCAGATATCGTCCGTAAACGACACCGAAAAAGTCGGCGACGGCGTCGGCAGCCAGTCGGGACCGGACCGTGGCGAACATGTCAAAGGCGTGGTGGGCGTTGGGAAGCTCCGCGTAGCAGACGGTAGGGGCCCCGGCCTCGCGCAGCGCCACGCAAAAGGCCTGCGCCTGCACGCTGGGAATCACCGAATCGTTCTCGCCGTGCAGCACAAAGAACGGCGGTGCCTGGCGGTGGACGTACGAAATTGGTGACGCCGATTCGAACAGCGCCGGTTGGTCGGTGTAGCGCGCTTGCATAACGAAATGCTCGAGAAACGGAAGCATCATCTCGTGCATTTTTTTGACATCGGTCAGGTCGTAGACACCGTAATAGGGTGCCGCCGCCTGAACGGTTGTGTCGGCATCCTCGAAGCCGGGCTGCAGTCGCTCGTCGTTAGCGGTGAGCGCGGCCAAAGAGGCCAAGTGTCCGCCGGCGGAGCCACCTGTGACCGCGATGAAGTCAGGGTCGCCGCCGTAGTCGGCGATGTTGTTGCGGACCCAGGCCAGCGCGCGTTTGACGTCGATGATTTGTGCCGGCCATGCGTTGCGCGGGCTCTTGCTGTAATCGATGGACACGCAGATCCAACCCAGCTCGGCCATCCGGCCCATCAGCGGATATGCCTGGGGCCGTCTGCCGTTCACGGTCCACGCACCGCCCGGGATCTGCACCAACACCGGTGCCCGGTCGCTCGCCTGGACGGTGGGATGGCGCCAGATGTCCAGCAAGTGATCGCGGTCCGGGCCGTAGCTGATATCCGATGTCTGCGCCGCGTAACGGCGGCGATGCCCGGTCGCTTGCAACAGGCCCCCGCGGCGGCCGCACGCAGGATCATCGCCGATCGGATGACGCGCCTTTTCGCGGTATTTCGGTCCGAGCGAGTCCGCCAGCGCGGCGGTGAGAACCTGGTCCGCCCGCTGCGCCGCCCAGCCCGTTGCGACGCGGCCCACCGACAGCGGCGTCACCCCGGACAGGGCTTGCCCGGTGACCACGTGGGGGGGAAATTCGGCCGATAGCCATTCGGCCAGAAAGCGGACCACCCACGGCGAGCCGCGGAGAAGCAACGCGCCGGTGCGGTAAGCACCCATCGGCCCGGCCGCCAGCTGCAGTCCGTGTCGCAGCACCTCGGCGCTAGCCCGCGAGTATCGAGCTCCTATGGCAACCGTCATGCCCTGCCACTCCTCGTCATTGAGCACAGGCCGCCGGCCTGCACGCGGCCCAGCCGTCGGTAGCGTACGTGTGTGGCGGGCCTCACACTAGCGAATCCCCGTTTCTGCCAACGACATTTCTGTCGGCGTTGCGCACCTGGGGCTCGCCTCCCAGGTCGTTGGATACACTGACCTGGGCTTAGGAGTCTCTGGCCCCCGTAGCTCAGCTGGACAGAGCACATGACTTCTAATCTTGTGGTCGCAGGTTCGAGTCCTGCCGGGGGCACAGATCGCGGCGCACATCAGGGGCACACTGATGTCTCAAGACATCGGAATAGTTCCTAACCAGAACGCCAAGTCAGGTTAGATTGTCATCGAGCCCCATGAAAGCGACTCGATCTAGTACCACCGCGGAGCAG